>DASZZO010000325.1:0-15240 GCA_035544915.1 Gemmatimonadaceae bacterium | reverse complement strand
CCTCACTCATCGTGAGGAAGCTCGACTGTGCGTTGCGGTAGCGACCCTCGACATCGCTCACCCCGCTCTCGACCCGGGCCGAGAAGCGGATGCCCTCGCCCTGACTCTTGCCCGATTTGGTCGTGATCTGGATGACGCCGTTGCCCGCGCGCGAGCCGTAAAGCGTGGACGCTGCGGCGCCCTTGACGACTTCAATGCTTTCGATGTCCTGCGGATTGATGTCGCTGAGCTGGCCGTTCTGGATGACGCCGTCGACGATGAGCAGAGGTCCCTGCGAGCGGCCTGCCGCGTTCACGTTCAGCGACTGGGGAGCGCGGAGAATGATCGAGGGCGTTGAGCCCGGGCGGCCGCTACTGGACACGATTTGTGCGCCGGGAATCTTGCCCTGGATGTCGTTGAGCGGATTGGTGCCCGGCACGGGCAGGTCCTTCTCATTTACTTGCGCCACCGTGAATGGCAGCTTGCGCTGCTCCGTGCCCGCCGTCACACCCGTGACCACCACCTGGTTCAGGCGGTTGATGTCCTCGGTCAGCGCGTAGTCGAGCGTTACCGACCCGGCCTTGGGAATTATGGAGGTGGCCTGCGGTGCGTATCCTATCGATCGCACACGCATCACCACCGACTGCCCATTCACCCGGGCGCCCGGGATGACGACGGTGTATATGCCTTGGGTGTTCGTCCCGACCGATACGTTGAGCGCGTCGATCGTCACGTTCGCGCCGACGAGTGGCTGCCCACTCTCCTTTGCAGTGACCTTGCCGGTGATGGTCGCATTCTGGGCCAGTGCGATCGTGGGAACCCACACGACGGCGGCCAGTACAGCGGTCAGCCAACCAAGTAACCGAGTACGCTTTCGCATCGCATTCCCTCAACTGAAAGTGAACGGGTGGGGACGTCTACTTCGCGTCGGGAGTCCCATACTCTCGAGGCCGCCGAACCCCGCAATAGCAAATAAACCTGCGCGCGTCCCGTCCATGCAGGGCGCGGCTTCTAAATGACTACCCGGGGAAGCGTGTGCGGCGTCACACTTCGTTAATGGAGTAGAGTTTTACGGCACGCAGCGGAAATCCGCAAGACGGGGCCTCGGTGGTGAGCTCCGTCTGCGCTGGGGATGCAGGTAGACTGGCATTTCAGGGCGGCCAGGCTCGCCGCGGGCTTGCATTGCTTGCTTCAGCTGCCCCGCTGCCGATTTCGGCGGTTGCGATGGGCCGTTCAGATGGTGCGATGTTCCGTTCGGCGCGTGCCGTGCGCCATTCGGACGGAACGAAGCACCGTTTTGCGCATGCAGTGCGGCATTCGCCCGGAACAACGTTCCATGAAAATGCTGCAGGGTCCGCTGGCAGGAACGACATGCCCGCACGCGGTTCTGTAAAGGCGCGCTGACGCGCATGCATCGTTCCTGTGCAAGACCGAAATGGTCGCTTGCGCGGCGGCAACGCTCTCTTGTCGTCGTTGCACGTCCCCGTGTGCCGCTGCAACGGTCCCTTGACGAGCCGCAAAGCCCCGCGAGACAGCGGCAACGCCCACCCGGAATCGTCTCAATGATCGTTTTGCGCTCTGCATCGTCGTCTCAACCGGATGCATCGATCATTTTGCCGGAAACAACGTTGCCTCAAGCGACCACATCGTTGATTTGACTCGACGCAACGACAAGTGCAGCAATAGCCACGCCTCCACACGCGTAAACGCGGGTGCATGGAGCGCTGGGATCGCTCAACGCTCGACCCGCGACCCTCGACTGTTGGCTCGTCTCCCATTTGATTATTCCCCATGTTATCACACCGATTCTTCTCCGTTGCCCTCGCTTGCTGCGCCTTCGCCTGCTCGCGGGGCGAAGCGTCCCCGAATGCGGACAACTCAGCCCGAGCCAAGCCCGGCGCCGCGGCTGCGACCACACCCGCCACGACAACTGCCGCCACGAACGCGGCGAAGCCCGACACACTCGCGGTCGCCGCGGACCACGGCCGCGTGATGGGCTCGGATACCGCGTCAACCTGGCTGCTGGTGGTGAGCGATTTTCAGTGCCCCTGGTGCAAGATGTGGCACGATTCGACCTTTCCCGCCCTCAAGAAGGAGTACGTCGACCCGGGCAAGTTGCGCGTTGCCTACATCAACTTCCCGCTCGGCATGCACGCGAATGCCTGGCCGTCGGCGCTCGCCGCCATGTGCGCGTCGGCACAGGGAAAGTTCTGGCCCACGCACGATCGCATCTTCGAGACGCAGGCCACTTGGGAAAAGATGGCGAAGCCGGAGGCGTACTTCGACTCGCTCGCCATTGCCTCCGGCGCCGACGCGGCGCGGCAGCACGAATGCGTGCAGAAGCGCTCGACGCTGCAGCTCGTGCAGGCGGACCAGGCCAGGGCCAGCAAGTCGGGTGCCCAGACGACGCCCACGTTCTTCGTAGGTGGCGCAATGATCGAAGGGGCCCAGCCTGTGAAGCTTTTCCGGCATGTCATCGATTCGGTGCTGACGGCTTCAACGAGGAAATGACCTCCAGGGCGCGCCGCCGCAGTCGATGCATCCGGTCGTTCGTGTTCCGTACTCACTAGCCGGTCATCTCGCGCGCGCTGCCGCCGCCCTTTCTCCCGGCGGAAGCGGCAAGTTCCTCGCCTCGGTGCGCGCCCGCCGCGGGATACGCGAGCGTTACGCGGCGTGGGCCGCCCGCGAACGCAATCTCGCCCGGCCTCTCCTCTGGGTGCACGGCTCCTCCGTGGGTGAGGGGCTGCAGGCGCAACCGGTTATCGCGCGTCTCCGCGAACGCCGTCCGGATCTTCAGGTGGCGTACACGTTCTATTCCCCCAGCGCGAAGACATTCGCGCACGGGTTGGGCGCCGACTTCACGGACTACCTCGCATTCGACACTGCCGGCGACGCCGACGCGGCCCTCACGTCGTTGCGCCCCGCGGCGCTGGTCTTCAGCAAGCTGGACGTCTGGCCCGTGCTCGTCGCGCGCGCCGCGGCGCGCGGCGTGCCTGTGGGATTGATCTCCGCCACGTTCTCCGCAGAGTCCGGGCGTGCCTCGCCGCTGGCCGCACTGGTACTCGCCGACGCATACCGCGCGCTGACCGCCGTTGGCGCCGTTGATTCGCTCGACGCCGACCGGCTTGCCTCGCTCGGCGTGCCGCGCGAACGGGTGACGGTGACAGGCGACTCGCGCTACGACCAGGTGTGGGCGCGCGCCATCGCCGTTGACCGCGCGGGCGCCCTTCTCGCCCCATTTGCCGCGACCCGCTCGCGCCCCACATTGGTGGCCGGTTCCACCTGGCCGTCAGACCTGAAACCCCTGCTTGAAGCCTGGAAAGACGTGCGCCCGTGCATCCCGGGAGCGCGCCTCATAGTCGCTCCGCACGAACCGACCGGGGCGCATCTCGCGGCCATTGAGCTATGGGCCGAGCGGGCCGGATTTTCACTCGCCCGTCTCGGGCGCCCCGCGCAACGCGAGGCGGACGTCGTTCTGGTGGATCGCACGGGCGTGCTGGCCGACCTCTACGCCTTGGCTGATATCGCCTACGTGGGCGGCGGCTTTCATTCCGCGGGATTGCACTCGGTGGTGGAGCCCGCCGCATTTGCGGTTCCCGTGCTTGTCGGCCCCCGCTTCAGTTCGAGCCGCGACGCGGAAGCGTTGCTGCATCGCGGTGGAGCATTCACCGCGCGGTCTGCGGCCGAGATTGCAGTGCGCACCTTGGCGCTTTTCTCCGAGCCCGGTGCGCGGGCCGCGGCCGGGCGCCGCGCGCAAGAGGTCGTGGAGGCCGGACTGGGTGCGGCTGACCGGTCCGTGGCGCTGGTGGAGGGGCTGCTCGCGCGCTGACCGCCTCCTACTTCTTCAACCCCAGCGGCGTCCACGCCACCGAGAATCCCACCGAACTCGTCCCGCCCACGTAGTCGGATCCGCCCAGCAGCGCCGCCATCCGCAACGCCACCTGGGGCGTTACCACGAAGCTCAGGCCAATGTCCACGTCCACGTTCAGCTTGCTCGCAGCGCCGCCTTTATTGCAAACGCTGCAGCGGTCGACCGACAGGCGCGGGTGGACGTACGGCGTGAGACTGAAGCCGTCCTGGAGGTCGAACGTGTGCCCGACGGCCGCGCCAAAGGGCACTCGGAGCACCGAATAGCCGCTCCCGCTCGAGAAGCCGGCGCCCGCGGTGAGGGCGACGTCGAACGGAAAGTCATCGGTGGCCTTCGTGGCCTGCCACGCGACGGCAGCGCCGATGATCGCGCGTGTGTTCCCCCCGCCCCGCGGCGCGGCGATACCGCCGTCGAGCGTGAACTGCCAGTCGGCTCGCATCGCCTCGCGCCATTGGAAGATCAGCGAGGTGCCCGCCTTGCTCGCACTCGCCGCGGCGAAGTTGTACTCCCGGTCGACCAGGCGCGGCGTTTGCAGCGCCGGGTAGTTGTACGCCTGGGCGAGGGCAAGAGGAGCGCCGGAGTGCGCGAGACCTGTGAGCAAAGCGAGAACGAACGCGATCTTGGGAGGACGGATCATTTCCTGTCGATCTGGAGGGAGGTGTTTGAATGCGATGGCCGCGCTTCTACCTGCACGTCGTACGCTGATTCGCGGCGGCAAGTTCCGATCCGCATTCACGCTCAGATCTTCGAGGCTCGTTCGGTCACCACGCGCACCTGGTTGTCCACCACCTGCAGAAACCCGCCCGACACGCTGAACGACGGCCCGCCACCCACCCGGAGCGTGCCGGTGCCCAGCACGGTCACCATGGGCGCATGGCCCGTGAGGATTCCGACCTCGCCGTCATACGCCGGAGCGACGACCGACGGCGCGTCGCCCTCGTAGAGTAGCGATTCCGGGCTGATAACCGAGATGTGCAGCATTACGCCTGTATCTTCCTGGCGTTCTCCACCACGTCGTCGATTCCGCCCGCCATGAAGAACGCCTGTTCGGGCAGGTTGTCGAACTCGCCCTGCGTCAGTCGTTCGAATGATGAGATGGTCTCATCCAGCTTGCAGTATTTGCCCGCGATTCCCGTGAACTGCTCGGCCACCGCGAAAGGCTGTGACATGAAGCGCTGGATGCGCCGCGCTCTTCCGACGATTTTCTTGTCATCCTCGCTCAGCTCTTCCATGCCGAGAATCGCAATGATGTCCTGGAGTTCCTTATAGCGCTGCAGGATCCGTTGCACCTCGGTAGCGGCCTTGTAATGCCGTTCGCCAAGGAACTGTGGATCGAGAATGCGCGAGCTGGACGCGAGCGGATCGACAGCAGGATAGATCCCCAGCTCGGTGATGGCCCTTGACAGCACGACCGTTGCGTCGAGGTGCGCGAACGCAGTAGCCGGCGCGGGGTCCGTGATGTCGTCAGCCGGCACATAGATAGCCTGCACCGAGGTGATCGAGCCGTTGCGCGTGGAGGTGATGCGTTCCTGCAGGTCGCCCATCTCCGTGGCCAGGGTGGGCTGGTAGCCGACCGCGCTTGGCATGCGTCCGAGCAGCGCCGAGACTTCTGATCCGGCCTGGGTGAACCGGAAGATGTTGTCGATGAACACGAGCACGTCGGCGTTCTCGCGATCGCGGAAATATTCGGCGACCGTCAGTCCCGAAAGTCCCACGCGCAGTCGCGCGCCGGGGGGCTCGTTCATCTGCCCATAGATGAGCGCCGTGGATTTGAGGACGCCCGATTCCTTCATCTCGAGATAGAGGTCGTTCCCCTCACGCGTCCGCTCGCCCACGCCACAGAACACGGACTTCCCGCCGTGTCCTTTCTGGACGTTGTTGATCAACTCCATGATGATGACCGTCTTGCCCACGCCGGCGCCGCCGAAGAGCCCGATCTTTCCGCCCTTCACGAAGGGCGCGATGAGATCGATCACCTTGATGCCGGTCTCGAACACCTCGGTTTTGGGTTCGAGGTTCACGAAGTCCGGCCGCTTCCGATGAATCGGCCAGCGCTCCGCATCGGCCGCAATCGGCTCGCCGTTGTCCACTGGCTCGCCGAGCACGTTGAGAATACGCCCGAGCGCTGCCGCGCCCACCGGGATCGTGATGGCCGATCCCGTGTCAGTCGCATCCATGCCGCGCACCACGCCGTCCGTCGAGCTCATCGCGACCGCGCGCACCTGGTTGCGGCCGATGTGTTGCTGCACTTCGACGACCACTCGGATCTTCTGGCCGGAGTCAGTCGTGCCCTTGATCTCCAACGCGTTGTAGATCTCGGGCAGGTGATCGGGCTGGAACTCGACATCGAGAACCGGGCCAATCACCTGGACGATCTTGCCGATGCTGGTACTAGGGGCGGTAGCTGTGGTAGTCATGGTTTGCCGGGTGATTGGAGCACAACTCTCGACCTCAAACTCTCGACTGTCATTCCAAGGCCGCTGCGCCGCCCACAATCTCAGCGATCTCCTGTGTAATATTCGCCTGGCGGGCGCGGTTATACGTGCGGCGGAGGAGATTCAGCATCTCTCCCGCGTTATCCGTGGCGTTCTTCATTGCGGTTCGGCGCGCGGCCTGCTCGGCGGCCGCCGTTTCCACCAGTGCCCGGTAGACGGCATTGCGTACATACGCCGGCAGCAGCGCATTCAATATCTCGGCGGCCGACGGAAAAAGCAGATAGTCCTTTTGTGGCCCCTTTTTCTCCGGTTTGGCCACCGGCAGCACGAGCTCGCTCGCCGGCGGAGATGACAGCGCCGATTTGTATTGCGCGCACACGACGTACACCGCATCCAGCGCGCCGCTCGCGTACTCTGCCATCACCGTTTCCACGAGCGAACCCGCATCGGCCGCGGTGGGCCGGTCGGTAATATCGGTGCGCGGGACTTTCACCGGCCGTCCGATGTACCTGAAGTATCCGATTCCTTTGCGCCCCACAACATGCAGCTCGACCTCGGCGCCGCCCGCTTCGAGCTTCGCAATGAGCGCTCGCGCTTCCTTGATGAGGTTCGAGCTGAATCCGCCGGCCAGTCCGCGATTGGACGTCAGCAGCACCACCGCTGCCCGCTTGACCTGCTTGGGCTGGCGCAGCAGCGGAAACTCATCGGCCAGGTCCGAGGTGTAGAGACTCGAGATGACGTCTGCGAGAGCGCGCGCGTACGGCCGGGCCGCAATGACTCTGTCCTGAGCGCGCTTCATCTTGGAGGTCGCAATCATTTCCATCGTGCGGGTGATTTTCCGCGTGTTCTCGACGGACTTGATGCGGCCCTTGAGTTCGCGACCTTTAGCCATGGGGCAGTCGAGAGTCTGGAGTCGGGCGTTGAGAGTCGGCGGGGGGACTGGCGTCTGGAGTCGAGCGTTGAGCGTTGCAGGACCCGGCGCGCGAGTCATGCCTAGGCGCGCGCACAACTCCCGTCTCAAGTCTCACGGCAATAAACCCCAGACTCTCAACTCTCAACTCGCGACTGCCTTCTTATACTGCTCAATGGCCCGTTTCAATTCCCCCTCAATCTCCTTCGACAGGACCTTCTCGGTCCGGATCTTATCTCCAACCTGTGGGAACTGGGCTCTCATGTATTCGTGAAATCCCTTCTCCCAGGACTTCACTTTGCCGGTGTCTACATCGTCGATGTAGCCGTTGGTCACCGCGTAGATGATCATCACCTGATCCTCGACGGTCATCGGCTCGTACTGGCCTTGCTTGAGCGCCTCGACCGTCCGGGCGCCTCGTTCGAGCTGCTTTTTGGTGGCGGCGTCCAGGTCGGAGGCGAAGGCCGAGAAGGCTTCGAGTTCACGGTATTGTGCGAGGTCGAGGCGGAGGCGGCCGGCCACGGAGCGCATGGCCTTCACCTGGGCCGAGCCGCCGACGCGCGAGACGGAGATGCCGACGTTGACGGCGGGGCGGACGCCTGAATAGAAAAGGTCGGCCTCCAGGAAGATCTGCCCATCGGTGATCGAGATGACGTTGGTGGGGATGTAGGCCGACACGTCGCCGGCTTGCGTTTCGATAATCGGGAGCGCGGTAAGTGAGCCCCCCGGCTTCAGGATGTTCTTGCCGTCCACCACCGTGGGATCCTCACTGAGCTTGGCCGCTCGCTCGAGGAGCCGCGAGTGGAGGTAGAACACATCGCCTGGGAAGGCTTCGCGGCCTGGCGGACGGCGCAGCACGAGCGAAAGCTGGCGGTACGCCGCTGCCTGCTTGGAGAGGTCGTCGTATACCGCGAGCGTGGCCTGGCCCTCGTTGTACATGAAGTATTCCGCCATCGCTGCGCCCGTATAGGGGGCGATGTACTGCATCGGTGCGGGGTCGCTCGCCGTGGCGGCCACGATGATGGAGAACTCCATCGCGCCCGAGGCCTTGAGCTTCTCGACGACGCTCGCCACAGTGGACGCCTTCTGCCCGATCGCGACATAGACGCAGATAACGCCTGCACCTTTCTGGTTAATGATTGTGTCCACGGCGATCGCGGTCTTGCCGGTGCCGCGGTCGCCGATGATCAGCTCGCGCTGTCCCCTTCCGATCGGGATCATCGAGTCGATTGACTTGATGCCCGTCTGGAGGGGCTCTTTCACCGGCTGTCGCACGATGATCCCCGGCGCCTCGCTCTCGACCTTTCGTGTGTGTTTCGCGTTGATCGGACCCAGCCCGTCTATAGGGCGTCCGAGGGAATCCACCACGCGGCCGAGCAGCTCGGGGCCAACGGGCACTTCCAGGACGCGGCCCGTGCGGCGTACCTCATCGCCTTCCTTGAGGCGCAGGTAGTCGCCGAGAATGACCGAGCCGATGTTGTCTTCTTCGAGGTTGAGCGCCAGGGCGGTGATCTTCTCCCCTGTTTCCGACGAAGTCACCTCGAGCATTTCCCCCGCCATGGCTTTCTGGAGGCCGTAGATGCGGGCCACTCCATCCTTGACTTCGAGCACTGAACCGACCTCTTCGACATCGAGCGAGGCGAGGTCAGCGGCCTCGATTTCGCGGAGGAGGATGTCCTTGATCTCGCCGGGTCGGAGCAGCGTCGTTTGGGCCATTGGAGCCAGGGCGATGGGGAACGATTGGGTCGCTTGTGAAAAATATCACAAGGGCGGCTGAGAAGTCAAAGGGGCAGACGAGAGTTGAGAGTTGGGGGTTGAGAGTTTGGTGGATGAGAGTCGGGAGGTGGGGGTGGCGAGTTGCCCGCTCGAACCTCGCCCAAAAATCCTCAACTCAAGTCTCAAGCCTCACGGCAATGAACCCTGAACCCTCAACTCTAAACTCTCGACTGCCGGCTTCTCCCTCTTCCCTCTCTGAACCGCTCAATAAGATCCGATGCCCTGAGTCTCGCCAGAGAGTTTGATCGTGTTCCAACAATCCTGAGCGCCGTACTCGTCAGGTGACTTGGGCTGGCGAACTCCAGCACCCTTGCCACATCACTCACGTCGTACCCGGGATTCTTCGCCAGCTCGGCGGCCGCGAGGAGCCGGACGAGATCAATGATGCGCTTGAGGTTCGGCTTGCCGGCGGCGGCGAAGCTGCGGCTCAGGTGTTCGCGCGTAACAGCGAGTTGCGCGGAGATGGTTTCGGTGCGCAGCAGCCGCCCGCCATGGGAGACGATCACGCGCCACGCGCGTTCCTGCAAGTCCGTCTCCAGTCCGAGCAGGCGGTTGGCATCGTGAAGCGCGGCGGAGAAGCGCGGCGTGAAGGCGTGGGCGAGCACCAGTTCGGCCAGCCCCGCGTCGTCCATCCCTTCGGCGAGCACATCGGCAAAGTCGGCTTCCGCACAGCGCGCGACGGCCGCGCCGTCGGCCACGCGCATTGGCGCCAGGCCGAAGAACGGGACGCTCGGGTAGTCGCGCGCGAGCGCGGCCGCGCGCCAGGTCTCTTCCGTGGGCTGCGCCACGTCGACGATCGCCGCATCTACCATCACGCGCCGAAAGGCCTGAGTGAACTCCGGCACGGTGCGCGCGAGCGTGAGCCGCGCGCGGCGCCGTGGGAACGAGCGCTTGAGCAGCTCACGTGAGCGCTCCCTCGTTGCGAGGGCCAGCACCGTGGCGGGATTCGGGCCGGAAGCGGCGCGAGCTGTCACGGCTACCGGACCGCCGGGTGGGAAAGGTCCGGGGCCGCGTCCGGCTGGCCGGCAAGTAACGCGTTCGCGCGGGCAAGGACGGCTCCCGCATTCTCATAGGAAATCAGCCGAACGGCGTCATCATACTGCACCCATCGGCACGCGGTGATCCCCTCAGCGCGTTGTGGGCGGGTGATCGTCTCCGTGGTCTCCATGAGGAAAAAATGGCAGACCTTGTGAATCAGGCGCCCCCGAAAGCGGAAGTGCCAGTCGACGACGGAGACGGGGCCACGGAGTTCGAGGCCACCGAGCCCCGTCTCTTCGCTCACCTCGCGTAACGCGGCTCGCTCCGGGGGCTCGCCGTCTTGCAGATGCCCTTTGGGGAAGCCCCAGTTCTCATAGCTGTCGCGGATGATGAGAAAAAACGTCTCGGCGCCCGAGCGCCGCACGACGACGCCGCCGGCAGAAATCTCCTGGCTTGCGGGGCGTCGCCCGCGCCGGGGCTTCCGGCGCTTCTTCTTTCCGGCGTCCCCTTGGGATGTCACGCCATGGCCTCGTCGCCGATCAGCGCGGGCTGCCCTTCTATGAATTGGCGGACGACCGGATCGGTGGTGTGCCTGATCTCGTCCACAGTCCCCACGGCGCGCACCCGACCCTCGTAGAGCATGGCGATTCGTGTGCCCACCCTGAAGGCGCTTCGCATGTCGTGCGTGATCACGATACCCGTCACGCCCAGCGCCTTCTGCATGCGCACCATGAGCTCATCAATGACTGCGGCGGTGACGGGGTCGAGGCCTGTAGTCGGCTCATCGTACAGCAGGTACTTCGGTCGGAGTGCGATGGCGCGTGCGATGCCGACTCGTTTGCGCATGCCGCCGGAGAGCTCGATGGGGAGGACATTGGAGGACTTCGGCAGGTCCACGAGCTCGAGCGATTCCTGGACGCGCGTGGTGATCTCGTCCGGGCTCAGCTTCCGCAGCTGGCGCAGCCCCATGGCAATGTTTTCGGCTACGGTCATCGAGTCGAACAGCGCAGAGCTCTGGAATACGTAGCCAATGCGTTCGCGAAGCGCGTAAAGGTCGCGCCGCGAGAGCTTTGGCACTTCCAGATCGTCCACCCAGACCGTGCCTTTGTCGGGCTCGAGCAGCCCGACGATGTGCTTGATGGCGACGCTCTTGCCCGTGCCGGAGTAGCCGATGATGACCATGGTCTCCCCCTCGCGCACTTCGAGGCTGAAGCCCGCGAGCACCTTCTTGGGGCCGAAAGACTTGTAGACGTCGTCGAGACGGATCATGGTGCCGGAAGATATCCGGCCGCGGGCCGGACCACGAGCGTCGTGTCATGGATCTGTGATGTTCTCTTGACAGACCGGGTACTTGAAGGAGACGTTTGCGCGAAGTAGGCGGAGGACTGATAGCGCTACATGTGCTGCAGCGGGCCGATCGCGACGGACCGATTCCCCCACATCTTTCGGAGGTTCTGTGCGAAGGATTCTTCTGTTCGCAGCCGCTGCGTTTGTCGCGGCAACGCCCACATCAGTCCGGGGACAGGTCCGCGAGATCAGCGGGACAGTAACCCAGAAGGAAACCGGACAGCCGTTGCAGGATGCCACCGTCGGCATACTCGGCCAGTTGCTTGGCGTTCGTACAAACGAACGCGGCGAATATCGCCTCCGCATACCGAACGGCGACGTGACCGTGCTCGCGCGCGCGATCGGCTTCAAGCGTGTGTCCGTGCGCGTGACCTCCACGCAGGCGACGGCCAACTTCTCGATGGAGAAGGACGCCTTGCAGCTCGAGGGAGTGGTGGTGACGGGCCAGGCTACAACCGTCGACCGGCGCAATGCGTCGACTGCAATCGGGACGGTCTCAGCGGAGGACCTCACCAAGACGCCATCCAAGTCCCTCGAGGGCAACATCGCAGGGAAAATCGCCGGCGCGGTTGTGTTTGATAACAGCGGCGCTCCGGGCGGCGGCATGCAGATCCAGATCCGCGGCGCCACCTCGGTGCTCGGTCAAGGCGATCCGCTCTACGTTGTGGACGGTATCATCGTGTCGAATGCGTCGGTGGGGTCCGGACTGGCGGCGATTACCCGCTCCACTGGCACGACGAGTTCCAGCCAGGACCAGGTGGTCAACCGTCTCGCAGACATCAATCCGAACGATATTGAGAGCATTGAAGTGCTCAAGTCGGCGGCGGCCAGCGCCATATACGGTTCACGCGCGACGAACGGCGTGGTAGTCATTACCACCAAGAAGGGAAAGAGCGGCCAGACGCGTTGGAATCTTACGCAGCGCATGGGAAGCCAGAGCCCGGCAAAGACGCTGGGGTCGCGTCGTTTCATCGATTACAATGACGTGGCCAATGCAGACCCGAAGAAGAACTGGACGGGCGGCCCCGTGGGCGACTCCGCCGCGAAGGTGGCGTGCAATCCAAACTGTCCATGGTACGACTGGCAGAAGCAGCTCTACAGTCAGACCGATCCGTCATACGAGAGCGTCCTGTCCGCCTCGGGCGGAATGAACAACACGCGCTTCTTCGCCTCGTTGAACGACCGCCTGAACAAAGGCATCCTGATCAACACAGGCGCGCGGCGGACTTCCGGACGCCTCAACCTCGACCAGACCATAGGCGAGAAGCTGACGGTGAGCGGCGGTGTCGACGTAACGCACAACTTCATTCAGGACGGCTTGGGGAATAACGACAACACAGGTGCGAGCCCGATGTACGTGTTCGCGTATTCGCCTGCGATTCTCGACTTCAAGGCCGTGGATGCCACGGGCCACCATGTCAGAAATCCGTTCATGGGCAATCTCAAGACGTCGAACCCGTTCGAGGTACTCCCGAATATCATCGCAAACGAGGATGTGTGGCGTCAGTCGGCGAACATGCGCGTGGGCTACTCGCTTCTGTCGACGTCGAAGAACTCGGTGCAGTTCTCATACCTTGGCGGCTTGGATCGCTTCCAGCAGGAAGGCACTGTTTATTCGCCCAACTTCCTGCAGTTCGAGCCCGCCGACGGGTTCCTCGGGACCTCGGAGCAGGTCAACGCCTCGAGCTTCCAGTTCAACCAGAGCGGTAATCTGGTCTGGACGTTTACACCCGGGTCCAGGTGGCTGACCTCCGCGCAGACCGCGATTGGAGCCACAATTGAGAACTCCAAACTGGTCACCTACCTGCTCCGGGGGCGCGGACTGCTGCCCACGCGGCAGGTGGTGGTCGGCGCCACGGACATCTCTGTAAACAACACTGTGACCGAGTTCCGCGACCAGTCATACTACATCAACGAGCAGGCCATTCTGCTCGATGAGAAGCTCTCGCTCGCGGCGGGTATCCGAGCCGACCGGTCGAGCGCGAACGGTGACCGCGCCAGGTACTACGCTTTCCCGAAGTATTCGGCCAGCTACCGCCTTGTACGGCCCCTTACCTCGGCAATCGACGAGCTCAAGTTGCGCGCCGCCGTTGGGCAATCGGGCAACCGGCCGCGCTATGGGGATCGCGACGTGCTCTATGGAACAAACGCAGCGCTTATAGGCGGCCAGGCGGCGCTCACCTCGGCTCAGACGGTTGGCAATCCGGCCATCAAGCCAGAAGTAATGAACGAGACCGAGTTCGGCATCGACGCCTCGCTCTGGGGGCAACGCATCGGGCTGGAAGTCACCCACTACGACCGGGTGATCAAGGACCTGCTGTTGACCTTTCCGCTGCCGCCCAGCTCGGGGCTCGGGCAGCAGATAATCAACGGCGGGCGGCTCTCGGTGCATGGCATCGAGGCGGCGATCACGCTCGTGCCGATCCGCACGCGTGATGTCGAGTGGACGCTTCGCACAACGTACGGCGCGAACAAGGAGAACGTCGACAACCTGCCCGTACCATCGTTCGCGGCGCCCAACTCCTTTGGTGCGAGCTTTGGCCGCAATCGCCTGGCGACTGGCACCTCTTCCACACTTATCTGGGGAAACATTCCCTTCAGCTGCCGCAACTCGACCGACCCGGTAACGCGGCAGCTTGTGGCGGGTACCGGCTCTGACGGCAAGCCGTGCCACCTCCTGCCGGTCGGCACCACGCTCGCAGGGAGTATCACCGTCGATTCCATGATTGCCGAATCCAACCCGCGCCATCAGACGCAGTTCCTGAATCAGGTGACGTACAAGAATTGGAGCTTCTCTGCGCTGCTCGACTGGCGCAATGGTGGATACACCGCCGACATGACGAACCAGACGTTCGACGAGGGGGGCAACGCTCGCGATTACACGCAGGCCTCACCCGACCCAGCGCGGACGCTCGGACAGTGGCGCTACCAGACGTGGACCAGCGGCGACATCCGGCCGTACATCCAGGACGGAACGTTCGTAAAGCTCCGCGAAGTAAACGTCACATTCGCGGCACCCAAGTCGTGGGCCAATCTGGCTCGTGCGCGCGACGTGCGCATCAGCTTCAGCGGACGCAACCTCGCTACCTGGAGCAAGTATTGGAGCTTCGACCCCGAGTTCAACAACTTCGGCAACACCAACTTCAACCACTTCATCGACCTCTCGCCATATCCGTCATCGAAGCAGTTCTTCTTCAGCATCGACTTGGGGTACTGACCCGTGACGACGACTGACATCAACCACCGCACGGGCCGACCCGGGCCGTATATGTTGCGCACGCGCCTGATGGGCACTGCCCTGCTGATGGCGAGCCTTGGCGCGTGCAGCGACAAGTCGTTGCTGATCGCCAATCCCAACGCACCCACCATCACTGGGGCAGCGAGCGATCCGGCCGCATTTCAGCTTCAGGCAACGGGATTGTTGACACAGTATCGTGCCACGCGCACGGGCTACATCAACGACATGGGACGATTCGGGCGCGAGTCCTATGTCTTCACTCCGCAGGAGCCCCGCAATACCTCGCACTACTTCATCGGCATCTCCGTCGGCGGCATTCAGCAGCTCGATCCCTCGGGTTTCGCCAGCGGCCAATGGGCAGGGCAATACACCAACCTGCGCGACATTTTCAACTTCAAGAACGCTGTGCCGGTGAATGCAAGTCTCAATGCAGCACAGAAGGCGGCGGCCCTGGGATTCGCCAAGACGATCGAGGCGGCCGAACTGCTGGAAGTGATCGCAACGCGTGACACGCTCGGTGCGATCACGGAGATCAAGGCGAATCCCGCAGAACTGGCCCCATTCGTGTCCCGTGACTCCGTGTACAAGTACATTCTGGCCACCCTGGACGGTGCCGCAACAAATCTCGCGGCTGGCGGGTCGTCGTTCCCATTTGCCCTTCACTCCGGATTCACGGGTTTCAACACACCGGCAACTTTCGCGTTGTTCA
>DASZZO010000324.1:0-19520 GCA_035544915.1 Gemmatimonadaceae bacterium | reverse complement strand
TGTTGCGCCCGGCGGTACGCGGTACGCGCGTCGTCGTAATGGAACAGGTGGAGCAGCAGCGTTCCTCGGAGAAACGCCTGTCTCGCCTCGCTTGAGCCTGTACTCACGGGGAACTGGAGTGTTCCCAGTCCCGCGACGGTGACGGGTCCGTCCTGCCGAAGGGCAAGTACGATCAACGCGAGAAGGCCGAGGGGTTGCATTGATGGAGGCTCCGCGTCTCTGGTGATGTATGCGGCCAGGCGCTCCAGCCGCGGCGCGAGAAACCCAGGCTTTCAAGTTCAGTCTCGCCGCCACGAGTATGGAGCGGAAGAACGGGGGATCGCAAGCCGGGACATTCGCACGTGGCGTCGCGGATTCTGCCACCGTGGGGCCGCAACAGGCGCCCTCCCGGAACCGACTCCGAGCGGGCCGCACAATCCGCTCGCGATCGACTCGCGTAGGGTATGTTTGGCATCGCCATGGCCAAGCCCGTCCTCCTCACCGTTGATGACGATCCGCAGGTTCTCAATGCGGTTGAGCGCGACCTGCGCAATCACTACGGAACGAGCTACCGCATTATCAAGGCGCCGTCCGGCACGCAGGCGCTGGAGACTACGCAGCAGCTGATGAAGCGCGGCGTGCTCATCGCATTGTTCCTCGTTGACGAGCGCATGCCCGGCATGTCGGGCACCGAGTTCCTGGTCGAGGCGCGCAAGCTCTACCCCGATGCGCGCCGCGTGCTGCTCACGGCATATGCCGACACGGAAACCGCGATCGCTGCAATCAACCGGGTTGGTCTCGACCACTACCTGCTCAAACCGTGGGAGCCCCCCAAGGAGCGGCTCTATCCGGTGCTGGACGACCTGCTCGAGGACTGGGTGAACAAGGCGCGGCCGTCGTTCGACGGGATTCGCGTGGCTGGCACTGCGCTCTCGCCGGCGAGCTACGTGGTGAAGGATTTTCTTTCGGCAAACCAGGTGCCCTACCAGTGGCTCGACCTCAGGAACGACGCACCGGCCCGCGAGCTGGTCGAAAGCATCAGCGAGGAGATGACCAGGCTCCCCGTCGTGCTCTTCCCGGATGGTTCGACGATGCTCCAGCCGAGTGCGCGGGAGCTGGCTGAGAAGCTCGGCATGCAGATGCTGCCGAAGCGGCCGTTCTACGACCTGGTCATCGTAGGCGGCGGGCCCGCCGGCCTCGCGGCCGCCGTGTACGGAGCGTCCGAGGGCCTGCGCACGCTGCTCGTGGAGCGCAGCGCGCCCGGCGGGCAGGCGGGCACGAGTTCGCAAATCGAGAACTACCTCGGCTTCCCGGGGGGAATCAGCGGAGGCGACCTCGCCCGCCGCGCCGCGACGCAGGCGAGGCGCTTCGGCGCCGAGATCCTCACCGTGCAGGATGTCGTCGAGCTGCGGCGGGACGATCCCTATCGCACGCTCAAGCTCGATGATGGCTCGGAGCTGAGCTGCTACACTGTGCTGCTCGCGCCAGGCATGGAGGTCCGCAAGCTGGAGGCACCGGGTGCGGATGCGCTTGCCGGCGTGGGGGTCTATTACGGCGCGGCGCTCACCGAAGCGGCAACGTATCGCGACCAGGACATCTTCATCGTCGGCGGAGGCAACTCGGCCGGACAAGGCGCCATGTTCTTCTCGAGGTATGCCCGCTCGGTAACAATGTTGCTCCGCGGCGCGAAGCTGGGCGCCGTCATGTCACAGTACCTCGTGGATCGCATCGCGGAAACGGCAAACGTCACCCTGGTCCCGAACGTCACCGTGGCATCCGTGCGGGGTGACGGCCGGCTCGAATCCATCACACTCGCGGATGCGACCACTGGCGAGACGCGCGACGTTCCCGCCGCGGCCATGTTCATCTTCATCGGCACCGCACCTCACACGGCGATGGTGGCCGGACTCGTTGCGCGCGACACCCAGGGCTTCATTCTCACCGGGCGCGACGTGATGGTGGATGGGCACCGGCCGCAGGGCTGGACCGCCGATCGCGATCCCTTTCCGTTCGAGACGAGCGTGCCCGGCGTGTTCGCGGCTGGCGATGCACGGCACGGTTCCGGCAAGCGCGTGGCAGCCGCCGTTGGCGAAGGATCGGCTACGGTCAGCATGATCCACGAGTATCTGCAGACGGTGTGAGAGCCCGCTGCGAGAACGGGAACGGACAGAGGGCGATCCCAGGAGGATCCAAAATGCGAAAGTTGGCACGGCTCGTTCTCGGGTGCGCTGTCGCCGGTTGCCTGGCGTGCGCCACTGCGACGCGGGAGACAGTCAGTTCGGGCGGCGCCCCGGCCGCCCCAGGGAGCGGCGCCCTGGCGCGGATCTACTATTGGCGTGCACGCCCCGGGAAACTGGACGAGTATGGACGGTACATCCGCGACGTCGCCGAGCCGATTGACCGGGAGGCGCAGCGAGCAGGAGCGTTCATGTCGGTTACGACGTACGTGTCTCGCGATTCCGCCTCGACGTGGACGCATATGCGTGTCTTCATTCTGCGCGACTCCACACAGCTCGCAGGGCTGAGCGGTGCGCTCGATGCGGCGGGCAAACGCGTGGAACCGGACAGCGCGCGGCGGCGGGTGCGCGGCGAGTATTCCGCTACGCTTCGCGATCGCGCGGGGGACGCGACGGTCGAGGTGTTGCGCTGATCCTGGCGGGGAGATTGATGACGCTCGGCGGCACTTGCCGCCGCATCGTCCAGGGTGACCCCTTGCATTCCAATCGCCGAGCCGAGCACACTATGGGCATGCCCGCCGAGAGCCGCCGCTGGAGTCCCGCCGAGGTGCGTGAAATGCAGGACGGGTCGCGCGCCTGGCCGCGCTTCGAGCTCATCGCGGGCGAACTGCTGGTGACACCGGCACCCGGCGCCATCCACCAGATCGCGGTGGGAGAGATCCTCATGCTTCTCTCGGGCTACGTGGACCGGGAGAACGTTGGCGTGGCGCTCGTCTCACCGGCCGACCTGGATCTGCTGTTCGGGACAATCGCGCAACCGGATGTCTTCGTGGCGCCGCCGGCCGGGCACGCGCATCTGGATCAGCTTCGTGACTGGAGCGTCGTCACTTCGCTCCTCGTCGCAGTCGAGGTCATCTCACCGAGCAGCGCGCGCAGCGACCGGGTGGGGAAGCGTCACTACTACCTCCGCGCGAGCGTGCCGGAGTACTGGATTGTGGACGTCGACGCGCGGGTGATCGAACGGTGGAGCCCTGAGCGCTCGATGCCGGCCATCTTGAAAGACACGCTCGAGTGGCATCCGGCGGGGGCGGGCGCTTCACTGATCGTGGATCTTCCTGCACTGTTCGCAAGGATCTGGCGGAAGTTCCAGCTAATAACCGGAGCGTGAACGCCTACGGCTTCAGAAACGGCGCGCCCGCGAGCTGCGCGGCGATCCAATCCTGCACTCGCTCCACTTGCGTGTTTGGCACCGTGTAGTTGTTGGCCTGAAACGAGAACATGAGCATGCGCCCATCGGTGGTCGTGACATAGCCTGAGAGCGAGTGTGACCGGTCCACCGTGCCCGTCTTGGCGCGCACGTTGCCCTGCGCCGGTGTGCCGCGCATGCGGTTCGCGATCGTTCCATCCACGCCGCCGATGGGGAGCGCATCGTAGAAAGCCTTGAAGTCCTCGCGCCTCCGCATGGCATCGAGAATCTTCACGATCGTCTCCGGGGTGACGTAATCGTGGCGCGAGAGCCCGCTGCCATCGCGCACCACGAGGCCCGCGGTATCCGCGCCCCAACTGACTATCTGGCGCTCTACGACGCGACGCCCGCTGTCCGCCGATCCCACTCCCGTGCGCTCCAGCCCAAGTGTGTGCAATAGCAGTTCGCCAATCTGGTTCTGCGAGGGCTTGAGGAACTTCGGGAGGATCTGGCCCAGGGTGGGCGAGGAAAGGGTGAACAGGCGTCGCTGGTCCGTGATCACGGCGTCTGGCGTGCGGACGATGTCTCCGCGCAAGACGATCCCGCGATCGGCCAGCGCCTCCGCAAACGCCTGAAGCCAGGCGCTCGCCGGGTCGCGCAGCGCGACCTGCGCGACGACGCTGTCGTGGGGTGCAACCCATCCCGTGAGATGCACGACTGGCCGGCTGCCGCGCATATCGCTGATCGCGCGCACCGTACCGCTGCGGCCGCCGCGCCCGCCGCGCCCGCCACCACCGACATTGCCACGCCCACCACCGGCGGCGCCATTGGCAGGAGCCGGCGGTTCGGCCGTCGTGAAATCGGCGACGAGCGTCGGCACAGTCCGCGCAGGCGCCGAGCGCACGCGTACAGAGTCGCCGACGCGATCGCCGCCGTATACCGTCACGCGGGCAAGGCCGTTGTTGAAGAACAGTTCGTCCACCGCCGCACCTGACGGCGTGTCGAGATCTTGCCACCCCCATGGTCCGATGGTCGTGTCGGGGAATGCGTTTCCGCCCTTCACGAGCGATCCCGCAATCTCGCGGACACCGAGTGCGTAAAGGGAGTCCGCGGCTGCACGCAACGGCTTCATCGCGTCTCCCATCATTGCGTCGCTCACGGAGGGATCGCCGCGGCCGACAACGATGAGGTCACCCGTCAGGACGCCACCAACAATCGGCGCGGACGAAACGAACCACGTCGAGAAACGGTACGCGGTGCCGAGCTGTGCGAGCGCCGTGGCGCCGGTGAGAATCTTCTGGTTTGAGGCAGGCATGAACAACTTGCCCGCGTTGCGCGAGTAGAGCGTGTCGCCGGCGGCGGGGTCAACCACCAGGATGCCCCAGTAGGCGTTGCGGAACATCGGATCCGCGACCAGCGAATCGATGGCCGATCGCAGCACGGCCCTGGTCATGACCGGAGATGGCCGGCCAGCGACCCCGGCCGGATGGCACGCCAGTGCGATGGCGAGCGCGCATACTGGTACGAGACGCATCCTCATCCGCCCAAGATCAATTCGGGAGCAGTCATGTCAAGACTGGTCAACGCACAGGCGTCCGGGCAGTCAATCTTGCGCGCTCGCGGCGCGTGAGGCAGGATAGCGATGCTGGAATGACCCCGGTGATGGTCCCGACCCCGCTGGAGGCCGCTGATGATCGCGAAGTTGAGCGCAGTGTCGCTCGCGCTGTTGCTCGTGCTGCCGAACGCCGTTCGTGCGCAGAATGGCGTCGTCGAGGGCAGGGTGATCGTTGAAGGCAGCCAGCGGCCGCTCGCCGGGGTGCAAATCGCCGTCGCGGGAGCAGCGGGCAAAGGCGCCGTCTCGGACGCCTCGGGCCGGTTCCGCATCACCGGGCTCTCGGGCGCGACCGTGATATTGAACGCGCGACTGCTCGGGTATCGCCCTGTCACGGATACCGTTCGTGTCGGCGCCACGAACGTGCGGTTCGCACTTTCAGAACGTGCGGTAGAGCTGAATCAGCTGGTGGTGACGGGCACCGCCGGCACGCAGGAGAAGCGCGAGCTGGGCACATCAGTGGCCAGCGTCAACGTCGCCGACGTCATGGCGACGACGAGCGTCCCGAGCGTGGAAAGTCTCCTCAATGGCCGCGCGCCGGGCGTGACGGTCATCCCGACGTCCGGGCAGGTCGGTGCCGGATCGCAGATCCGCGTCCGCGGCATAGGTACCTTTTCGCTCTCGAGCACTCCGCTCCTGTACGTCGACGGCATTCGCGTGGACAACGGACAGACGGGCCTGATCGCGCGCTTCAACGACTTCGACCCTGAGGAGATTGAGAATATCGAAGTATTGAAGGGTCCTGCCGCAGCAACACTCTACGGGACGGAGGCCGCGCGCGGCGTGATCAACATCATCACGAAGAAGGGCGCAGCGGGAGAAACCAAGTACACGTTCACGGCGAAGGGCGGCACCAGCTGGTTCCAGAACGCGGCCGGGCGCATGCCGACCAACTACTGGATCAATCCCGCGACGGGCAACCTCCTCTCCATCAACTATGTGAAGAGCGAGGCGGCAAACGGCACACCCCTGTTCCGCAACGGCGGGATCGCGAACTACGCCGCAAGCGTCAGCGGCGGCGCCGGCGTCTACCGGTACTTCGCCTCTGGTGAATGGAACAATGCCGAAGGCATCACCCTGCAGAACGCGCGGCTGCAGAAGAGTGCGCGCACCAACCTGTCGATCGTCCCGAGCAGCAAACTCGACCTCGAGACGAGCGTGGGCTACCTCACGAGCCACACCAACGTGACGCCGGAGGGCAGCGGCGGCGGAATCTTCTTCACCGGGGAGTACGCGAAACCCCAACTGACGCTGGCCGCCTGCCCCACGCCCGTACCGCGCGGTTGCGGATGGTCGAGGGGCGGTTTCACCTTCCCCCCGGAAGTCTACAATGCCTTGCTCTCCTGGCAGGACGTCCAGCGCTTCACCGGCAGCGTTTCGCTGAAGTACGATCCGTTCTCCTGGATGTCGCACCGCCTGCTGTTCGGCACCGATTACACGCTCGAAGACATCCAGGCGTACACGCCCTACCAGACGGATTCCACGATTGTCTTCTTCCTGGGTGCGGGGTTCGACGGATCACGCTCGGAGACCACGCAACAGAGCACGTTCAACACCTACGACTATTCCGGCGCGGTGCACTTCAATGTGAGTCCGCGCATCCTGTCGAAGAGCACCATCGGGGTGCAGTACTACACGAACTACAACACGGCCCTCTCGGCGTCGGGCACCCACTTTCCCACGCCCGGCCTGTCGACCATCTCGGCAACTGGTACGAAGGGAACACCGACGTCGAGTCTCACCGCAAACAACACACTGGGATTCTACGGCCAGCAGGAACTCGCGATCAGCGACCGCCTCTTCGTGACCGGCGCCGTGCGGGTAGACAACAACAGTGCGTTCGGCAGCAAGGCCGGCTGGGCGACGTACCCCAAGGCGAGCCTTTCGTGGGTCGCGAGCGAGGAGCCCAGCGTCAGGGGCAGGCTCCCATCGTTCATAGACGCGCTGCGCCTGCGCGTGGCCTACGGCGGTTCCGGGCAACAGCCCGGAGTCAACACGGCGCTGCGCACGCTCAGTCCTGTCGCTGGCCCGAACAGCGCGACGGTGCTCTCAAACAACACGTTTGGCAATCCGGACCTCAAGCCGGAGCGGGTGCTCGGCACCGAGCTGGGCTTCGAGGCGGGCCTCTTCAAGGACCGGATCGGGATCGACTTCACGTTCTACAGCGACGTCTCGCACGACGCCATCCTGTCGAAGGGCGTAGCCCCTTCCACCGGCTTCGGCGCGAGCACCCAGTTCATCAACGCAGGCCAGATCAACAAGCACGGCATCGAACTCGCCCTCAAGGGCCAGGTTGTCAGCCGGCGCGATTATGGCTGGGACATGCAGTTCAACATCGCGGCCAACACATCGAAGATCGTCAAGCTGAGCGGTGCGGCGGCCGACACGAACATCGACCTTGGCACCGCGCCTCCCCTGGCGCACCGCGTCGGCTATTCGCCATTCGATCTCTTCACGTTCAAGGTGATCAGTGCGACGTACGACCCGACGACGAAGAAGGCGGTCAATCCGGTCTGTGACGACGGCAAGGGTGGTAGCATGCCCTGCTTTGCGCCCGGAACCACGAGCGTGCAGGCGCCCAAGGTGTTCTTCGGTCACTCGATTCCGACAACGGAAGGAGCGTGGATCAATACCTTCCGGTACCAGAGGTTCCGCCTTTACGTCATGGTCGATTTCCAGAATGGCTTCAGCAAGCTGGACAACAACCTCCGGATCAACTGCCAGCTCACCTCCGATTGCATCTACAGTGTGTTCCCCGCGAAATACGACCCGAAGATCGTCGCCGTGGTGCAGAACTCCGGCACGCTGCGCGACTTCTTCATCAAACCGGCGAGCTTCACCAAGTTGCGCGAGGTGTCCCTGTCGTACGATGCCCCCGGGGTCCTCGCCCGCCGGTTTGGAGCGCATTCGCTCGGCGTCACCGCCAGCGCGCGCAACCTGGCGATGATCACCAAGTACACGGGCATCGATCCGGAGAACAGCCTGGGCGGCCAGAACGGCTCCATCGCGCTGGATCAGTCGGAGTACCCGCAGCTCGCGTCCTTCGTGGTCAGCATTCGCCTCTCCTATTGACGACTCCCCATGCCATACACGAGAACCGGCGAGAGTACGTGGCGGCGCACCCGTGCGTGCTCATGGAGAATGGGGCGGCTGGCCGGAGCGGCCGCGGCGGCGTTTGTCGTTGCGTGCAACACGTCCCGGTTGCTCGACGTGCAGACACCGAACAGTGTGCCCGCGACCGTCTACACGAACCCCGCTAACGCGACGCTCATGGTCAACAGCGCAATCGGCGATTTCGAGTGTGCATTCGGCGGGTTTGTGGTGGCGGAAGGCATCGCCACCGACGAGCTGCAGGACGCCACTATCACGGCGGCGAACTGGCAGCTGGACCGGCGCGATGACGGCTTCACCTCCGGGAGCTACGGAACGAACGGCTGTACGACTACGGAAGGCCTATACACACCGCTGTCGACGGCGCGATGGGAGGCCGATCAGTCAGTCAACAGCCTCAACGGATGGACCGATGCGCAAGTGCCCAACCGCCAGACATTGCTGGCCCAGGCAAACCTGTACGCGGGGTTCAGCTACGCCTCCCTTGGGATGGCGATGTGTCAGGCGGCGTTCGATCTTGGACCGCTGATCGACCAGAAGGGAATGTTCGCACTGGCCGAGAAGCGCTTCACGGATGCCGTCACCGCGGCACGGGCCGCGGGACAGACGAGCGTGCTGAACGCCGCTTATGTCGGCCGCGCGCGGGTGCGGCTCTTCCAGCACAATGCCGCGGGTGCAATTGCCGACGCCCAGCTCGTACCCAGCGGTTTTGTGTTCAACGCCGCCATGGACGCGACCAGCTCGCGGCGATTCAATCATGTGTTCAACGCCATCTCGACCGGAGGTCTTGCGACCGTCGAGCCGGCGGCGCGCGCCCTCACCACCGAGAACGGCGAAGTCGACCCGCGTTCGGGGACGACCAGGCTGACGACGAAGCCGGCGGACGGAACGTCGCTCGAGTTCATTCCGACCAAGTACAACGCCGCTACGCTCACCGCCGGTGAGGCGCTTCCCCAGCCCATCGCGCGGTACGAAGAAGCGCAATTGATACTCGCCGAGGCGCAGGGCGGCGCGGCCGCCGTGGGAGTCATCAACGCCATGCGCGCGGCGGTGAGCCTGAAGCCGTACACCGGCCCGACAGACGCGGCATCGATCACAACCCTGATTGTCGGCGAGCGGCAGCGCGTATTGTTCGTCGAAGGATTTCGGGCCTTCGACGTTGAGCGATTCAACCAGCCGCTCACGCCGGCTGCCGGTACGCCGTACCGGCTCGGCGGAGTGTACGGCCACACGGTGTGTCTCCCGCTGCCGGACATCGAACGGGCCAACAACCCGAACATCGATCAGGCGCAGCTCATCTCGGGGGTCCAGGGCCAGTTCCCGATTCCCTAGCGATCTTCGCTGCACGATGAAGCATCAACGGAGAATCGCATGCGCCGGCGCTTGACGATCACGCTTCTCGCGGCGGGCCTCGCGCTCGGCGCCCCTGCGTTGCGTGCGCAGGCGCCCCGAGCCGACACCGCCGGGCAGCAGGCCGAGCGCCTGCGTGCCTTCCTCGATTGCCAGACGATGGGGTGCGACCGTGACTTCTTCGTCACCGAGATTGCGTTCGTGAACTGGACGCGCGACCGCGCGGACGCCGACATCCACGTGCTCGTGACGGCGCTGACGACCGCCAGCGGCGGCCTGCAGTACACCGTGCAGTTCATTGGCCAGCGGCGCTTTGCGAGCCATGCCGACACGCTGCTCACCGGCGTCACTCCCAACTCGACCAATGACGAGCAGCGTCGCGCGCTCGCTCGCACCATCAAGCAGGTGCTCGTGCGCTACGCCGCGGCCACCGCCGCCGCGGCTCATCTCGACGTGACCTACGACGCGCCCGCGGCCACGTCCGCATCTCCCACGGCACGCGACCCCTGGAATCTCTGGGTCTATCGGCTGGGCTCACACGGATTCTTCAACGGCGAGAGCCGGACGAAATCGGCGAGCCTCTCCGGCAACCTCAGTGCCTCGCGCACCACGGACCGGTGGAAGCTCAGCCTGGGAGCTGACCTCAACTACCGCCAATCGAACTACACCTTCAGCGATAGCTCTAGCAGCGTGTTCATTCAGCGCAGCTCGAGCGCAAACTTCCGGCTCGTGCGGAGCCTCACGAGCCACTGGTCGGCAGGCCTGAACGCGAATGTGGGCCATGCCGAGTTCAACAACCAGGACTTGTCGATGGGCGTGCGTGCGTCGATCGAGTACAACTTCTATCCGTGGAAGCAGGCGACCCAGCACCAGTTCGTCGCGATTTACGCGATCGGGCCGAGCCACAACCGGTACATCGCAGAGACGATCTACCTGAAGACAGCGGAGACACTTGCGCAGCATCAGTTCATTCTCGCGAATACGACGACAGAGCGATGGGGCTCCGTCGACCTCACGGCGAGCGTATCGCAGTACCTGCACGACCGCTCCAAGGCCAACGCCTCGCTCGGCGGCTCGGTGAATATCAACCTGGCCAAGGGACTGAGCGTGAACATCGGCGGCTCGGCGTCGAGCGTGCACGACCAGCTCTTTCTCGAACGCGGGACCCTGAGCGTACAGGACATTCTCACACGGCAGCGCGCGCTGGCCACTTCGTTCTCGTACTTCAGTTTCCTCGGCCTCTCGTACACGTTCGGCTCGATCTACAATACGATCGTGAATCCCCGACTCGACAAGCTCACGGGTGGGGGCCAATCATTCTTCTTCTCCATGTGAGCTGGCGCGCGCGGGAGCAGCGCATCAGCTCGAGCGGTGATATCGGACGGTCCACGTGACCAGCCCCGCGCGCGCGTGCCGCACGGTGACGCGACGTGCCCCGTCGCGGAGATCTCCGAGCACGACTTCCGCACCCGGCGCATCCGCTGAGTCCGCGGACCACCCATCGGACTCCGTCAGGAACAGTTCGTAGTCGTCGCCCGCCACAACGCGGCTGACTCCTGAGAGCACCTCTCCGCTCCAGCTCACGCCCTCCACGTCAACGCCACCGCAGCTCACGTGGCGATTGGTGGCAAGCAGCTGTGGGTGCGCTTGGCGCCCGCGGATGCAAACGACCTGCACTTGCAATGCGGGATCGATCGCGCCGGCGATAAATGTGTCCCGGAACGCACCGAGGAGTCGCTTGCCCCAGAAATCGAACGCCACGTAATCCTGACCGGGAGCGAGACCGAGGTCAGTCACGCGAAGCGTGTCAGGCGCGCCGGTCGTGCGGGCAAGTACCGTCCAGCGCTCGAAGGGCCGCGCGATGTCCAGCTGGTAGAGCGTCTGCTGGATTCGCTGATCGGCCTCGAAGGGGCGCGGACCCGAGCCGCTGACCTCGTGCTCCACCATGGAGAGTCGGCTGCTGCGTGTGGGATGGAGGGGGGCGAGGCGGCGATGCAGGCAACGCCAGGAGGAGTGCTGCGGCGGCGCGAGCGCGGGAGCCCATTATGGAATACTCTATATGGATGGACGCACTTAGTCGAGGCACGCGAGTCGCCCTCCTCCTCGCCGGCATCGCCCTCGGTGCGGGCTCCCTCGCCGTGTGGCTCTTCCCGCGCGCCCTTCCGACGGTCGTGATCGAGAACCGGATCTCGCGGCAGGACGCCCAGCGGCGTGCTGATGCCTTCTTCCGAACGCACGGCATCGCGCCGCCGCTCGCGCGTACCGCGATCCGGTTCCGGCAGGATGCTTCCCTGCTCACGTTCGTGGACCTCGCTGGCGGCGGCAAGGACACACTCGACGCGCTCGTCCGAGGGAGCGATGTCGCGCCATTCACGTGGTCCGTGCGCACCTTTGTGCCGCGCGATCCGCACGAGGCGCGGGTCCACTTCGCGCCAGACGGGCGCGTTGTCGGATTTCAGCGCAGGCTGGCAGAGGCGGACGTGCGACCGGCGCTCGCCGCCGATTCCGCGGCGCGCATAGCCGAGCGAGTTCTCGTGGACTGGCTGGGCGACTCGCCGGCGCGCTGGCGCCTCGTGACGTCGTCATACGAAACACGCAAGACAAGCGGCCGCGTGGACCGCACATTTACCTTCGAGCGGCCTGGCCGAACCATTGCCGGCGCCCCGATCCGGCTCGACATCGTCATCGCCGGGGACCTCCCGTCGCTCGCGCGGCCGTACGTCGTGATTCCCGAGTCGTTCCAGCGGCGATACGGCGAAATGCGCTCGGCGAACGGGCTGCTCTCGCTGATCGATTCGATCGGGATTCTCGCGATTGTCGTCCTCGCCCTCGTCGCGTTACGGCGCTATTCACGCGAGGGACGCGTTCGGTGGCGCGCGGCCCTCATGGCGGGTAGTGTGATCGGTGCGCTGCTGGTTGCCGCCGGCATCAACGAGCTGGCGTCCAACTGGTTCGACTACGATACGGCCACGTCGCCGCTCGTTTTCCAGACGATCAACGTTGCGTCTGCCCTCGGTGCATCGCTGGCGATGGGCGCCGTCATTGCCGTCACGCTCGCGGCCGCGGAGGCGCTCGAGCGCGCGGCGTTCCCGGATCATCTCGATTGGTGGAAGCTCTGGAAATATCGCGGTTCTCATGAGGTCGCGGGCCGCGTGGCCGGTGGTTACGCGGTGGCGCTGGTCGGCCTCGCCTACGTCACGGTCTTTTATCTGGTGACGCGGCGGTTCCTCGGCTGGTGGGTTCCGACGGAGATGCTCGACGATCCGAACCAGATCGCTACGTCGTTGCCGTGGCTCGGAGGCATCGCGCTTTCGCTCCAAGCCGGCGTGTGGGAAGAGGCGCTGTTCCGCGCGATTCCGCTGTCATTCCTTTCACTCTGGGTGGGCACCCGGCCCCGCCGATCGCTCTGGATGGCCGCCGGCGTGATGGCGACGGCGCTCGTCTTCGGATTCGGGCACGCGAGCTACCCATCGTGGCCGCCATACTCGCGCGGCATCGAGATCTTTCTCGATGCGTGTTTGTGGGCCGTGCTCTTCCTGCGCTTCGGCATTGTTGTGACCGTCGTGGCCCACTTCGCTTACGACCTCATCCTCTTCGGTCTCTTCGCCGCCACCGGGAGGGCACTCGAATACCGGGTGACCGCAGCGGTGATATTGCTCGCGCTTTTCGCGCCGGCACTCGCCGTCGCATGGCGCTGGGTGAAGCAGCGCGGACTTGTTGCGGCGCCGGGCGAAGCACGCGCGGGCGCGTGGATAGGCGTGGACGAATCGGAGCCGCCCCGTGCGAAGGAGGTGCCGGCGACGCGAGCGTTCGGCCGGCGCTCGCGCGCGATCGCTCTCGGCATTGCGGCCGTGGGCGTGCTCGCGGCGCTCGTGGTGCCTGCCGCGCCCATACTCGGTCCGCCATTCACGGTCGGTCGGGAGCGAGCCATCGCCCTGACGGATTCGATATTGCACGCGCGCGGAGTCGAGCCCGCTCCCTGGAGACGGCTCGCGCGCACTGCCAGCGCCACGGACACTGCTGCGACGTGGCCGGACTTCTTGCGCGCGGAGAAGTCAGAACGGCTGGCAGGCACGCTCGCTGCGACCTACGCGGTTCCGGCGGCGTGGATTGTTCGCTATGTGCGCACGAAAGGTCCGTTAGCCGCTCGCGAGGAGGAGTGGCGCGTGCGGTTGCGGCCGAACGGCGCTCTGTTCGACGTACGGCACATCGTGCCCGACAGCGCGCCAGGCGCGACACTCAGCGCCGACGAAGCCCGGCGCGTCGCCCACGACGCGCTCGTACGCGCCGGCATCGACACGGCGTCCCTCCGCGAGGCGAAACTCGATGAGACCGCGCGCCCGGCACGGCGTGACGTCACCATCACCTACGTCGACTCGGCCACGCCACTCCCCGGTGGCGCACGCGCGCTGGTGTGGGTCTCCCTTGCCGGCCGTGAGCCAGTACTCGTGCGTCGCGGCGTGGAGCTGCCGGAGCGGTTCTTGCGAGAGGAGCGCGATCGCCAGTCGGCGCGCTTCGCGGTCGCGCTTATATGCGGCATCGGTCTTGTTGCGTTCGTGGCGGTCGGAGGGACCATCGTTACGCGGCGCAGGCCGGTGCTCGTGGATGATGTGCGAGCCGGAAGGCGCGCGTTGCTCCTGGCGGTCGCGGGGCTCGCAGCCGTGCAGGTCGCCGGGTCCATCAACGGGCTACCACTCACGCTCTTCGGGTACAATACCGCGGTGCCCTGGGCCACGTTCCTCGGTTCGACGTGGATAGCCATTGGGCTGAGTGTCGTTGCTGCACTCATTATTGCGGGCTTCTGGCTCTCGATGAACGCGCTGCGGCGACGTGCTGGCATCCCGATCCTGCCGGACGGCGCGGCCGGGGCGACGGCCGGTGGCGCGCTCGCGGCGGGAGTAGCACTCGGATCGCTGTTCGCGATGCCGGGGCTTCTCTCGGCGTTGGCCGTTTCCGGCATTCCGGATCCGCCGCACACGTTGCTCGACGTGGCGGTTCCGTGGATTACGGAGGCGCTCCGGATACCGATGCGCGCGGCGACGATCGTGCCGCTGATCGCGATTCCGGCACTCGTCGTCACCGGACTGACGAATCGCCGCTCGCTCCGCCTGGTGCTCGTGGTGTTGCTCATCGGGCTCGGGGTGGGCGCGGCACTTCCGTTGACGGGGAGTGGTGCGGGCATGTCCGCCGCGGCTGCCCTCCTCTTCCTTGCCATCGCCGTCGCGGTGCTGGCGGCGATTCGCGCCTGGGGTGGCGTGTGTGTGCTGGCGTGGGTCGCGGCGGCGCTCACGGAGCGTGCGCTGACTTCGGTGCATTTCGCCCTGCACGCGCCGACGGGCGCCGAGCAGGTAGCGGGAGGGTTCGGCGCGCTTGTGGCGCTGGCGCTGCTCGCATTTCTGGGCCGCCGGCTGCGCACGTGAGAGCACGGTGTATGGAAGGTAGCGTCATCCTCATTCTCCGTCCGGCCTGAGGCGCGAACGACTCATCGGCTCCGCAGGCCGGTCACGCGCATCACGGCGAAGAAATCCTCCGGTTGAAGCCGAAGGAACTGCGCCGCGTTCGCGCCGATTGAGTTCTTCGCCTGGGCGGAGACTGACGCACCGCGGCTGATCCCGCACGCCACCCACCTTCCCCGCCCGTCGGTCAGCGCGGCGTATTGCTCACCGCCCATCCGCGCGAAATCTGCGCGACTCAGTGCGCCGGTGCCCCACTGGACGACCACCCATTCATCCGCGAGTGGATAGCCCGATTCGTCTGTCAACGTGCCGGCCACGAACGCCTCACCGCGGCGCGCTGCCTGCGTCCCGCACATGGCCGCAAGCAACTCCTCACCAGTGGGGAGCGTAACCGTGACCGGCAATGCGTGCGCGCCCTCGTTCACCGCAATCGTCCGCGGGATTGCCGGCAAGCCAGCTGCACGCATATCCGCCGTGGTGATGAGGGCCGTGTAGGATCCCGGCCGGAGCCGCGCGAAATGGACACGGCCTCCAGAGTCGCCGACCGCGAAGTACCCAGGCCCAACCAACTCCACTTCCACGCTGTCGGGGCGAAGGAAAGAACCGCGGGACGGCACGACGACAGCATCCAGCGCGATCACAGCGCTGTTGTACAGCTCCCTGCCGACGCGCGTCGCCGCGGTTACTTCGCCGCCGAAGACGTTCACGCGGCGTTCCACCACTATCGGGATGACCGCGCGACGCCCCGTATGGAGACTGGTTCCAGTCGTCTCAGGCCGCACGCTGACGGTCGCGACACGAATGTGCCAGCGATTCAGCAGCCAGCCGCCGTCGCTGAGCCGTACGAACTCGATCCGCCCTCCCGCCCACGGCTCGGCGACCTCGCGCGGGAGATTCGTGTACCGATACTCCAGGGCCTGAAGCTCAGCGGTCATGCGGTCCAGCCAGAACACTCCTCTGATGTCGACGGCACCCCGCCTCTCGCGCGCCGGACGAAACGCCACTCCCACCGAACCCGGCCACTCAGCCGATGGAGGCATCAACTGAAAGCAGTGACTCGCCGCGAAAGGGTCGGAGATCAGCGCGTCGGCGTCGGGTCCGAAATAGTAGATGCTGTTTCCCGAATCCACTCGGGCATAGCCTGCGCGCTCGAGGGAATCGGGCGGTGGACTCGCAAAGGCGTGCGCGGTGAAGAACGACTCGACGTTCGTCGAGTCGCTGAGAACCTTGCGTCCCGTTGCGTCGAGGACGCGGCGATACGAGAGCACTCGCACCTCGAGCGGCGTATCGAGCAAGCCGAGTTGCGTGGAACTGAGCGCCTGGCGCACCTGCTCCCACACCTGGACGATGAGCTCGCCGGAATCGGGTCGCATCCCGCAAACGTCCCTGCCCCGCACCGTTACGTCCGTGAGCCGCACCGGCTCATTGCGGAGAACGATGTGGATCACCGACGGTTCGGCGCCCGACACGTCAACGGGCGGCACGGCCGTGGGGCGGAACCCTATACGCAGTGCGTGCAGGCCGTAGCGACCCGGATGCGGGAGACGAACGACGAAGATGCCGCGATCACCCGTGAGTGCGCGTGCGACCACCGCGCCGGCCGAGTCGGTCACCTCGATCGTCATGCCGGCGGCTCCCGTGCGGCCATCGGGAAGCACGATGTCGCCGCGGAGTGTGGCCACGCCCTGTGCCAAGAGGCTCGGGGCAATGCAGGCAGGCAGGAGGGCCCGCAACACGGCGCGCGTCATTTTCACTCTCTCATTCGCACCGCGCCACCCGGAGAGGCGGGATCGGCTTAGCCGGGCGGTTTCGCCCGTGCCCGAAGCCGCGAATCCGTCCACCCCACGATAACGCCGCACCCTCCCGTGAGAGTCCCGCCGAACTGGAGCGGCACGATTCCGGACCGATTATACACCTCGATGCCGGCAACGTCAGCCGGGTTGATCATTGCAAGCATCTGCTCTGCGTCGTAGCCACCGCCGAATCGTTGCCCGTCCACCCACACGGACGGTGCACACATTCCGCTAGGCACTCGCATCAGGAGCGACGGGCCGCCCCCGGGGACGTGCGGCACCACCAATAGTCCCGGAACGTCCCGCACGATGTCTCTCACTTCGAGCGCGCTGCGCTTTTCGATTTCCGCGTGTTCAATGAAGTGGCCGAAGCCGACCTTGCGACTCAGAAAACCGCTACGTGCCGGCACGTTGGCCGGGCCGGTGATTACTCGTACCGTCTCGAGCGCGGTGACCGCCTTCTCCAGGACGACGCTCCTGGTGTTCGTGGTCCCCTCACCCTCGTACAGCTCCACCGGGACGCGCGCCGGCTCAAACCCGATCGCCCGCACGTCCAGCATCCAGCTTCCAGCCGGGAGTCCCGCAAGCCGGAACGAGCCGTCGCCGGCGGTTGCGGCAGAGTCGCTCGCCCCGGCGAGCCGAACCCGGGCACCTGCGATCGGGTTTCCCAATGATGCGCGGACCGTACCGACGAGTCTCGCCTGCCCTCGGCGCGGCACGGCGAGCCCGCGGCGCGTGCCGTCCACCAGAACCGTGGACTCCGGCTGCGCCGGCTCCGACCGGCCGATCAGCAGATCGCGCGCAAGCAGCCGCTGCCCCGGCAGGTTCAACACGACCACACCGCTCGTGTCGGGTCCCCCCGCGGCCCGCACGAAGAGCGACGCGTCCGCAGGAGCGTTGCACACGGCGAACCGTCCATCTTCGCCCGCCTGGACCACTCCACTTCGTCGCATTCTATAGATACCGCCGCGCGTGATGTCTGTCTCCGCCCATTGCACCGAGACGGATGCTCTCGCGCGTGGCGCACGCGTTGCGGCGTCGCGCACGGTGCCAACCCAGAGCGTCGCAGAGTCCGGCACCGTCTGCAGGTGACAGAGCGCCCTCGCGAATGTGGTCAGCGAAGGAATTGCGAGCGGGAGTTCCGTCGTCCTGCCGGCCTCGAGCGCAACGTGCACGACGGGCGCGACCACGCCGAGCGTGTCGAGGAACGGGTGAAGGAAGCCGGCCGTGTAGGGCCCCGGCGGGACGTTTGCAATTGCGAAGTGCCCTCGCGAATCGGTGGTTACGTCGAAGAGCGACCGCTCGCCGGGTACCCCTTCGCGTACCAGTTGCACCTCGGCGCCAGCGAGCGGCGCGCGCGCGAGACTATCGTAGACCACGCCGGTGACCGTTGCGGTGGCGCGCTCCGCGGCGCCAGACACGACCTGCGCCAGACCCGATCCCGCGACGAGTGCGGTAAGCGCGAGACAGCAGACGGCTGCGTGCACCACACTCCCGCCGATCTTGACCATTGCGCTACAGTAGCAGTGCCGTTGCCAGCGCGCCACCTCACACTCCCGACCAGGGAGCCCTTCGGACGGCCCGGCCCCGCTTGCTCCCGATGCTTCCCTCCCCTTGACGCTCGAGAGGACTGGCGTATCTTCCCTTCGCCGCTCGAAAGGAGAGACCAGGTGGCGGAGCAACAGCGGGACGACGTTCTCCAGGGCACGCTCGACATGCTCGTGCTCAAGGCGCTGCAACTCGGGTCGATGCACGGCTGGGGCATCACCGAGCGCCTCGAGCAGGGCTCCGGCTCGGTCCTGCGGATCGGGCAAGGCTCTCTCTATCCCGCGCTCTATCGCCTCGAACGGCAGGGCTACATCACGTCCCATTGGAACGTGACCGAGAACAACCGGCGCGGTCGCTACTACGCGCTGACGAAATCGGGCCGCCAGCGCCTGGCGGGCGAGCGTGAGCAATGGGTGCGCATGTCGCGCGCCATCAATCTCGTGTTGCGCATGACCGAGGCCTGACGCGCCGATGAGCATCGGACCAGTCACCCGGTTCCGCACGTTGGTGCGCGGCGCGCTCCTCCGGATCGCCGGGCTCCTTCACCGCGGCGCGCTCGACAGCCGGCTGGACGAGGAACTGCGGTTGCATCTCGACATGCAGGCCGACGCGTTCCGCCGCCAGGGCATGGGGCCCGCCGAAGCGCGCCGTGCGGCGCGGATTGCGTTCGGCGCCACGGAGCGATTCAAGGACGAGGCGCGCGATGCGGTCCGCAGTCGCATTGGCGCCGAGCTGAGTCAGGACATGCGGTACGCCATCCGGGCGAGTCGCAAGACACCGCTGGTCACCACTGTTGCCCTCGCGACGCTGGCGCTCACGATCGGTATTGCAACGTCCGCCTTCAGCGCGGTGAACGCGGTGCTGCTCCGCGCGCTTCCCTATGCCGAACCCGATCGCCTCGCGCTGGTGTGGGGCACGACCAAGGCGGGTGACGTACGTGTGCCGGTGTCATTTACGAATGCGGCCGACTGGCGGCGGGACCTTCACTCGTTTGAGGAGCTCGCGGTATTCAGCTGCACTCCACGGCCGGCAGTGACCGGGCGCGGTCCGGTGGACCGCGTCGCGGCAATGATGGTGTCCGCCGGCTTTTTCGCCGTGTTGCGCGCGCGCCCGATGTTGGGGCGCGGCTTCGACTCGACGGATTTCGCCAGGGGGAGCGTACCCGTCGTGGTCCTCGGCAATCCGCTGTGGAGGAATCGGTTCGCCTCGGACGCGGGGATTGTCGGCCGGCGCATCGTGCTCGACGGAGTTGCGTCCACCGTGATCGGTGTCCTGCCGCCGGATTTCCACGAACTTCCCACCAGCCTG
>DASZZO010000323.1:0-23038 GCA_035544915.1 Gemmatimonadaceae bacterium | reverse complement strand
CTCAAATAAGTTTGAGATCCGCCACATGGCCACAATCGGAAAAGGAGGACTAATTGACGCGCACGAACATCTCGACTGGAACCCCTTGGGAGCCCGTCGTGGGCTACGCGCGCGCGGTACGCGTGGGCAACGTGGTCCATGTCTCCGGTACCACCGCCACCGCACCTGATGGCACGATTGTTGGCGAGGGTGATCCCTACGCGCAGGCGGTACGAACAATCCAGAATATCAAAAGTGCCCTGAGCGCAGCCGGCGCATCGCTCACGGACGTGGTGCGCACGCGCATGTTCGTCATCAACATCGCGGACCACTGGCAGGACGTGGGACGCGCCCACGGGGAGTTCTTCAAGGACATCAGGCCTGCCACGTCCATGGTCGAGGTGCGAGCGCTGATCGATGCCAGGATGCTGGTGGAAATCGAGGCCGAAGCGATCCTCGAGTAGCGCTCAGAGATTCACCAGCTTCGCGACCCCGACCCCTTCCGCCTCGGCCTGGAAGTTCAGCACGACGCGGTGCCCCAGGACGTTATGCGCGACGGCCTTCACGTCGTCCATGTCCGGCACACTGCGCCCGTCCATCGCCGCGCGTGCTTTCGCGCCGAGGATCATGTACTGGCCTGCGCGAGGGCCTGCGCCGAAACTCACATACTTCCGAACATCGGCGCTGGCACCCGGTTCGCCCGGCCGCGTCGCCCGTGCCAGGTTCACCGCGTATTCCACCACGCTTGGCGGCGCGGGCAGGCGCCGCACCAGGTGCTGCATCTCGATCACCTGCGCGCCGGTGAGGACAGGCCTGATTTCCGCCGTGCGGTCGCCGGTCGTGCTCGTGACGATCTGCTGCTCTTCTTCCTTGCTTGGATATCCCACCGTGAGCTCGAACATGAAGCGGTCCAGCTGCGCTTCGGGCAACGAGTAGGTGCCGTCGTGCTCGATCGGATTCTGCGTGGCGAGCACGAAGAACGGTTCAGGCAACTGGTAGGTCTTTCCGGCTGCGGTCACGCGATGCTCCTGCATTGCCTCGAGGAGCGCCGCCTGCGTCTTGGGCGGGGCACGGTTGATTTCGTCGGCAAGGACGATGCTGGCGAAGATCGGGCCCTTTTGAAAGATGAAGCTTCGTTTGCCGGTGCCGTGATCCTGCTCGAGCAGCTCCGTGCCGGTGATGTCACTGGGCATGAGGTCGGGCGTAAATTGAATACGCGAGAACGACTGATCGAGCGCCTGCGCCAGCGTCTGAATGAGCAGGGTCTTGGCCAGCCCGGGCACTCCAATCAGGATGACGTGACCGCCGGCGAGGATCGAGCATACCAGATTGTCGACGATCTCGTGCTGGCCGATGATGCGGCGCCCGATCTGCGCGGCCAGGTTGCTGCGCGCCGTGGCGAGCGAGTCGAGCAGCTCGAGATCCTTCTCGTCGGCGGCGGATGCGGTGCTTGTGGCCACTCGGGGTCTCTCCGTGATGCGGCGGGACGGAGCGCTGAAGATAATGAAAGGGCGCCGTCAAGGAACGGCGCCCGACTGTCAAACGCTGATGGCTTCAGGCGAATGCTAGCGCACGACGAACTCGACTCGCTGCTCCACGGGAAAGTTGCCGCTTGCAAGCGTGGCCACCGCCACATAGTGGCCGGCCGGCGCGTTCTTCCAGCGCAAATCATAACTCAGCGAATCACTCTCGCGCAGCACTTTATTCTGGAGACTCTGCGTGAACACGCGTCCCGTGCTCCAGCGCCACACTTCACGGCCGACTGTGTCGAGCACAACAAGCTCGTGCGTCTGGCCACTCGGAAATCTGACCTGCAGCTTGCGGCCCGCAGTGTTGGTGACGTGGAATGCGAATGCCACGCCCTTGTCGAGACGAACGTCGAGTGCCGAGGTGAGCGCCGTGCTGGACGGGTCCTGAACGCGCGCGCGCGCGGGGTGTGTCGTCGCGGACGAATCGCTCACTCGCGGGCGCGGCCCGCATGCGAATGCGAGAACCGCGATCGAGATGAGGAAAAAAGTGATTCGTCCTTTCAAGCGATTACGATGCAGTGGAAGTGGTGTCGCGACGATGGATCATTCCGGCGCGAGATATCACAAATCTCACTCGCATCCGTAGGGACACAAGAACCTATCAATTTGTAGACGATCTGTCAATTGATGTGTCACAGCTAAGTGACGGGCAGCACATGGGTTGGTGTGTGGACAACGGTTGGTCGAATGCCGGAATGGCGGGCACGTGACGACGCACAAATGTGGAATCCTGAGCCGCCGATTGCTGCTGAAATCCTGATCGCGAGCCTTGGGCATCAGCGCTCTGACACACGGCACGTGCCCGGTGAGGATGGGCGCAAGTGAGACAAGTTGATGCCAGTGCGTGATTTCAGTGCTGTTTGGCAGGTGAAAAGCTCGCTTGCGAAATATTTCACAAGCGGATAATTTCAGGCCGGCGGAGGGAGAACTCGTGACGCTCGTGACGACGGAACGATGAGCAGCGGCCGAGAGGGGGACCCCGGTCGCGGTGCGCGAGAGCCCGACGCGAAAGACGTCGCGCGGAGGAGGGAAGAGCTACTCTCCGAGGCGCGGCGAAATGCAGCAACCGACGGTCCCGGCGCGCGGGCCGGGAATGTCAGTTCGGCTTCGGCGCTCGCGGGTATGGGGTTGCAGTTCGTCATTGTCATTCTGATTTGCCTCTACGCCGGGATGTGGCTCGACCGGAAGTTCGGCACGGCGCCATGGTTGCTGATCGTCGGCGCGCTGGTTGGCGCCGCGGCCGGATTCTATGCGCTGTATCGCGTCATGACTTCGGCGAACAGGAGAGCGGGCAAGTGATCAAGCGGGTCGCGATCTTTGCCGGCGTGACGATGGCGATCGTTCTCGTCGGAGCCTGGGGCGCGACACTTTTCGTGAGTACGCCCGGCGTGGCCACGGCCGTATGGACGAGCGCGGCCATCGCGACCGTGGTGCAGATCGCATCGTTCGCGCTGACACGCGCCACCCAGCCCGGGAACGTCGTGGCTGGATGGGGCTCGGGAATGCTGGTCAGGTTTCTTGCGCTGGCGCTCTACGGATTCGTCGGCGCGAGGGCCCTGGGGCTCATGATGGGACCAGCCTTGCTGAGTCTGGCCGCGTTTCTTTTCCTGACCACGCTCGTTGAACCCGCCTTCCTGAAATGAGACTACGCCCTGCCGCGTTATTCGCCGCCGCATTCGCCCTGACATTGTCGGTGCGCGCGGGGGCTCAGGAGCCCGTGCCCACAAAAGGAAGCTCCGATTTCATCACGCCCCATATCTCCGACGCGCACCACCTGGAGATTCCGTGGCCCTCGCTGAGGGACAACCTCACGCGCGAGATCCCGCTGCCCCGCTGGGCGCCACTCCACATTGGATCGTTCGAAATCGACTTGTCGCCCACGAAGCATGTGGTGATGATGCTGTTTGCTGCTGCGACCTGCCTGGTGGTGCTCATAAGCGCCGCGCGCGGCCAGGCCCGCCATGCCGCCGCGGGCAGGCCGCCGAGGGGGCTGCCGAACGCGATCGAGGCGGTGGTGCTCTACATGCGCAACGAGATCATCCTGCCCAACGTGGGACGTCACGGCGACGCGTTCGTGCCGTACTGTCTCACGCTGTTTTTCTTCATTCTCATCATGAACCTCCTCGGGCTCCTTCCGTGGGGTGCGTCGGCCACGGGCAACATCTCGGTGACCGCGACGCTGGCGATCTGCTCGTTCATCGTTGTCGAAGTGGCGGGCATGCGTGCGCTCGGCAGGAAGTACATCGATACCATCGTCTTCTGGCCGCACGACATGGCGTTCGCGCTCAAGGCGCCGATCACGCTCATCATGACGCCACTGGAACTGGTCTCGAAGTTCACCAAGCCGCTCGCCCTCGCTATCCGTCTGTTCGCCAACATGACGGCGGGGCACGTGCTCGTCCTGGCGCTCATTTCGCTGATCTTCACATTCGGTTCGATATGGATCCTGCCGGCACCGCTGGCAGCGGCTCTCGCGATCATGGTGCTGGAACTGCTGGTGGCGTTCCTGCAGGCGTTCGTGTTTACACTTCTCGTGAGCGTGTTCATCGGACAGATCAGGGAGGCTGCACACTAGGCCGCACACCAGGCCGCACACCAGCTGGAGTTGCAGAGCCGTCGCGAATTCCGTTCCGTCGCGATGGTCGGTACCCGGGCGAACGCCCGGTGATTCCCGTTGAGCCCCGGGGCTCGCTGACGGGAGGCACGAGGCGCGATGAGCGCAGTGATCGCGTCCTGCGTGCGGAGCGAGACAGGCAGTTCATACGTTCCTTCGGAGACAGACCAGATGATCTATCCGCTTCTGCAGGCCGCCGCGTTCACGCGGGACTACCAGGGCGCGTGGGCACAGATGGGTGCGGGCATCGGCGCTGGACTCGCCGTGATTGGCGCGGGCATCGGCGTGGGACTCATCGGTGGACGCATGGTGGACGGCATGGCCCGCCAGCCGGAAATGGCGGGCCGGCTTCAGACGAGTGCGCTCGTATTCGCCGCGCTCGTTGAAGGCGTGGCGCTGTTCGCGATCGTCATCGCGTTCATCATTTCCAACAAGTTCCCGGGCGTATCGTGAGCTTCGGGCGCCCCGGGGCGCCCGAAGCATGCGCTCGATACCAGACCGCAACCCACCCACGGACCCAGACACACCATGCGCGCTGCCTTCCTGCGCTTCCCGATGCTTGCCGCCCTCACGCCCCTGACGCTCGCCGCACAGGAGGCGGAGGCCACGCCGTCGCTCCTGGCACTGCGAAGCGGCCTGATGCTGTGGACGCTTGTCGTGTTCCTCCTCCTGCTGTTCCTGCTTTCAAAATTTGCATTCGGCCCGATCACGGCCGCCGTGCGCGCCCGCGAGAAAGCGCTCGAAGACGCCATCGCGATGGCGAAGAAGGATCGCGAGGACGCGGCCAGGCTCCTCGAGGATCACCGCAGGCAGATCGAGGCGGCCCGCGGCGAGGCGCAGCGCTACATCGCCGAGGGGCGTGCGGCTGCAGAGGCGATGCGACACGAGATGCTCGACGCGACGCGCGCGCAGCAGCAGGAGCTCCTCGAACGGGCACGGCGCGATATCGAAGGCGAGAAAACGAAGGCGATCGACGAGCTGCGGCGGGAGGCAGTTGACCTCGCGATCATCGGTGCCAGCAAGGTGATCGAGAAGAACCTCGACGACGCCGGCAATCGCAGGCTCGTAGAGAGTTACCTCGCCTCGATCGGCGCCCGCTGATGCACGAAGAATCCATCGCCCGGAATTACGCTGCGGCCCTGCTGACGCTGGCGCGCAAGGCGGATGCGGCGGACGAATGGGCGGGGCTTATCCACGCGGTGGCGAGCGCCGTCGAGGACAACGTGACGCTTCGGCGCTTTCTCGCCGCGCCCCAGGTCAGCGCAGCAGACAAGAATGCGGTGCTGGGCAAGGGGCTCGCCGGCAGGGTCCCGCCGCTGTTCATCAAGTTCCTGCAAAAACTGGTGAGCAACCGCCGGCAGACATTGATCCCCGACGTCGCGGCCGAATACGGCAACCTGCTCGACGCCGCCAAGGGGCGGGTACATGCGCGTGTGACCGTCGCGCGCGAAATGAACGAGGCCGATCAGCAGGCACTCGCTGCCGAGCTCGCCAGGGCACTCAGGAAAACCGTGGTGCCACACGTGTCGGTCAACCCGGCGATCCTCGGCGGAGTGATCGTCCGGGTTGGCGACACCGTCATGGACGGTTCTGTCCGACGCCGGCTCAGCGTGCTGCGAGCGAGGATGGGAGCCGGTCGCTGAGCCCGTCAGGTCAGAGGTCGGCGGCCCTGAACGATGCGAACGACCACGGCGATGAGGGCGAGCAGCAGCAGGACGTGAATGAAGCCGCCCAGCGTGTACGCGCTGACCATTCCCAGTAGCCAGAGCACCACCAGAAGCACTGCGATCGTCTCGAGCATTGGGTACCTCCCTTTTTTTGGTTTGAGGCGCCTGGTTGCCTGACACAGAAAAAGCGCGTCGCCAATCCCGTCGGGATCAGTCGTCGCGCCATCGTCTGCGGAGCCAGAGCAGCTGCTCCGCCGGCCTGGCGGGTTGCGCCCACAGCGCACCCACATCGCGTTGGGTACTGCGCGAGCGTTGCCTTTGTTCCGCCGGTTCCCGGTGCCCTCCATCTCTTTCGCGCATCGCTCGTCGGGGTGAGATTCCCCAGGGAGATGACCGACAACCCGCTCGACCGCCGCGCATTCTTCTCGCAGGGACTTCGCCATGTGCTCGGTCACGCCGTGGACACGGTCACGGATCGGATATCAGCAGGGCGGTACATCCGGCCTCCGGGCGCACTTCCCGAGGCGGCGTTTCTTGCCGCGTGCACGCGCTGCGGCGAGTGCACGCGAGCATGCCCGGTGTACGCCATCCACCCGCTTGGCACGCAAACGGGGCTGGCGGCGGGAACGCCGGCGCTGGACGTGAACGTCACGGCATGCGTGATGTGCGCGGACATGCCCTGCGCGGCCGCGTGCCCGACCGACGCACTCGACGTTCCCGGCGAATGGTGGCGCGGAACGCGCATCGCCACCGTTGATATCGATGAGGACCGCTGCATCGCGTTTCGCGACGTACAGTGCGGCGTGTGCGCGCGCGTGTGTCCCGTCGGCAGCGACGCCCTGTCGCTCGACGGACGCGGCCGGCCGGTCATCGGCAGTGCATGCACCGGGTGCGGGACATGCATTGGCGCATGTGTAACGAGCCCCAGCTCCATTTCAGCTCATCCACTCGGGAGACACCAGTGAGCGGCCTGACGGAAGTGCGAACCGTGCCCAAGCCATGGGGACATGAAACCATCTGGGCGCACACGGACCGGTACGTGGGGAAAGTCCTGCATATCAGAGCAGGGCAGGCGCTGTCGGTGCAGTATCACACCCAGAAGGACGAAACCATCCATCTGCTGAGGGGGAAGATGATCTACCGCGTGCGGGACGCATCGGGCGCCCTGCGCGACGTGGAGCTCACGCAAGGCCAGAGCTACCGCAACGAGCCCGGCACCGTGCACCAGATGGAGGCGGTCACGGACTGCGACGTACTCGAGGCAAGCACGCCCCATCTGGATGACGTCGTGCGGCTCTCCGACCGCTACGGCCGCGAAGGGACCAGCGCGCCGTGAAGGTCATCATTCCGCTCGCGGGAAAGGGCACGCGCCTTCGCCCCCACACGCACACCGTACCCAAGCCGATGCTGCGCGTAGCGGGAAAGCCGGTGATGGACTATGTCCTCGACGATGTGCGGAAGCTGGGCACCATCGAGGAGGTCATCTACATCACGGGGCACCTCAAGGAGACCGTCGAGGCACACGTGCGGGAGACGTTCGGCGACATGCAGGCGACATTCATCGAGCAGGAGGTCCAGGACGGCACCGCGGGTGCGGTGGGACTGGCGCGCGGGCGCGTGAACGGGCCGGTGCTCATCATCTTCGTCGACACGATCTTCGACGCCGATCTCTCGGTGATCACGACCAGCACCGACGACGGCATCATCTGGACCAGGGAGGTGGAGGACTACCAGCGGTTTGGCGTCGTGGTGACGAATGCCTCGGGCCACATGACCAGGATCATCGAGAAGCCCGCGACCCCGATTTCGAGAAGGGCAAACATCGGCCTCTACTATGTGAAGAACTGGAAGCTGCTGTTCGACGGCATCGAGCATGTGATGAAGCAGCCGCCCAACAAGGGAGAGTATTTCCTCACGGACGCGTTCCAGTACATGATCGACAAGGGCGCCAGGCTGAAAGTGGAAGACGTGGCGGGATGGTATGACGCGGGCAAGCTCGACACGCTGCTGGAGACAAATCGCGTGATGCTCGAAAAGGGACGCGCGAGGCGGCCGGCGATGACAGGCGACTGCACGATCATCGATCCTGTCTATGTTGAAGACGGAGTGACACTCACGGGCTCGACGATCGGGCCCAATGTCTCGATCTCGGCGCCGTCCAGCGTCGTGCGCTCGACGCTCCGCGACACCGTGGTCGGCGCGCACACGCGCATCGAAGACAGCACCGTCACGAACTCTCTCATCGGCGATCACGTCGTGATCGAGCACTTCTCCGGCGAGCTCACGGCGGGCGACCACACGGAAATGCGGGGGTCACCATGAGCGGCGACAAGCTCTCACGGCGTGACCTGCTGAAGGGTGCCGCGCTCGCCGGCGTCGCCGTTGCGGGCGCAGCATCGTTCTCGAGCGCCATCGCCGAGAACGTCACGGCGGCGGCACTCCCGGACCTGGCTCCAGCGGCGCCGCCGGGGAGGGCGACGATGCACGGCGTGCCGTTCGAGCGGCACGAGACGGTGCGCGTGGGCATTGTCGGCACGGGACTCCGGGGCCGCTCGGTGCTGGGCGAGCTCCTCGCCATGGACGGGGTGAAGATCGTCGCGTTGTGCGATGTGGCGCCCACGAAACTCGCCCTGGCCGCCAGAATGGTGACCGACGCGGGGCACGCAGCGCCAGCGAACTATGGCGCCGGCGACCATGCGTTCGAGCAACTCGTGGCGAGGGAGGACGTAGACTTCGTCTACACGGCGACCCCGTGGGAATGGCATGTACCGGTGATGCTCGCGGCGCTCGCTGCGGGGAAGCATTGCGGGAGCGAATGTCCCATCGGGACGACGCTCAAGGATCTGTGGGCGCTGGTGGACGCATCGGAGCGCGCGCGGCGCCACTGCCTGCATCTCGAGAACTGCAACTACGGTGAGACCGAGATGCTCGTGAACCGCATGGTGCACGCCGGCGTCTTTGGCGACGTGCTGCACGTGGAAGCGGCGTACCTGCATGACTTGCGCGAGATTCTGTTCGAGACTCGCGATGAGGGGCTCTGGCGGCGGGCGTGGCATACTCGCGCCAATGCCAACCTGTACCCGACGCACGGACTCGGGCCGGTGAGCTGGTATCTCGACATTCACGCCGGCGACCGGTTCGATTACCTCGTGTCGGCCGGAAGTCCGGAACGCGGGCTCGACGTGTACCGCGAGGTGGCGGTGCCCGATCACCACGACCCCCGGTGGCGTGAGCACTACGTCACCGGAGACCACAACACGTCGATCATAAGAACCGTCAAGGGCCGCACCGTCATGCTGCAGCACGACGTGTCGAACCCTCGCCCCTATACGCGGCACAATCGCCTGCAGGGCACCCGCGGCGCATTCGAGGACTATCCGCCGCGTGTCTACGTTGAAGGGCAGAAGGGTGGCGAGCGTTGGGCGATGATCGACACGTACCGGCAGGAGTATACGCACCCGCTCTGGACGACCGTGGGCGAACTGGCGCGAAAGAACGGCGGGCACGGCGGCATGGACTTCGTCATGGCGTATCGCCTGGTCCAATGCCTGCGCGACGGGCTGGTCCCGGACTACGATGTCTACGACGCCGCGGCGTGGAGCGCGCCATTCCCGCTGTCTGAGATGTCCGTGGCGAAGGGAAGCGCGCCAATGAAGTTTCCTGATTTCACACGGGGCGAGTGGCCCAGGCCGCATGCCTAGGAGAGGCTGCGCAAGACGGCGGCGCTGATGCACTTCACGCCGCTCGACTGGGCCATCATCGCAGCCAGTATCGTCATCTCGTTCATCCCGGCGATCTTTTTTGCCCGTCGCGCGGGAAGGAGCACGGCGGAGTTCTTCACCTCAGGTCGCGCCGCACCCTGGTGGCTGGTCGGGGTCTCGATGGTGGCGACCACCTTCAGCACCGACACGCCGAACCTCGTCACCAACATGGTGCGCGAGCGCGGCGTGGCCGAGAACTGGCTCTGGTGGTCGTTCCTGCTGACGGGCATGATGACGGTGTTCTTCTATGCCCGGCTCTGGCGCCGATCGGGCGTGCTCACTGATCTGGAGTTCTACGAAATCAGGTACTCGCCTCCCGCCGCGACGTTTCTGCGCGGATTTCGGGCCGTGTACCTCGGACTGTTCTTCAACTGCGTGATCATGGCCACGGTGAATCTGGCCGCCGCCAAGATCGGCAACATCGTGCTCGGGTGGCCCATGGGGCGCACGCTGCTGGTCTGCGCTGTCATGACCATCTTCTTTGCATCGGTGTCGGGGCTGTGGGGCGTGCTCGTCACGGACTCCCTGCAGTTCTCGATTACCATGACCGGAACCTTCGCCGTGGCCTACTTCGCGCTTCAGCAACCCGAGGTCGGCGGGCTGAGCGGGTTGATCGAGAAAGTTCCTGCCCGGACGCTCGCGCTCCTCCCCGATTTTGGTGACTGGACCGTCGCACTCTCCGTGTTCGTCATCCCGCTGACCGTCCAGTGGTGGTCCGTGTGGTACCCGGGCGCGGAGCCGGGCGGCGGGAGCTACATCGCCCAGCGCATGCTGGCCTCCCGCACGGAGAAGGATGCGGTGGCGGGTACACTGCTCTTCAACATCATGCACTATGCGCTTCGCCCGTGGCCGTGGATCATCACGGCGCTGTGCTCCACGCTCATCTACCCGCAGCTTGCCGATATCGCCCGGACATTTCCGTACGTGCAGCCCTCGCTCATCGGGCACGACATGGCCTATCCAGCCATGATGCGCTTTCTTCCCGCTGGATTCCTCGGACTGGTCGTGGCCGGCACGCTCGCGGCGTACCGATCGACCATCGAGACCCATCTCAACTGGGGAACCTCCTACCTGGTGCACGACTTCTACCGCCGATTCCTGCGCCGCGGGCAGAGTGAACGGCATTACGTGCTCGCCGGGCGCATCACCACCGCGCTGCTCATGATCTGCGCGGCGTTGATGACGTACGCTCTCGGAACGGCGAGGGAGGCGTTCGACCTTATTCTCTCGATCGGCGCCGGGACCGGCCTGCTGTATCTCCTGCGCTGGTTCTGGTGGCGCGTGAGCGCATGGAGCGAGATCGCGGCCATGGCGAGCTCCTTCATCGTGGCCGTCGGCTTTTTCATCGCGCGCAAGAACGGGGTGGAGGTGGCGTCGCACGTGTCGCTGCTCGTGACCGTTGCCGTGACCACGCTGGTCTGGGTCGGGGTGACTCTCGCGGCTCCGGCAACGGATCGGGCAACGCTCGTCCGGTTCTTCCAGCTCGTGCGGCCGGCCGGTTCGGGGTGGAAGGCCGTGCAAGCGGAGGCCGGCGTGGGACCCTCGCCGGACTCCTTGCCGCATGCGATGCTGGGCTGGGTGCTCGGGTGTGCGCTCGTATATGCCGCGCTGTTCGGCACGGGGAGCGTGTTGTACGGGCGAATGCCGCAGTTCTTCGTGTGGCTTGTGGTGTTCATGGCGAGTGCGTTCGGCGTGTGGCGGGTGCTGCGCGGATTCTTTCGTGCGGCCCGTCCTGCCTGAGATTGGGCGTCCGTGGCGCTGACGACGCAGGCCGTGATCCTCGCGCGCGGGCGGGGCACGCGGATGCGGCGGCCAGGAAGGAGCGCGGAGGCGCGCCCACTCACCGCGGCGCAGTCGCTGGCTGCCGATTCCGGCGTGAAGGGGATGATTCCGGTCGGGCGGCCGTTCCTCGACTATGTGCTCTCCTCACTTGCCGACGTGGGCATCACGGATGCTGTCCTCGTGATCGGCGCGGAGCACGAGGTAATGCGGCGGTATTTCACCGTGACGGCTCGACCCGAACGCATTCGTGTAGCCTTTGCGACTCAGCAGGACCCGAAGGGAACCGCCGACGCCGTGCTTGCCGCGCGCGACGCAGTGCGAGACGCGCCGTTCCTCGTGCTGAACGCGGACAACTTCTACCCGCCGGACGCGCTGCGGGCGGTCGCCGCCCTCGGCATCAATGGACTCGTGGCGTTCGAGGCCGGAGCGCTCGTCCGCGAGGGCGGCCTTGATGACCAGCGCGTGCTCCAGTACGCCCTGGTGGATTTCGACTGTGAGGGCTGGCTCGCAGCGATCGCGGAGAAGCCGCTTCCCGGCAGCGCACTCGCCCAGCGCCGCGAGCGATGGGTATCCATGAACCTCTGGTCGTTCACGCCGCGCATTTTCGAGGCGTGCGCCCGCGTGACCATGTCCGGGCGCGGGGAGCTCGAGCTGCAGAGCGCGGTCACGATCGCCATGCGCGACCTGCACGAGCGCTTTCGGGTGATCACGGTGCGATCAGGCGTGCTCGATCTCTCGTTCCGCGCCGACATTGCGATGGTGGAGGAGCGACTCGGCACGATCAGGGTGCATCCATGATCAGGGAGTACATCGTGCCCGGCCGTGTGGAATTCGTGGGGAAGCACGTGGACTACGCGGGCGGCCGATCACTCACCTGCGCGATCGAGGCGGCCATTCATGCGACGGCAACGCCCATCGCGGAGCCCGTGCTTCGCGTGCGTGATGGCCGCCGCCGCGACGTCGTCACGGTTCAACTTGCGGCGGACCGTCCGGCGCGCAACAGCGGGCGGGGCGCGTACGCGGCGGCCATCGCACGACGGCTGGTACGCGACTTTCCGGGCGCGCGACGAGGAGTGGAGGTCGTGCTCAGGAGCAACCTTCCGGCGTCCGCGGGGCTCAGCAGCTCGAGCGCCCTGGTCGTAGCGCTCGCGATGGCGCTGGTCGACGCCAACGACCTCGACAACGACCCTGCGTGGCGTGCTGCCGCGCCCACGCCGATGGCGCGCGCGGAGTACTTCGCCGCAATGGAGACCGGCGCTCCATATGGCACGTTCGCCGGCGACGAGGGCGTGGGAGTGCGTGGCGGCGCCCAGGATCACGTGGCCATCGTGTGTTCGCGAGAAGGCGAGGTAGGGCAGTTCCGGTACTTGCCCCCTCGCGTCGAGCGGTTCGTCCCTTTTCCAGATGAGTGTCTCATCGCAATTGCCGTGAGCGGGGTGCACGCGGCCAAGCGGGGCAACGCACGCACCTCGTACAACCGGCTGTCCGACGCCATGCGCGCGTTCGCGATATCCGGCGTTCCAGATCGTCCTCCTCCCGAGGTGGCCGAGCGCGTGGCCCAGTTTCGCGAGGAAACCGACGTCATCGTTCCCGGCGCAGCCGAGGCGCTGAGTGATCGCGATTTCGATACGCTCGGATCGCTCGTGGACCGGTCGCAATGGCTCGCCGAACATGTCCTTGGTAACCAGGTGCGCGAAACGATATTTCTCGCACGCGCCGCACGGGAGAACGGCGCGCTCGCAGCGTCTGCATTCGGCGCCGGGTTCGGCGGCGCCGTGTGGGCGCTGGTGCGTCGGGATGAGGCGCAGCGCTTCGTCGCCGGATGGCGCGCGCAGTACGAAAATGCGTTTCCGTCGCGCAGCCCCCGCGCGCGATGGATCGTGACCGGGGCGGCTGGCCCCGCGAGACGGTTGTCCTGAGATTGTTCGTCCGGCCATGAACGAGGTGAACGACCCGCTCTCTCGCAACGTCAAGGCGCTTGCGGCCGTGAGTCTTCTCACGGACGCCGCGAGCGAGATGATCTACCCGCTTTTGCCGCTCTTTCTCTCGACCGTGCTCGGCGCATCCGCGAGCATGATCGGAACGATCGAAGGGTTGGCGGAAAGCACAGCGTCGATGCTCAAGCTTGCGAGTGGGTGGTGGAGCGATCGTGTGGGAAGGCGAAAACCGTTCGTGGTGGCCGGGTACGGGCTCGCCGCGCTCGTCCGGCCGCTCATGGGACTCGCGCAGGCGCCGTGGCAGGCGCTGGTGGTGCGGCTGAGCGACCGCACCGGCAAGGGAATCCGGACCTCCGCGCGGGATGCGCTGCTGGCTGATTCGGCGTCACCGGCGCAGCGCGGCCGCGCATTCGGGTTCTTGCGCGCCGGAGACAACGCGGGCGCGGTGATCGGGCCGCTCGTCGCCTGGGTGATGCTGGAAATGGGTGCGGTGCCGCTCCGGACCGTCTTCCTCTGGGCTGCGATACCGGGTGTGCTGGCGGTCGTGGTACTCGTGGCGTTCGTGAAAGAGAAGCCCGCGCTCAGGCCGGACACGCGGACCCCGTCGCCGGCTGCGCTGCGTGCCGAACGGAAGCTGGGGGCCCCGTTCTGGCGGTATCTCGTGGTGCTGCTCGCATTCACCCTGGGGAACTCCACTGATGCGTTCCTGCTGCTTCGGGCGTCGCAAGTCGGAGTTCCGATTGCGATCGTGCCCATCCTGTGGGCGGCGTTCAGCCTGGTGAAGGCGGTGTGCAGCACGCCGGGTGGTGCGCTTTCCGATCGCATAGGCCGGCGCCCGGTGATCGTCGCGGGATGGGCCTTGTTCGCAGTCGTGTACCTGCTGTTCGCCCGGGCGACGGCCGCCTGGCAGGCGTGGGCGCTCTTCGCGATCTACGGCGTGTCGCTGGGAATCTCGGAGAGTGTCGAGAAGGCGCTCGTGGCGGATCTCGTGCCTGCGGCCCGCCGCGGTGCAGCATATGGATGGTACAACTTCGTCATCGGCATCGGCGCGCTGCCGGCGTCCGTCGTATTTGGTATCGTATGGGATCGCGTGAGCCCTGCCGCTGCCTTCACGATGGGCGCATCGCTGGTGAGCGCCGCGGCGATCGGTCTCCTCACGATGGTCCCGCGTTCGCCGGCAGAATAACGTCAGCAGCAGCGGCTACCCGGCGAGGAGTAACGCGCCTGCAGGCGCTCCTCCAGGAACGCCTGCTCCGTGAGCGGCGTGCACCCGGGATGGCGCTCGGCGACGTGCCGCAGATACCCCTCGTAATCCGGCGCGCCGATGATCCGGCGCAGCAGCGCGGTCACCTGCGCTGCCAGCGATGCACGAGCGTCGGTCGCTGCGCTCATTGCTTGACTGACTCCCGGGGCGCTGACGTGAGGTGGCGCAGATAGCGCTCCGGGTCATTGAGAAAGTCGCGAGTGAGCGTGACGTGGTCGAGCTCCCCGTACGCGACGGCCTGCACCGGAAGCTGGTCGAACGAATAAATCATCGCGTCGGGCAGTGCCAGCAGGATCGGGGAGTGCGTGGCGACAATGAACTGCGCGTCGTGTACGTGCACCATCTCATCCATCAGGGCGATGAGCGCAAGCTGGCTCTGCGGAGAGAGCGGCGCCTCCGGCTCGTCGAGCAGGTATAGTCCGCCGGGAACCAAGCGGTTCTGGAAAAGCTTGAGGAAGCTCTGGCCGTGCGAGTTGGCGTCGAAATCCACTCCGTAGCGATGCGTCATGTCGTGAAGTGACGACGCGGCCGGGCCTCTGGCCAGGGTTTTTGCGTGCGCGGACCGGTCGGCGTATTCCACGTCGAGTTCAGCGAGGCGCGCCGTGAATTCCGCGCGCGCCGTGGCCAGCGATTTCGTGAAACCGAAAAAATCCTCGGCACGAAGGAAGAATCCGCGATGCGTCCGCTTCGTCCAGCTCAGGCGGAAGGCGCGGCCGAGGAGTCGCGCGGCGCCGAGCGTCGCATCGTTTCGCACGTCAGTGGTCCCCACAGTGGGAAGCCCTGCGGCGGCGGCAATGCCTTCGAGCACCGTGGACTTGCCCGAACCATTCTCGCCGACGAAAAACGTGACAGGCGAAGACAGGACCAGCGGCGACTCCATGAGCGAGCGCACCGCGGGCACCGTGAATGGAAAGAGCGCGCTTTCCGCGCTTCCGTCTGGCGGCGGTTCGGCGTGACCTTTGGGCGAGATTGATCGGAGGTAGAGCACGGCGCGCTGCTACTCCTGCGCCGCGAGCGTGCGCGGCGTGAATGGCACTTCGGTGCTCACGGCCGGCTTGCGTCCGCGCAGCACCGCAACCCACAGCGCAACGGAATCGGCGAGAATGACGACCACGGAGATCATGAAGAATGCAGCGACCGCTGCGTCAATCCGGTCGTTGAAGATCATTCGCGCCGCGTCGGCGGTGTTGCTCGCGCCGGGCGGCAGGGCGCCGGCCGCGAGCCGGTCCGCGATCATGCGCGCGTGCGCCAGAAACCCGAGCTTGGCCTCTGGCGAAAAAATCTTCTGCCACCCGGCCGTGAGCGTAACAATGGCCAGCCACGAGAGCGGCAGGATCGTGATGAATGCGAACCGGGCCTTGCCCATCTTGATGATGACCGTCGTACCCACGCAGAGTGCGATGGCTGCCAGCAGCTGGTTGGAGATGCCGAACAGTGGCCAGAGCGAGTTGATGCCGCCGAGCGGATCGGTGACGCCCTGATAGAGGAAGTAACCCCAGAGGAGCACGACCACCGCACTCGCCATGACCACGGCCGGATACCACGACACACGCCCGAACGGGGCCCAGACGTGCTTGCCCAGGTCCTGGAGCATGAATCGGCCGACCCGCGTGCCCGCATCGAGCGTCGTAAGAATGAAGAGCGCTTCGAACATGATGGCGAAATGGTACCAGAGGGCCATGGCGCCGCCGGCGCCGAAAACATTCGAGAAGATGTGGGCCATGCCGACCGCAAGGCTGGGCGCGCCCCCGGTGCGCGACAGGAGGGAGCTCTCCTGCACTTGCGCGGCCAGCGCGGACAGTTCCTGGGGCGTGACGACGAATCCCCACTGGCCGATGACCTGCGCGGCACCCTGGACCGTCGTGCCGAGGATGCCCGCCGGCGCGTTGATGGCGAAGTACACACCCGGCGTGAGTATGCACGCTGCGATGAGCGCCAGCACCGCCACGAGACTTTCTGTGAGCATTGCTCCATAGCCGATGAACCGCGCGTCGGCCTCATTCCGGAGAAGCTTGGGCGTCGTGCCACTCGCGATGAGCGAATGGAAGCCCGAGATCGCGCCACACGCGATCGTGATGAATGCGAAGGGGAATACTTTGCCCGCGAACACGGGCCCCGTCCCATCCACGAACCGGGTGATGGCGGGCATCTGCAGCGGGGGGAGGATCACCAGAATGCCCACCGCGAGCGCCACCACTACGCCGATCTTTACGAAGGCGGAGAGGTAGTCGCGCGGTGCGAGCAGCAGCCAGACCGGCAGCACGGACGCCGCGAATCCGTATCCCATGATCGCGAGCGCGAGCGTAGGCCCACTCCAGGTGAACATAGGCGCGAGCGCAGGGTTCTCTGCGACCCAGCGCCCCGCGTACAGCGCGCCCAGCAGCAGGACGAGACCAATCGCGGTCGTCTCGAGCACGCGCCCGGGCCGCAGCCAGCGGAGATACACGCCCATCAGAAGCGCGATGGGAATTGTGAGGGCCAGCGTCACTGTGCCCCAGGGGCTCGCCCTGAGTGCGTTCACCACGACCAGCGCGAGCACGGACATCAGGATGATCATGATCCCGAACACCGCCACCAGCGCGGTGAAGCCGGCGACCGGCCCGATCTCTTCCCTGGCCATCTGCCCAAGCGATTTCCCGTCGCGGCGAATGGAGGCGCAGAGGATCACGCAGTCCTGCACGGCGCCACCCAGCGCAACTCCCACAACGATCCAGATGAATCCCGGGAGAAACCCGAACTGCGCGGCGAGTGTGGGACCGACGAGGGGACCGGGACCGGCGATCGCGGCGAAATGGTGGCCGAACACGATCCATTTGTTCGTCGGCACGAAGTCACGGCCGTCGGAAAGACGCTCCGCGGGCGTGGCGCGGGTCGAATCGAGCGCAAAAACCTTCGCGGCGATGATCTTGCTGTAGAACCGGTAGGCAACCGCGTAGGTGCAGATGGCCGCCGTCAGGAGCCAGCCGGCGCTGATCGACTCGCCACGGCGCAACGCGAGCACTCCAAAAGCGCTTGCACCGGCAAGCGCGACGAGAGCCCAGATGAGTGGTTTCAGCAGTCGCATGATGCCTGAGAGTCGGAGTCGAGAGTGATGCACAGAAGATGCTGGTCGTCGTACAGGGAAGGCAACCGCCTCCGGGCCTGACTACTTTTCAGCACCAGCACAATGACGCTCATCTTTCGACGCTCGCGAGCCACGGCGGCTTTCGTCCTTCTCGTGCTGTCGGCCGTTGCTACAGCGCAACAACCAAAGCCGCAACCGCCGCTTGCCGCCTTCGTGGGGCAACGCATTGCGGTCATGCCGGTGCAGCTATTGCGCGCCGATACGGTCGCGTTCGTGCGGCCCGCCGCATGGGACGCCTTCCGCAGGGAACTCGACGACTCCATCGGGTCGGCGATCGCCGAGCGTGGGGTCGGCAAGAAGTGGGCGTATGCGGCCGACATCGCCAGGTCAGCCAGGCGAAACGCCGCGTATGTGAGCGACCCCTATTCGCTGGGGGTCCAGCCGCTGCGCAACCCCATATACAAGGTTGGCGACAAGATTCCCGGTCTGTTCGCCTCCAACCTCAGGCCGCTCATTGCGCTGGGTGACACCAGGTTCGCGCTGGTACCGGTGGAAGTCGCGTTCGTGGGCACCGCGGAGCGCCAGCGCGCCGTGTTACGGCTCGCCCTCGTGGACGGCCGCGGGGGGCTTTTCGTCTGGGTGGGCGATGTCGCCAGCGACGCGGCCAGCGCGCTCACGCCTGCGCTGATCGGTTCGCTCGCCGCACGGGTGGCCGACCTGGTCATCGCGCCGTGATTGTCACGCTCATTCCCGGCGACGGCATCGGTCCCTCCATTACAGACGCGACCGTCAGGCTGCTCGAAGCCGCGGGTGCGCCGATCACGTGGGACCGGCAGCTGGCGGGAATGGCAGCCGTGCATGCCGTGAACGATCCAATTCCCGACGAGACGCTCGCCTCGATCCGAACCACTGGTCTCGCGCTCAAGGGGCCGCTCGAGACGCCAAGCGGGCAGGGATTCCGCTCGATTAACGTCGCACTGAGGAAGGAGTTCGACCTCTTTGCCAATGTGCGTCCCGCGAAGACGGTGCTCACGGGACTCCGCTTCACGGATGTGGACCTCGTGCTCGTCCGCGAAAACACCGAGGGCCTGTATATCGGCATCGAGAACTACATCAAGATTGGCGACGACCAGATGGCTGCGGCGCAGTCGATGGCTGTCGTCACCCGGTTCGGATCGGAGCGGATTATCCGATATGCGTTCGAATACGCGCTCTCGCACGGCCGAAAAAAGGTGACGCTCGTGCATAAGGCGAACATCCTCAAGTTTTCGCAGGGCCTCTTTCTCGACGTGGGACGCGAGATCGCCGGGGAGTACGCCGGAAGGATTGTGGTCGAGGAACGGATTGTTGACGCCTGCGCGATGGAGCTGGTGATGCGTCCAGAGCGATTCGACGTGATTGTGACCACGAACCTCTTTGGCGACATCTTGTCGGATCTCACGTCGGGGCTCGTCGGCGGGCTCGGGCTCACGCCCGGCGCGAACATCGGCAAGCATGCAGCGATTTTCGAGGCGGTGCACGGCACCGCGCCCGACATCGTTGGCAAGGGGGTGGCGAATCCCACTGCGCTGATGCTCGCCGCTTGCCAGCTGCTCGATCACACCGGCGACCCGGCCCGCGCCGAACGTGTCAAGCGCGCCGTCGAGTCCACGCTCCGCGAGCGCAAGACGGTCACGCCCGACGTGGGCGGCACCTCCACGACGGACGAGTACACGGATGCCGTGATCGCGAAGCTGTGATCCGGCTTCTCCACGCGTCCGATCTTCATTTCGGCGTGCCGAGCATCCCGGCACAGGTGGAGGCGCTCGAGGCGATCATCTCGCGCGAGCGGTTCGATGCGATTGTGCTTTCCGGTGATATCTCCCAGCGCTCGCGCAAACATGAGTTCGCCCGCGGCAAGAGGTTCATCGAACACGCCGAGCGGTTTGCTCCCGTCATGGTGGTGCCGGGCAACCACGACGTCGCGTGGTGGACCGACCCCATGGGTCTCGGATCCCATGACGCCATGTACTCTCGCTACCGGCGATACATCCGCTCGGAGCTGGAGCCCGTGATGCGACTGAGTGGACTGACGCTGGTGGGACTCAACTCGGCGCACGGCATTCAGCCCTACACGCTCACGCTTCGGCCGCGCGATCTGGCGGTGGTGGGATCCTTGCGAGAGCATCAATGGTCGCGAGCCGCCCTGGAGTTCGCGACTGCGCCCGCCCGTGACTTGAAAGTGCTCGTCGTACATCACAATCTCACTCGCGGGCACATATCTGATAGATGGGGCCTCGCGAACCGGGAGCGCGGCCTCGCCCGGGCCGCCGCCACGGGAGCCGACCTCGTGCTCTGCGGGCACGACCATGAGGAGAGCGCGGAGGAAGTGGAGGCCGAAGGCCGGAAGTTCGTCGTGGCCACCGCAAGTACCCTCACGGAACGCGTACGTGGCGGCGTCCCGAGTTCGCTCAACATCATCGAGGCGGACGCGGCAACAGTGACGGTTGCCGGCTGGGAATGGACCGACGGGCAAAGAAGGTTTACCCCCGCGCGCTCATCGCGGTTTGCGCGCTGACGGACGAAACGGCCGCCGCTATCTTTCAGGAATGGCAACTACTGCGACCGAAACCCACCTCGCATCCGCGCACCTGAAGCCGCGGGAAGGCGACCTGTTCAACATCGATTCCGCGCTGACAGAGGAAGAGCGCGCCATTCGCGATACGGTGCGCCGTTTTGTGGACGAACGCGTCCTGCCGATCATCGGCCAGTGCTACGTCGATGGGCGCTTTCCCAAGGAACTGATTCCGGAGATGGCCGAACTCGGCCTGTTCGGCGCGAACCTGCCCGAAGAGTACGGCTGCGCAGGACTCAACAATGTGAGTTACGGGCTCATCATGCAGGAACTGGAGCGCGGCGACTCGGGTGTGCGGAGCTTTGCGAGTGTGCAGGGTGCGCTCGTGATGTACCCGATCCATGCCTTCGGTAGCGAGGAGCAGAAGAAGCACTGGCTGCCGAGGATGGCCAAGGGGGAGGTAATCGGTTGCTTCGGCCTCACCGAGCCGGACTACGGTTCCAATCCCGCGGGGATGATCACGCGGGCAGCCGCGCAGAAGGACGGCTCATGGGTGCTCAACGGGGCCAAGATGTGGATCACCAACGGAAGCACGGCACACGTCTGCGTGGTGTGGGCCAAGACGGAGGTCGGTGACTCCGATGGAAGGAGCATGCGGGGATTCATCGTCCCCACAGACTCCAGCGGGTTCGCGGCAAAGGACCAGAAGGGCAAACTGTCGCTGCGCGCGAGCGACACGAGCGAGCTGGTCTTCGCCGACCTGAAGCTGCCGGCCGACGCCGTCCTGCCGAAGTCCGGTTCGCTCAAGAGTCCGCTCATGTGCCTCACCCAGGCTCGGTACGGGATTTCGTGGGGCGCGATGGGAGCCGCAATGGCCTGTTACGAGGAAGCGCTCGCCTACGCGAAGACGCGGGTAATGTTCGACAGGGTGATCGGCGCCTTCCAGATCCAGCAGGTGCGTCTGGCCGAGATGGTCACGGAGATCGTCAAGGGTCAGCTGCTCGCGCTGCACCTCGGACGAATGAAGGACGCGGGCACGTTCACCCCCGCGCAGGTATCGCTGGCCAAGCGGAACAACGTGAGCGTAGCGACGGACATTGCGCGCGAGGCGCGGCGCTTGCTCGGGGCCAATGGAATTCTCGCCGAGTATGCAAGCATGCGGCACATGGCCAACCTCGAAAGCGTGTACACGTACGAGGGGACACACGACGTGCATTCGCTCGTGATCGGGCAGGCCGTCACGGGGCTGAGCGCGTTCAAGTAGGAACGGCAGACCTACGTCCGCGTCTTTCCGTACTTGGCGTGGCCGAATGACTTGACCCAGCTGGGGAGGTACCGGAGCCCCAGCACGATCAGTTTGTAGCGCAGGCTCGGTATGCAGACTGTGGCGCCGCGCCCCTCGGCCTGCGCGAGCGATTGATCCACGACGAAGTCTGCGTCAAGCCACAGGTAATCGGCGATGGTCGACTTCCTGACTGCGGCGCGGTCCTGGAACTCCGTATGCGTGAAACCCGGGCAGAGCGCCTGCACGTGCACGCCGGAGCCGACGAGCTCGAGCGCGAGTGCCTGGCTGAACACCCGCAGGTACGCCTTGGTGGCGCAATAATTCACGGCGCCCGCGCCGAACGTGAAACTGGCGACACTCGCGACGTTGATGATTGTGCCCTTCGCGCGTGCGACCATTCCGGGGAGCGCGGCGCGCGTCACAATCATCGGCGCCATCGTGTGCAGCTTGAGCATCGACGCCTGCTCGGCAACCGGCCGGCTTACGAGCTTGCCCTTGGTGCCGAACCCCGCGTTGTTGACGAGAACGCTGAGGCGGTCGTTCCGCGCAGCCAGCTCCGCCACGCTGCGCATCCCGTTGTCGCGCGCAAGGTCAGCGGCAAGCACCTCGGTGTGCACGCCGTACTGGAGGGTGAGCTCATCGGCGAGGGCGGCGAGCCGCTCCGCGTCGCGTGCCACGAGAATGACGTCGTGACCCCGCGCGGCAAGGCGCTGTGCGAAGACCCTGCCGATCCCGGCCGATGCGCCGGTAATGAGTGCGACCGGCCGCTTCGTCAGCTCCGGGGGGGCGGCGCGGGTGGTCAACTCGCTGGACCCTTCCATATTTCCAAGATAGCAGTCATCCAGCGATGTCAATCATCCGGGTTTCGCTGTCCCCGTCTCCGCACGGACACTAGTTTTCCTCGCGTGATTCACCCCACCCGAGGAGTTTTGCGGTGAAGATTGCCGTCTGCATCAAGCGTGTGCCCGACATGGACGTTCGGTTCAGGATTGCCGCGAGCGGCACCTCCGTTGACGAGTCCGGTCTCAAGTTCGACATCAGCGATTTTGACGGCTACGCGGTTGAAGTGGCACTCCAGATCAAGGAGCGGGACGGGGCCGGCGAAGTGGTCGCGATCTCGCTCGGGCCCGATGTGGTGCAGGAAACATTGCGTAAGGCGATGTCCATGGGTGTGGACCGCGCGGTGCAGCTCAAGCACGACACTCCCGTGTACGATTCCTACGCGATTGCCGGTGCGCTGGCCGCCGAGCTGAAAGACGGCGGATACGACCTGATCATGTTCGGTCGCATGTCGATTGACACGGCAAACCAGTCCGTGGGACCGATGGCGGCGGAACGGCTGGGGCTTCCGTGCATCACGGCCATCTCCAAGCTGGATTTCGCGGCCGGCGTGGTAAAGGCACGTCGCGAGCTGGAAGGTGCGTACGAGCTGGTAGAGTGCTCCCTGCCTGCGGTCGTGACGATCGACGAGGGCATCGCGCGCCCGCGCTACCCGTCACTCAAGGGCATCATGTCCGCAAAGAAGAAGCCGCTGGAATCCCGGCCCGCGCAGGTCGGGGAGCAGCGCCTGACGCTCACGAAAATGGAGCTCCCGCCTGAGCG
>DASZZO010000322.1:0-19173 GCA_035544915.1 Gemmatimonadaceae bacterium | reverse complement strand
GTTCGAGGGCATCGTCATCGGCGGGGCGCGCAAAGTGCTCGGCATGCCATCATTCGCCAAGGACCTGAGCCCGCCGCAAGTGCGCCTGATTCAGGCATACGTGTTGGACCAGGCGCGCCGCGCGTCGGGCCCGCCGCGCGTACGTTGACAACCACCCCCGTCGCGACGGAGCTGTGGCGCTTGGGCGGGAAAGGGAAGCGTCGCATGTCCAAATTATTGAGGGAGCTATGACCGACCACCACAGCCGCAGAGAGTTCATGGGTCTCACAGCAGCCGGCGTCGCTGGCGCGCTCACGCCTCCGTGGCTTCGCGGCCCGGGCAGCGCCGCCGCCGCGAGCCCGTCCCGGAGGTCGTCTGGCCCCGACGCCGACCTCGTCGTGTTCAACGCCCAGGTCTACACAATGGATCCGGCCGCGCCACGAGCGGAGGCGTTTGCGACGAACGGCGGACGTATTGTCGCGGTAGGGAGCACCGCCGGCATCAAAGGGCTGATCGGGAAACGCAGCGAGACGCTCGACGCACAACAGATGACGATCGTGCCAGGGTTTGCCGACTGTCACAATCACGCCGGCGGGAGCACACTGCTCTACGAGGTGCTCGTCGGCAATCCATTCGAGGTGGAGTTTGTCACCATTGCCAGCATCATAGAAAAGCTCCGCGCGAAGGCCCGCACGACTCCGGCCGGCACGTGGGTCGAGGGGTATTTCCACGACGATACGAAGCTCAGGGACAAGCGCTTGCTCAACGTCCACGACCTGGACCAGGTCTCGAGCGAGCACCCCGTTGTCGTCCATCATCGTGGGGGTCACACGTCGTTCTACAACAGCAAGGCGCTCGAGCTGGCGGCCATCGCCAGGGACACACCGAATCCACCGGGCGGAACGTTCGATCGCGATGCGAACGGTGAACTGACTGGCCGGGTGACCGATCGCGCACGCAACGCGTTGAATCGCGTCGGGCGCCGGCCCACGTTCACACCTGCACAGTCGGCGCAGCGCGAGCGCGATGGGTTGGCGCACATCTCGAAACAGTTCGTGCGGTATGGCCTCACCAGTGTGCATCACGAGGGCGGGGATCTGTCCGCGCTTCAGGAGGTCCGCGCGCGTGGCGAACTGCATCACCGGGTGAGCTACGAAGCCAGCGGTCGCGTGCTGGACTCGATGATCGCCGGCGGCATCATGACCGGCTTCGGCGACGAGTGGATCAGGCTGGGCGCCACGTCCGAGCATACGGTCGACGGCTCGTTTTCCGAGCGGACCATGGCGTTGAGCGTTCCGTATCCGGGGGTACAGCCGCCCTACAAGGGCAACATTACGGAATCACAGGATGATCTCAATGCGTGGGTCGAGCGCGTGCATCGCGCTGGCATTCAGGTGAACTGCCACGCCAACGGCGATGTCGCCATCGACATGTATCTCACCGCCTTGGAGCGCGCCCAACAACTGTTCCCGCGTGCAGACGCGCGTCCCAAGATCACCCACTGCACGCTGATCAACGACGATCTGGTGCGCCGCATCAAGGCGGTGGGCGCCGTGCCGGCGATGTTCACGACGTACGCCTACTACAACACCGACAAGTTCCCGTTCTATGGCGAGGAGCTGATGAAGCGGTGCATGGCGTACCGCAAGTTGCTCGACGCCGGTGTTCGCGCGGCGGCAGGCTCCGACTTCAGCCCGGGGCCGTTTGCGCCGCTGATGGGCATCCAGGGGATGGTGACGCGCACCGGGTGGGACGGAACGACGTGGGGCGCCAACCAGCGCATCAGCGTGGACGAGGCGCTCAAGGTCAACACGATCAACGGTGCGTACGCGTCGCGCGAAGAATCACTCAAAGGATCAATCACGGAAGGGAAGCTGGCGGACTTTGTGATTCTGGCAGACGACCCTCACACGGTGAGCGAGGACAAGATCAAGAATATCCCGATTGTCCGCACGGTTGTCGGCGGGTCCACCGCGTATCAAGCGTGAGCCCTGCACGAGCACAGGTACGGCGCTTGACGAGCTGACGAGGGCGCTCGCGAGCGGTCTAACCGGCTGAACCCAGTGACTGGGCGCTGCTGAAGGCTCCCGCTGGAGACATCCCCGCGCTCGCGAGATATTGCGCGTAGCCGGCCTCGATATTCGCGACCTGCCTGGCTTGGAAGCGCCAAAGCAGCCACGACCCGATGACGCATGGGATACCAAAGAATGCCATGAAGATCGTAATCGTAAAGAGGCCGCCGATTACCAGGCCGATGACTGCCACCCGTTTCAGATTCTTGTACGGGGCGAGCATCGTCTCCTTCTGTGCGTACACCACGTCTTGGTCGCGCGACCCGGACTCCTTGAACGTTCCGAACGCGGTTTGCTGGTTGACGGGGCTGAGCGGGTTGGTGGCTCCTGCTGGCATGAGGCCCATGGCAATTCCTCCGAAAGTGAGATGCGGCTACGGAGCAATGCGCACGGCCGGTCGAAAAACCGTCACCGACGATTCGGGGGATCAGAACCGCACGGTGTAACTGGCGAACACCAGGTAGTTCGCGAGCTCCCCTGCCACGGGGTGTCCCGCCGTGAGCTCCGGCCGGAAATCGCCGCCCCAGCGGCTACCCGCCTGCGATCGCCCCGATGACGAGCAACGGCTCCTCCCCCGACGCCACGGCGTCAGGGAGCGGCGCGTCCGGCGATTCGTGTGACAGGTCTTCCTCGCACGCATAAAACCGCACGAACGCCCGCCGCTTGTGTGTATCGTGATCGCGAATCGTCCCGCGCAGCATCGGATAGCGTGCCTCGAGCGCGTCGAGAGCCGAGCGTTGCGTGACCTGACCGCTGACGTCGACGGTCACCTCGCCGCTGACTTTGGCCAGCGTTCGCAGATGCGGCGGCAGCACGACTCGGATCATGGCAGCGTCTGCACTTCCACGGAGAGCACGGCGGGAAGATCCCGGACGATGGGCGTCCAGCTGTCTCCGGCATTCGCCGACGCGTACACCTGGCCGCCGGTGGTGCCGAAGTACACGCCGCAGGGATCGAGCGAATCGATGGACATCGCGTCGCGCAGCACGTTCACGTAACAGTCGCGCTGCGGCAGGCCATCCGTGAGCGCCTCCCACTCGTTGCCGCCGGTGCGGCTCCGGTAAACGCGCAGCTTTCCATCGGGCACGAAATGTTCAGAGTCGCTCTTGATCGGCACCACATAGATGGTGTCGGGCTCGTGCGCGTGCACGTCAATCACGAACCCGAAGTCGGTGGGCAGGTTCCCGCTGACCTCGTGCCACTGGTCACCCGCGTTGTCGCTGCGCATCACATCCCAGTGCTTCTGCATGAAGAGCACTCCCGGACGCGTGGGATGCAGCGCGATGCGGTGAACGCAATGGCCGACTTCGGCGGTGGGGTCGGGAATGTGCTCCGACCGCAGTCCCTGGTTGATCGGCTTCCATGTCTTGCCCGCATCGCCGGTACGGAATGCGCCCGCCGCCGAGATGGCGATGAAGATGCGCTTGGGATTGCTGGGATCGATAAGGATTGTGTGCAGGCACATCCCGCCGGCGCCAGGTGTCCAGTGCGGTCCCGAACCGTGGCCGCGTAGCCCGGAGAGTTCGCTCCAGTTCTGTCCACCATCAGTAGAATGAAACATCGCCGCGTCTTCGACGCCGGCGTAGACGGCGTCCGGGTCGGTCAGTGATGGCTCCAGGTGCCAGACGCGCTTGAACTCCCACGGGTGGGGCGTGCCGTCATACCATTGATGGGTGCCGGCCACTCCATCATATGAGAACTTGTTCCCGACAGGCTCCCAGGTCTTGCCGCCGTCGCTGGAGCGCTGGATCAGCTGGCCGAACCAGCTGCTCGATTGCGAGGCGTAGATGCGGTTCGGGTCCGCGGGCGAGCCCTTCACGTGATAGAGCTCCCAGCCGGCAAAGTGAGGGCCGGCGACGTCCCATCGGTCGCGCTTGCCGTCCGAGGTCAGGACGAACGCGCCCTTCCGTGTCCCCACAAGTACTCGTACTGCGCTCATCCTGCCCCCTTCTTGAGTTGTCGTGGAAGAGTCCAAGAGCCGCCGAATGCCCCATTCCCGGCTCCAAGTCTCGCGCCGCGAGGGGACATTCGTCCAGACCAGGGGAATTCTCTAGCCGCGAGTTTGCGCGGATTAGCGCGGGTGTCCCTTAACCAGTGTTGACCCGCATGGACTCGCGGCTAATCAATTAGCATGTTGGTCGCACCAACGGTGGCGGTGGGGTACTCCCGTGCGAGGGGACTGATGCGCCCTTTACGATTGCTGGCATTCGGGCTGCTGCTGACCGCGACACGCGGACCGATCCTCTCCGCGCAGGAGCACGCACATGCCGCGCCTGCCGACCGGCTTGGCGCGGTGCATTTCGCGACATCGTGCAGAGCGGTCGCGCCGCAGTTTGACAGGGCGGTGGCCCTGCTGCACTCATTTGAATTCGCGGCTGCGATCTCGGGATTCAACTCCGTGATTGCCGCCGACCCGACGTGCGCGATGGCGTATTGGGGGATTGCACTCAGCCGTTGGGGGAACCCTTTTGCGGCGGGCATCCGGTCGGCCGCGCAGCTCCGGCCGGGACGTGAGGCGATCGAGCGGGCCGCGGCCATGAGCGCCGGCACTGAGCGCGAGCGCGGCTATATCGCCGCAGTCGCGCAGCTCTACGCGGACCATGAACACACCGATCAGCGCATGCGCATTGCGGCCTACGAGCGGTCAATGGGCGTCCTGTCGGCGGCGCAACCGCAGGACCCGGAAGCGTCGATCTTCTATGCGCTCGCGCTTGCCGCCGCAGCGCCACCGGACGACAAGACCTACACGAACCAGCTCAAGGCGGTGAGCATCCTCGAGCGCGAGCTCGCCGCTCAGCCGAATCACCCGGGCCTCGTACACTATCTCATTCACAGCCACGATGCGCCGGCCCTGGCGAGCGGGGGCCTCGACGCGGCACGGCGCTATGGCACGATCGCCCCGTCCGCCCCGCACGCCCTGCACATGCCATCGCACATCTACACGCGCGTGGGCTTGTGGCAAGAATCGATCAACACGAACCTCAAGTCGATCGCCGCCGCTGAACGTGAGGGGTCGATCGGTGAGGCGCTGCACGCCTCGGACTACCTGATGTATGCATACCTGCAGACGGGGCAGGACCGGGCGGCGCTCGCCGTCGTCACGGGACTGCCCGGCTTCGCTGCGCGGTTCGACCCCAACGCGATCGCCTCGGCGGCACCAGGTTCGGCCGGCATGTTCGCGCTGGCGGTGATTCCGGCACGGTATGCGCTGGAGCGCAGGGCGTGGAAAGAAGCCGCAGCGCTCGAACCGGCCGTCACCGCGATACCGTGGACGCAAGCTCAGACGCACTTCGCACGTGCGCTGGGTGCCGCGCACACTGGGGACGGCGTGAAGGCGCGCGCGTCACTCGACTCGCTTGGGGCGATACGCGATCGCCTCCAGACGTCAGGCGAGAGCTACTGGGCCGAGCAAGTTGCGATCTCGCGCCTCGGCGCGGCGGCATGGCTCGCGTTGGCGGACCACCGCAACGACGATGCCCTTGCCGGGATGGGCGAGGCCGCGGCCCGCGAGGACGCGACGGAAAAGAGCGCTGTCACTCCGGGACCGCTCGCACCCGCTCGCGAACTGCTGGGGGACATGCTGTTCGAGCTCAACCGAACGGCGGAAGCGCTGGTTGCGTACCGAGCGACGCTCGAGAAGGAACCGAATCGATTTCGAGCACTATATGGGGCGATGCGGGCGGCGGCGGTCAGCGGAGACCGCGTTGCAGCGGCAGGATACAAGGAGCAGCTGAGGAAGAACTGCCGGTTGGCGGATGTGGCTGGGCGCCCGGAGATAGCAGAGATAAAGAGATAAGTCGGGAGTTGAGAGTCCGGCGTTGAGAGTTGTGGGGACGGGAGGTGAGAGTTGGGATTTGAGAGTTGACAAGGCGAGAGGGTGCGCGGGCTAACGGAGGTTGGAGCCCGCGCGTATCGTTTACCGGAGTCCATGAATAGGAGGGCGGACACCGCCCCTCACCGGAGTGTTCCATGAACGTTCTGCCCACGGCTCTCAGACGAGCCGCTCTGGGAATCGTCTGCGTCATGCCCTGCGTTGCCGGGGCGCAGCGTGGCACCTGGGCGCTGACGAATGCCCGCATCGAGACGGTAACCAAGGGCGTCATCGAAAGGGGGACCATCGTGATTCGCGACGGCCTCATCGTGGCCGTCGGCGCAGACGTCGCCATTCCCGCTGATGCGCGCATTATCGATCTTTCGCAGCGCACCGTATCGCCGGGCCTCATCGATCTCACGTCCACTCTCGGATTGCCTGCGCCAGCGGCCGACGGCGGAGGCCGTGGTGGCGGCGGTGGGCGCGGAGCGGCTGGCGGAGCGGCCAGTGAACCGCGCTTCACGGGACTCGATCCCGAACGCGTCGCGGCGGACGAGTTGCATGTGTCGCCCGTGGACGCGAAGGCAACGCGCGACGCGGGCATCACTGCCGTGCTCGTCGCACCGGGCCGCGGCGCCTTGCGTGGTCTGTCCGCGCTTGTACCGATGCACGACAGCGTGTCGGGTACCGATGCGCTGCGTTCACCCGTGGCGGAACACTTCGGCTTCCAGGGCGCGCAGGTCGGGTACCCGCAGACGATCATGGGTGTGATCGCCTACCAGCGTCAGTCGCTCCACGATGCGCGCCGGCACGGGCAAGTACAGGATCGGTGGCGCACGAATCCGCGGGGGCTCGTACGCCCGGACAACGATCCCAAGCTCCAGGCGCTCGTGCCCGTCGTGCGCGGGACGCTGCCCGCGTTCTACGAGGCCAGCAACGAAAATGAGATTCGCCGTGCGGTGAGTGTCGGCAAGGAGTTCGGTTTGAAGTTCACCATTGTCGGAGCGACGGAGGGATTCAAGGCGCTCGACGCGCTCGCCGGCCATCCAGTCGTGGTCTCCGTGAACTTTCCCCGGCCCGCACTGACAACGGGATGGGCGTACCGGCAGAGCATGCAACACGCGAGCGGCGACAGCGCCGCCGCAGCGCGCGAGACCCTCAAGGCGATCGAGGGAAACGCGGCGGCGCTCAACAAGGCGGGCATCAGGTTCGCGCTCGCGTCGGGAGGGTCACGGCCGGGGGAGTTCGTCGCAAATGTGCGCAAGGCGGTTGCAGCCGGCCTTCCGGCGGACATTGCGCTTCAGGCGCTCACCATTCGCGCCGCCGAGCTGACGGGACTCTCCGAGGCGCTCGGCAGCATCGAAGTGGGGAAGATCGCGAACCTGGTGGTGACCGAGGGCGGCGGCGTACTCGCCGACGGCGCCAAGGTGCGCACGGTGTTCGTGGATGGTGAACGGTATGAGATCGCGCCGAGCGCCGGCGCATCTTCCACTGGAGAAAAACTCCCATGAAGCGTTTCCAGTCGAGGCGCGCATATGTCGCGTGGCCGGTGTGTGGTCTCGCGCTCGCCGCGTCGGCGGCATTCGCACAGCAGATCCCCCCGGCTCCGCAGCCCGCGGGCAGCGGTACTGCGCCACTCACAATGCCCATTCCACCCGCGGGCAAGCTGGTGGCCATCACGAACGCGACGATCCTGACAGCCTCGCACGGCACGATTGAAAAGGGCACGATTCTCATTCGCGACGGCAAGATCGCCGAGATCGGAACGAATGTGCCGGTGCCCGCGGGCGCGGTGGTGATTGACGGCACGGGCAAGTTCGTGACGCCCGGTATCATCGATGCGCACTCGCATTCCTCGCTCGAGGGAATCAACGAGGGCACGGAGTCGGTGACCGCGATGGTGGATATCGGCGACGCGTTCCGCGAGGACGGCTTGACGCTCTACCGCCAGCTCGCTGGTGGCGTCACGGCGGCGAATGTACTGCACGGGTCCGCCAACACGATCGGCGGGAAGAACCTTACGGTGAAGCTCAAGTGGGGACTGCCGGTGGACAGCATGCGGTTCGAGAAGGCGCCGCCAGGCATCAAGTTCGCGCTTGGCGAGAACGTCCGACAGACGAACAACCCCGCGCCGGGCCGCACGCCGCGTTATCCGCGCACGCGGATGGGCGTGGAAGAACTGCTGCGCGAGCGGTTCACGACGGCACGGGACTATCAGGCCGAGTGGGCGGCGTACAACAAGGCCCGGAGCGCACTCAAGAAGGGCGACGCGGAGCCGATTCCGCCCAGGAAGGATCTCGAACTCGATGCGCTGGTCGAAGTGCTCGAAGGGAAACGCCTCGTGCACGCGCATTCATACCGCTCTGACGAAATGCTGATGCTCCTGAAGGTCGCCAGGGACTTCGGATTCCGCGTCGCGACGCTGCAGCACGGGCTGGAGGGATACAAGATTGCCGACGAGATCGCGGCGGCGGGCACGGGGGTCTCGACGTTCGCCGACGAGTGGGCCTACAAGCTGGAGGCGTGGGACGCGATCCCGTTCAACGCGTCGCTGATGGCCGAGCGTGGTGTGAAAGTTACCGTAAACTCGGATTCGGACGAGCGGGCGCGGCGCCTCTATCAGGACGCTGCGAAGATGATGCACTACGGAAATACGTCAGAGGAAGAGGCGCTCCGGATGATCACGCTGAACGCGGCCTGGCAGCTCGGCATCGACAAGTACACGGGGTCGATTGACGTCGGCAAGGATGCGGACATTGCGATCTTCACGGCCCATCCCTTCTCGCCAGCGGCCCGAGTGGACATGACGCTCATCGACGGGCGGTTGTTCTTCGATCGCAAGACGGCCCCGACGCTTGCCGCACTCATGCAACTCATGCGGCGCACGCGCGCCGCGATGGGGAATGGGGGAGTCAACTGATGCGCCGGCTTCTTCTCCGGGTTGCCTCGGCGTGGGCGGGGGTCATCCCACTGGCGGCGATGGCCGCGCTGGCGGCCGCAGGGGGAATCGCTGCATTGGCGGCACTGGCGGCAACGTCGCCGCTCGCCGCGCAGATGACACCCGGCGCGCCCAAACCGGCCCCGGCGTACGTGATCCGTAACGCCACGATCGTGCCGGTGACGGCCGCGCGCATCAATAACGGCAACGTCGTGATGCAGGGGGGCAGGATCACGGCGGTCGGACCGAACGCCGCTGTGCCGGCCGGCGCCACCGTGATTGACGGCACCGGACTCTTCGTGTATCCGGGCCTCATCAACTCCGGGACGTACATCGGGCTCGACGAAATCGGGTCGGTGCCGGGCGGAAACGACCGCACGGAGCTCGGCGAGTTCAACCCGCACGATGTCGCGCTCAGCGCGGTGAACCCTCACTCCGAGCTGATTCCGGTCGCGCGGTACAACGGCCTCACGTCAGCCATCACGGCGCCCACAGGCGGCCTCATCAGCGGGCAGGCGTCGCTCGTCGATCTCTCGGGCTGGACCGGCGATGAAATGGCGGTCAAGCGTAGCGCGGGGCTGGTGGTCAACTATCCGCGAGCGGGTGGCCGCGGCGGTCGTGGCGGAGGCGGTGGGCGCGGTGGCGCGCAGTCGGCGGAAGACGTGAACGAGACGCTTCGCCATCTTCGCGAGTACTTCGCCAATGCCAAGGCGTATTCGGACGTGAAGGCGAAGCTCGCGACAGGGGCCCCCGGCAAGCAGAAGACCGATCTCGCCATGGAGGCGATGGTGCCGGTGATGCGGGGCGAATCGCCGGTGATCTTCGAAGCCGGGACGGTCGCCCAAATCCGCGGCGCGCTGGCATTCGCGGACTCGTTCAAGCTCAAGCCCATCATTCGTGGCGGGCACGAAGCATGGCAGCTGGCGGACACGCTGGCGGCGCGCAAGGTGCCTGTCATCGTCGGGCCGATCTACGCCGCGCCCGATCCCGAGGCGCCGTATGATGAGATCTACGCGAACCCCGGCGTGCTCGCGAAGGCCGGTGTGACAATCGCCTTTCAGACCGGCGGGGCGAGCAGCATTCGCGACCTGCCCTTCGAGGTCGCGCTGACCGTCGGCTTCGGTCTCGATCCCGACGACGCCATCAAGGCCATCACGATCAACCCCGCACAAATCTGGGGCGTGGCCGACCGCCTTGGCAGCATCGAAACGGGGAAGGTGGCGAATCTTTTCGTGACGACCGGCGATCCCCTCGACCCGCGGAGTCACGTGCGGTACCTCTTCATCAGGGGTGAGCAGGTTCCGCTGGTGGACAGGCACACGAAGCTGTACGAGGAGTTTCGGGCGAGGCCGAAGCCGCCGAAACGATAGGGCGTGCGCGGTGCGGCACGTGGCGGCTCCCCGGCACACGATTTCCTCCCGCCCTACCTCGCCGCCACAGCCGTGCTGGCGATGCGGGTCGCCAGCCGCTCGAGGAGTTCTCGCATCTCGTACGGCTTCGTAAACAGGTCATCGGCACCAGCCTCGCGCAGTGCCGCAAGTTCCGCCGTCCCGACGTACCCGCTGCTGAGAATCACCGGGACTGTCGGCGAGAGCGCACGGATGCGTGCGTATGCCTCGAGCCCGCCGAGCACCGGCATCTGCACGTCGAGCATCACTGCGGCGATGTCGTGGCGGAACGATTCGAACCGCGCGACCGCCTCCTCACCGTTGGAGGCCTCGATGACGTCGTATCCCTCGTGGTCGAGCACGAGCCGGAGCATTTCACGCAGGCCTGCTTCGTCGTCGGCGAGCAGCACGGTCGCTCTCTCACGTCCGTCGCGCCGCGATGCCAGCGTCTGTGGCTGGTCTCCCATGACGGCGTGCGTCACGCGCGGCGTGATGTTCCGGGACGCTGGCAGATAGAGGTCGAACCGGGCGCCCGTTCCCGGAGCGCTGTCCACGACGATCGTCCCGCCGGCGTTGCGCACCATTCCGTACACCATCGCCAGGCCGAGGCCGGTGCCCTGGCCCCCCGCCTTGGTCGTGAAGAACGGCTCGAAGATGCGCTGCTTCACGTCGTCGCTCATGCCCGCCCCGTCGTCAGCGACGGACAGCACGACATACGGCCCGGGCTGCACGTCGCGAATGGTGAGCGCGGCCGCGGCGTCGAGATGCTCCTCGCGCGCGGACAGTCGGAGCGTTCCGCCGTGCGGCATGGCGTCGCGCGAGTTGATGCAGAGATTGAGGAGCGCCTGCTCGATCTGGCCAGGATCGCCCTCCACCGCCGGGAGTTCGGCGGGGGTGTCCACCGCGATGCGCACACGCCGGTCGAACGTGCTCGCGCACATGCGCTCGATGTTGGCGATGGCCGCGCGTACATCCACCGGGACGCGCACCATCGGCTCGTGCCGGCTCACGCTCAGGAGCTGACGCGTGAGATCGGCCGCCCGGCGGCCCGCGTGCTCGATGGCGTCGAGTGCGGCCGCGCCGCGCCGGTCGCCTGAGAGCGCGCCTCGCGCCACGCGGACGCCGGCCAGGACGGACCCCATGAGGTTATTGAAGTCGTGCGCGATACCGCCCGCGAGGGAGCCGATCGCGTCCATCTTCTGCGATTGGGCGAGCGCCTCGCGGTCGGTGAGATCGCGGTACGCGGCGAGCACGAGTCGGCGCTCGCCGAAGGTCACTTCCGTTTCGACCACGCCCCACGTCTGCACGGTACCGTCGGGACGGCGGATGCGGATGGCGTCCGCCGACTCGACCTGAGGCTGCAGCATCTGCGGCTGCGGACTTCCGATCAGCCCTTCACGGGGTTCACCGATGAGCGCTGCGGCCGCCGGGTTCGCGTCCACCACGAGCCGCGAGTGCGCGTCAAGCAGGAGATACGGATCCACGGCCCGGTCGAAAAGCGCGCGGTAGCGCTGCTCCGAGTCGCGCAGGGAATTGACGGTTTCGTTGAACGTTGCGAGGAACAATGCCCATTCCTCGGACGGTGCGGGACTGGAGACGCCCGCGAGCTCGCGGCGAGCATGCATCGTCTCGATTTCCCGTGCGATCGCCCTGAGAGGCGTGATGAGCAGGCGTCGCCCATAGAGCCACACCACGAGGAACGCCCCCGCGCCAAAGAGGAGTCCGACAGCCACGCCGTACGTCGTCCATCGCGAAATGCGGTGCAATCCGCTTCGCGACGTCAGGAGTTCGACGACGGCCGCGTTGTCGCCCATGACGCCGGCGAGCGTGAAGTAGGAGCGAACGCTGTCGGCGCTTGCCCATGAGCCTGTCGTGGGTGGAGCGTCGGGGAGTAGCGTGGCGGCGGGAAGGATTCGCACGCCGAGCTGCAGGTCGCGCTGCAGTGAATCGAGCGCCGCGCCCTTGATCGAGCGGCCAATGACGAGAAAGCCGCGCGGCTTCCCCTGCGCCGCCGCCGCGGCTCGCTTGCTGGGATAGACCGCGGCCCCGCCGATGAGATAGAGCCCGCCCCCCTCACTGACATAGCCGCCCACGCTCCGCACGCGCGCGAGACTGTCGAGGAAGGCCGGACTTGTAGCCACGAGCGGCTGCTTCAGGCCGGGAGCGGCGAGCCAGTCGAATGCACTTTCCCGCTGGTCGTCGAGCAGCTCGATGAACTCGTAATCATTGCGCGGCAACCAGTCCACGAAGTTGCGCCGGAAGAATCCTGTTGCGCCGGGCGCCTCGGGATTCTGGGCGAGCCGCACGGTTTCATCCCAGAACGCATAGTCCTCCACCTGCTGGCGGGCGCGGCGGGCGAGGCGGGCAAAGGCCAGCTGCGCTCGTGTCAGTTCGTCGCGCACGGCCTCTCCCTCGACCCGGCTGATCACCGCATCAACCGCGACCTTCCCCAGGAGCAGCCCGGTTCCCACGACGAGAAACGCCACGACGGCAAGTCTCGTCAGGAGAGAGCGGACCGAGGGTGCGCGGTCGGGGCGAAGGCCGCTTGTGGAGGCCATGCGGGAGTGGAGGGCCATGGTCGACAGATGGACGACAGAGACCGGCGCTGATCGGCTACGCGGAGCAAGGCCAATAGTTCATCTGGCTCTCAGGCGGCGCAATGGCGCTGGCAAACGTTTTCCGAACTCGCGGTGTCGAACAGTGTGAAGAGGGACGGAAGAACGGAGGATACGATGGGAGATCTCAATATGAAACAGATGGCAAACGCATCGCTCAGTCTGTTCGATGAGCAAGGAGACCTGGTCGGGATGATTCACCGGCCCGTCTCTTGCGATCCGGTTGGCGCCGGGCGGGAGACGGTGTATCTCGCACGGGAGGATGCGCGAATGGCCAACCTCGTGCCAATGGCAATGACAGCAGCGGTAGCAATGATGGCTAGCCGGCCGATGATGACAGCGGGAGCAGAAGCGGCGTAGCCGCTGGTGCGTACGGCCGCCATCTTCGGGCGGTGGCCGAACAACACTTTTCGAGAGTTGCCGGGCGAGACCCAGCCTATAGCACGGGATTGAAGTGGCTGCTCGCGCTGTACGCCCTGAGTGCCGTGGGCGTGGCGCTGCAGCGGACCCTCCTCTCGACGGAAAACAATTTCCTGATCTACCGTGCAGCGTTCCGGCATCTCGTGGCCGGACAGGACCTGTACGCGGCATACCCCGCGGTTCACGGGGACCTGTTCAAGTACAGTCCCACGTTCGCGCTGCTGTTTGCGCCGTTCGCCCTGCTGCCGCTGGTACCCGGCTATATCCTCTGGGCGTTGTGCAGCGCGATGGCGGTGCCCGCCGGCATTTCACGGGTGCTCCCCCCGCGCCAGGCAGGGGTGGCGCTGGCAATTGCCTGGCTCGGCGTCGTTGGCGACATGCAGCGCGCGCAGAGCAACGCGCTCTGCGCGGGTCTCATGCTGGTCGGATGGGCGTGCTACGAGCAGCGACGGCAGTTGGTAGCTGCCGCTGCGGTCGCAGCCGGCGCATTCGTCAAGATCTTTCCGTTGGCGGCGCTGGCCGGGGCGCTCATGCATCCTCGGCGTCTCCGCTTCGCGGCGCTCTTCGCCATGACCATGCTCGTCGGCATCGCGCTCCCGCTCCTGGTGACGAGTCCGTCGGCCCTCGCCATGCAATACCAGTCCTGGCATGCGATCGAGGCGCTCGACACGGCGCCGCTCTCGCAGTACGGCACGAGCGGCGCCGGCCTGTATGGCGGACTGATGGGCCTCGTTCGCGCCTGGTTCGGCGTGCAGTGGCCGCACTGGCCCGTTCAGCTTATCGGCGTCGTCCTCCTTATCACACCCCTCATCCTCCGGCGGGACCGCTGGGGCGAGCCGCTGTTTCGCGTGAAGGCGGCCGCGTCCGTGCTGGTCTTCTGCGTGCTGTTCAACCATCAAGCCGAATCGCCCTCGTACGTCATTGCGATGATTGGCACGGCGGTCTGGTTCGCGAGCGCCGGGCGCACCTGGTGGCGCGTGGCGCTGATGGCGCTCGCGTTCGTGGTCGTGGACGTCGGATCTACGGACCTGATGCCGCGGGTATGGTACAGGGAGTTCTACGTGGCGTGGATGCTCAAGACGGTGCCGCTGATCCCGGTGTGGGCGGTGATGCAGCTCGAGCTGTTTGGGTTGGTGCGGGATGAGGGGGTCGAGGGCAACAGGCGTTCCGAGACCACGTGAGTCGTCCGGTGAACAGCGCGTCGTGATGCCGGGCTTCCCTAAAGCGCCCCAAACCCGATCAGCTCGATATCCCGCCGCCGCAGGCTCTCCCTCGGCCCTGGCGCGATCAGCGCCTCCAGCTCCCGCTCTCGCTGCCAGGTATAACTGTCCAGCGACCGCAAGTCGTCGTCCACGCGCCCCGGGTGGACCATCAATTCGATGGATCCGGCCGGGAGCGCGTCGAGCACCGCTGTGAACTGTTCGGCGAATCGGTCGCCGCCCTGCATCGAGACGCCGATGAAATGATCGGGCGCGCGCGTCAGGGGCACACCGCGGCTCGTCAGGCGCCACGACCACGCAATCGCCGCGCGGTGCAGCTGCGAGACGAGATCGTTGGGGAAGCGGCGGGCCGACTCCACCGGGCGCCGCAGGGGAAGGCCGTATCGAGCGGCGACGGACGCAACCGCACCGCGAATTCCGGGCATGGCATGGGTGTGCCGGTGCGAATCGATATGCGTGACCGTGATGCCGGCCGCCTGCAGGGCCGTCAACTGCGCCTCACACTCGGCGGTGATCTCGTGACGGTCGAGCCCGCGCCACATCACCTTCTGCACCAGCGAGCCGAACGACGGAAAGCGGCCGGTACGCGGCTCCATCAGTGACGGCGACGGAGTAAGCGGTGCTCCCACGAGCAGGTTGAAGTGCAGCCCCACGCCAAGGGATATCGTGGCGCGCGCCTGCCGCACGCCGTCGTCCCAGCCAGGGCAGTGGACCATCATCGACGTGGACGTCACACTCCCTGCCGCGTGCGCTTCGAGGATTCCCGCGGTCACACCGCGCGAGAGGCCGAAGTCGTCCGCGTTGATGATCAGACGGCGCATCCTCAACCCGGCGGGTGAAGTGCGGCCGCGACTACCGGTACCTGTTCCGCCAGCCATTGATTCGCACCTGCAGCAGGTCGCCGGCCATGACCATTGCGGACCGGACCAGATGCACTGTGGACGGCTCCTCATCGTACCTGAACTGCACGGCCGTCTGGTGAATGGTCAAGCCGTGGGCCTTGGCTATGAACAAGGCCTCCACGTCGAACCCGAAGCGCGGAATGGTGAGCCGCGCAAAAACGATCTGTGCCGCGCGGGCCGTAAATCCCTTGAGCCCGGCCTGCGAGTCGAGGACGCCAGGCAGGAGGAGCGCACGGACCATTGCGTTGAATACGCGGCTTTGGAGGTGCCGCGTGTACAGGTAATGAAAGAAGCTCGGGCTCATGAGGTACCGCGATTCCCGAAGTACGCGGCAGGCGATGGCCACGTCAGCACCGTTCGTGAGATCGTGCAGGATCCGGTTGACCTGCTCCGGAGGGTAGGCGAGGTCGGCGTCGAGAAAGACGCGATAGCGACCCTGGCCCGCAAGCATTCCGCGCGCAACACTGACGCCTTTGCCGCTATTGCGGTCATTGCGGAGGAGCTGCGCCCCGGAACAGGTCGCGACGAACTCCCTGAGCAGCCGCGCGGTGGCGTCGTCGCTGCAGTCATCCACGAGCACAAGTTCCGTCTGGTAGGGCTGTGCCCGGACAAACTCTGACAACTGGCGCAGACTCTCCGGCAGCCGGTCCGCGCCATTGTAGCAAGGCACCACCAGCGTCAGGTGTGGCTCGGTGGCGGGATCGCGCGGCTCCGTCATTGCATCAAGGTCGCCGTACGCGGCGCGCACACGCAACCGGCCGCTTCATTTTCCGCCTCGCGAGCGGCATATTTCCCGCTCGACATGCCCACCTCGTCGTCGATCGTCCTGAGCGCCCGTGCATTCGAGCGTACGGTATCGCGCATGGCCGATGAGATTGTCGAGCGCAACGACGGCACGGACGGACTCGTCCTGGTGGGCATTCAGCGGCGCGGCGTGCAGATCGCCGAGCGTATGGCCAGGGTCATCGAAGCACGCGAGGGCGTCGCGGTCCCGCTCGGGGCGCTCGACATCACGCTCTATCGCGACGACCTGCAGACCGTGGGCCCCAGGCCCGTGGTGGGGAAGACCGTTCTGCCCGTCGCGCTGGATGGCAAGCATGTGGTGATTGTCGACGATGTCCTCTTCACGGGCCGCACGATTCGCGCCGCACTCGACGAGCTGGCGGACTTCGGGCGGCCCGCGAGCGTTTCCCTGGCCGTCCTCATCGACCGGGGCGGGCGCGAACTCCCCATCCAGCCCGACGTCGTGGGCAAGCACGTCGAGGCGCCGGCCCGGGCGCGGGTCGATGTCATGGTCACTGAACTCGACGGGCGCGACGAAGTGGCCTTCGCGCCGGCCGACCATCCATGACCTCGCCGCTCGGCAAGGATCTGCTCGGCCTCGAGCACCTATCCGCCGGGCAGATCAACCTCGTTCTCGACACCGCGACGCCGCTCAAGGAAATCTCGGAGCGGGTCATCAAGAAAGTGCCGACCTTGAGGGGCGCGACGATCGTGAATCTCTTCTTCGAGCCGTCCACGCGCACACGCATCTCGTTCGAGTTCGCCGAGAAGCGCATGTCGGCCGACACGGTCAACGTGGCAGTCGCCGGGTCGAGCGTGTCGAAGGGGGAAACGCTGGTGGACACCGCGCGAAACCTCGAAGCGATGAAGATTGACATGGTCGTCATCCGGCATCCCGCCTCGGGCGCGGCCCTGTTCCTCGCGGAACGGATTGAATCGAACGTCATCAATGCTGGGGACGGCACCCACGAGCACCCCACACAGGGGCTGCTCGACCTCCTGACGCTGCGCGACCATTTCGGTCGCATCGCGGGACTCAAGGTGTGCATCTGCGGCGACGTCCTGCACTCCCGCGTGGCGCGCTCGAACCTCTGGGGCCTCACGAAGCTCGGCGCGGAGGTGGCCGTCTGCGGCCCGCGATCCCTCCTGCCCAACGCCATCGGAGAGATGGGGGTGACGGTTTTCGACCGGATCGAGCAGGCCATCGAATGGGCCGATGCGCTCAACATCCTCCGGCTGCAGCTCGAACGGATGGAGGCGGGCTACATCCCCTCACTCCGCGAATACAATCGGGTGTTCGGTGTGACGCGCGAGCGGCTCGAGCACGCGCCGCACGATGTCCTCATCCTGCACCCTGGTCCCATGAATCGTGGCGTCGAGATCGACTCCGACGTCGCCGACGGCGCCCACAGCGTCATTCTCGACCAGGTGACCAACGGTGTGGCCGTGCGCATGGCCGTGCTCTATCTCCTCTCCGGCAATACGCCCGCACTCGCCGAGGCGGCGAAGGCGGGGGCGTGAGCGATCTGCGCCCGATTCTGCTTACTGGCGGGCGTTTGCTCGATCCGTCCAGCGGACTGGACGCAGCCGGCGACTTGCTCATTCAGGGGGGTCGGATAGAGGGCGTCGGCGGGAAGATCGGCGTGCCGGACGATGCGGAAGTTGTGGACTGTGCCGGGCAGGTCGTTTCGCCGGGGTTCATTGACGTGCACTGTCACCTGCGCGAGCCCGGGCGCGAGGACGTGGAGACCGTGGCGTCCGGAGCGCGCGCCGCAGCGGCCGGCGGATTCACGGCGGTCTGCGCCATGCCCAATACCGATCCGGTGACCGACAACCAGGCGGCGGTGGGTTTCGTCCTCAAGCAGGGCCGCGCGGCCGGAGCGGCGCGCGTGTATCCGATCGGCGCGATATCAATCGGGCAGAAGGGCGAGAACCTCGCGGAGTTCGGCGAGATGGTTGGCGCGGGGGCGGTCGCGGTCAGCGACGACGGGCGACCGGTGGTGAGCGCACAACTGATGCGCACAGCGCTCGAATACGCCCGGACATTCGGCATTCCCGTCGCGGACCACTGCGAAGATCCCACGCTGGCGGCGGGCGGCGCCATGAATGAGGGGCTGGTGTCCGCGCGGCTCGGCCTGAAGGGCATTCCGACAGAGGCGGAGGAGATCATGGCGATTCGCGACATTCTCCTCGCGCGGCGCACCGGCGGCCACGTCCATCTCTGCCACATGAGCACGCGCGGGTCGGTGGAGCTGATCCGATGGGGGAAGGACCGTGGGATCAACGTCACCGCTGAGGCGTGCCCTCATCACCTGTCCCTTACCGAAGCGGAGGTCGAAGGCTATGCGACCAATGCGAAGATGAACCCGCCCCTTCGATCGGCGGCGGACGTCGAAGCGGTCCGCGGGGCTGTGAAGGACGGCACCATCGACGTGATCGCGACCGACCACGCGCCGCATCATTACGACGAGAAAGAACGTGAGTTCGCCGACGCGCCGAATGGCATCATCGGTTTCGAAACAGCCCTGGCGGTCAATATCACCTGGCTGGTGAAGTCGGGCATCATTTCACTGGCGACCCTCGTCGAGAAGATGTCATGCGCTCCGGCCAGGATCTTCCACTTGGAGGGCGGCACCCTGAAGCGCGGCGCGGTGGCCGATGTGACGGTGTTCGACCCGGCCCGTGAATGGACCGTGGACCCCTCGACATTCCGGAGCAAGGGACGAAATACTCCCTATGGCGGCCGAGTGCTTACCGGATGGGTCGGATGTACCGTGGTGGACGGCCGAATCGTCCATCGCCAGCGGGGGTAGCATGCCACGGGGGTCGCGCGACGACGGGCCAGTTCTGTTAGTGTACAGGTGCGGATGGCATGGCAGAGTTTCTCGCTGACGTGGAGAGCTCCTCAATGACCGACTCACAACACAAGCAGATTCAGGAAATCGAAGCGCTGCTGGCGGAGCGCCGCAAGTTCGAGCAATGGATTGTGCAGCTCGAGGCGCGGCGTGCCAGCACACCGGAGCACGTCTATTCGAAAGTGCTCAG
>DASZZO010000321.1:0-7479 GCA_035544915.1 Gemmatimonadaceae bacterium | reverse complement strand
AGACTGCTGGTGCTCAGCGCCTGGGCGAACATCGCGGCGGTCTTGTAGCGGGCTGAGATCTCGGTGGACATCGCCTTCAACAACGCGCGCTCCACGTTCTCCGGCACACCGCGCCGAAGCTGGCGGATCGCCTTCGGAACTTCCGTGAATCGCTTGGAGAGAATCGCCTGCGCCGTCGCTCCGTTGAACGGCCGCTCGCCCGAGAGCATTTCGTAGAGCACGCAGCCGAGGCTGTAAATGTCCGCGCTCGGCCCGACCGGCTCGCCGGAGGCCTGTTCTGGACTCATGTACGATGGCGTGCCCATCGTAACGCCGGTCTGCGTGAGCTTCGCCCCGCCCTCGGTCGCCGCGCGCGCAATGCCGAAGTCCGCCACGAGGGCGTGCCCATTGGAGAGCAGGATGTTCTCGGGCTTGATGTCGCGGTGGACGATGCCCTGGGCGTGCGCGTAGCCGAGCGCGTCGGCAACTTCGAGAGCGAGCTGCACGGCGTCCTCCACAGGCAGCTGCCCTTCCCGCTCGAGCCGGTCGCGCAGCGATTCGCCGCGAACGAACGGCATCACATAGAACAACAGTCCGTCTGCGTTGCCCGAGTCGTAGAGGCCGAGGATGTTGGGATGCTGGAGTTTCGCGGCGAGCTTGATCTCGCGTTCGAACCGCTCAGCGCCGATGGTCGCGGCAAGTTCCGGATTGAGAACTTTGATCGCGACCTCTCGCTCGTGGCGCACATCCGTGGCCAGGAAGACAGTCGCCATACCGCCCTGCCCGAGCTCTCGCTCGACGGTGTAGCGGTCGGCCAGACTGGTGCGCAGGCGGTCGATGATGGCGATCACGGCTCCTGGGCCTAGGACTGCGCGAGAGACTCCAACCCAGACAGTATAAGAGTGGTCAGCGCCTCGCGTCCACACTTCCTGTGGAATGACCGAAGGGGCCCGGGCTTTCGCCCGGACCCCTTCGTTACTGCTCGACTTCTTTACCGTAACTCAATGCTGCCGAAGCTTACGGACAGACGCTCGCCGTCTTGGCCGAGACGTTTGTCGCCAGCGCCATACCGACCGAGCTCGGCACAACACCATTGACAGGCACAGACGAAATGCCGATCGCCATGATCTGGTAAACCGTACCAGCCGGGCAAGCTGCCTGGTCCGGCGCGGTGGCCAAGGTAGGCGTAAACGTGGCGGTATAACCCCAGTTACGCCCGGCCGGAACAGGGGCACCACCGTCAGTGGTCGTCGATGCGCCGACCGTCGCAAACAGGCGCCAGCCTTCAGTCGCCGGCGTTGCTGGGTCATATGCCCAGAACTGCACCGCAGAGAACGGATTGTTGAACACGCCGGTAGTACCCTGAGCGACCGCCGTGTAGGTGGTCGATGTTGCCAGACCACCGGCCCCGGAGACCGACAGGTTAACCGGAGCACCCGCCACGCACGGAACGCCGCTCGCGCCCGTGCAGATGACGAAGTTCACGGGGCCCTGGTTAAGACCGCCGCCATTCGTAATCGCGACGCCCGCACCAGCAGCCGGGAGCGCGCCAGGAATGATGGGCGTCCCCGTAAGCGCCTGGTTGTTCGCCTGATCAAGCACAATGCCGTTGGCTGTGTTCAGCACACCGGCGGCGTTGACCGCGCCACCATTCGCACCGGCAGCGCCCGTGGTCTGAATATTCGTCAACAGATTCGCGACGTTGAATGCAAAGGCATGAGTCGTCACGAGCACCGGCTGGTTGTACCCGTTCACCTGCTGGTCAGGATACCAGAACGTTGATCCGCCGGGCTGACTTATCGGAGCAAAGCCGGTAACCGTCAAGGCAAATCCACCTGACGCGCCCGGCTGGACCGCACCGTAGATCAGGTTCATGCGCTCGAGTTGAATATCGAGGTTATCAAGGTCGGACGATGAGAACGTCGTCGAACCGCCAGCCGTCAAGAAGGCCGGATAGCTCAGGCCGCCGATAGACGGCGGGGTAGCGTCGCTCAACTCGACCGCGGTAGCGACGTTCGATACGTTGCCTGCCTGGTCGGCCACCGTCGCATTGATCGTGTAATAAGCGGCCAGCGTCGAGCCGTTCTCGTCCGGAACGTTCAGGTTCGCCTTGAAGTTCTGCGTGCCTGACGGATTCCAGCCGTTCGGTACCAGAACGGTCGGCGGGCAAGCCGTACTCGCGAGTTGATAAGCACCCGCCGGCGCCACCGTCGGGCACCACCACAGGCTCGTCGTCGCGGTGCGCTGAAGCTGGTTCACGGTCAACGGTGTCAAGGCCAAGTTAAAGAAGCCAGACGGCGCCGCGGGCGGGGTTGCGGGGTCGGTCGCCGCGAAGAGATACGGGCCGTTATTGAACGTTTTCATCCTGACGTTCGGCGGTGCAATCAATGGGGCCGGCCCAGCCAGCGCCAACGTCGGCGGGGTGCGATCCACGCCGAAGGAGTTGGCGGCCGCTGTGCCCCTGTTCACAAAGTTGCCGAGAAGGTCGGCAGCACGAACGCGCAAACGATAGGCAGAGGGCGGAGCAGACTCCGCCAGCGCTGCCGTCGAGGTTACCGGCGCGGCCGCATCCACAGTCGCGTTTGCATCGGTCGTCAGACCGGTCCGCGCCGTGAGTATCACTTGCCCAAGCCGGCCGCTGCCCAAATCAAACGGAGCCGCAACAGGTCCCGTCGGGCAATCCAGCAGTGGGCTCGTCAGCGTGCAGACCGTGCCGTTCGGCGTTGCCGGCGCGTTCTTGCCATTCAAAACCACGACGTCGTTGAACCAGTTGTTCGTCCGGAAGTTGGGGATCATCGTCAGGGTGGGCGCCGTCGGTGCAACGTTGTCGAGCCGGACGATGAAGTTCGGATCAGGGTTTCCCCCAGCAGTCGCTGCATTCAGGAAGCCGCCAGCGGCCAATATGATGTTGTTGTTGTCGCTGCCTACCGCCGTGACGACGGGAGCTTCACCGCCTGCGGCGAGCGCAGCGGTGCAACCGGTGCCGAGCCCCACAAGTGACGGAGTGAATTCATAGTCCCCAACGTCGGTCGCTGTACCAAACAAGGCTGTGCCAGGCAGGCTGCTGGTGAACGTCGCCGTCCAGCTGGTGGCTGGAGGTGTGTTGGTGAGCGTGATGAATTTCGGACCCGGAATGCCGGCTACAGTGGCGGCAGAGCAACCAATCGTGTTGAAAAACACAGTGGCGTTGAGCACCGTTACTCCCGGCGCGAAGATTACCGGCAATGCGGTGACCTTGATCCCGCCCGCCTTCCAGTTGAAGCCCATAGCGTCAACGGCGCTGGCGAGCTGCGTCGCACTCGGCGTGAACGTCAGTCCGCCGACAAACCCGCTGGCATTTCCAAAGAGGAGCTGAATCACCTGCGTCGCAGTCGAGGCGGTCGCGGTCTTAGCTCCGCCCAGGCCAACGAAGCTTCCGAACACTCTGGCACCGATGGTGTGGAGCCCGTTCAGGTAGCTCACGGCGCCGGTCGTGGGATTGAACAACGCGGTATTGAATGAGAGCGTGATCGCCGACGGCGGCTGCGTCTGGTCGGCAGTCATCTCGGAGAGAGAAATGAGCGCCGCCGCTTGTGCCGCCGAGAACACCTCCTTCGCGGCAGTCTTGCAGTTCGGCCCTGGGCAATCCACCGTCACAATGGCGGAGTCGAGCACTGCCGAGTTCGCGCTTATGTTGAGCGTCACATCGATCTGGCCGGCAATAGCTGTCGGCGGGAGCGGCACTGGCGCTCCGAGCCCACCCTTTGTGATCGACAGAATCGTCACGGTCGCCGGCGTCGTGCCGAGCTCCGTAACGATGATCGAGGCGCACCCCTGCTTTCCACCCACCGCGGCGCAGATCGCCACGCCCGGGGTCGCTGCAACAGCCGTCACCTTGCCGGTGTTGTCAACCGACACCTTCGTGGCGTCGCTCGAGGTCCACACGAGTGGCGTCGTCACCGCGCCGGAATCCGCGCTGACCGCCGCCGTCAACTGCGCGGTCTGCGACTTGACCAAGGTCAGCGTTGCTGGCGACACCACCACGCTAAGCACATTGTGGGGCGGCGTCTGCTGCACCACGTTGACCTTGTCGCCGCAAGCAGCCGCAACCAGCGCCGCCGCAGCGAGAAGAGTTGAACGAAGGACTTTCATGCTTTACTCCCTCCTGAGGTGAAAAACGGTCCAGCACGAACCAACGGGGATGCGCGGTGTATGATTTGGAACGGCATGTGGCACCCGCGCGACACTGACACACATGACTCTACCGCTGCGCGGAAGTATGACGACGGCACGGCGGATCAGCAACCCCCCGGACTCGAGAGCCACTAGCCGCAGACCGATTCGACATGTCCTTCGCTCGCGCACTGCTAAACCACACCCGAACGAAGAAGCTACACCTCACAGACAGAATCCGTCAAGCGAGACCGCTCCCTTGGGGAATCTGTCCGGTAACAGACGAGTCGATTGACGCTGGGTAACGTCACATGAGTTCGAGCTGACCGCCGAGAGCCGTTCGGCAAAAGGTCAGTCGATGGTGCACCGAAAGCCCAGCGTCGCCCAAGGCCGCCAGGTGCGCCGAGGTGCCATAACCGGCATTCATTCCCCACCCGTAGACGGGGTAGCGCTGGCCCAGCAGGGCCATCAGCCGGTCGCGTGTGACCTTTGCCACAATCGATGCGCAGGCAACACTATAGCACTTCGAATCGCCGCTCACGACGGCTCTATGTGGCACGCCTAACGACCGGATCGGCCTGCCATCTATCAGGATGACGTCCGGTGTGAGGCTCAGTCGCCTCAATGCGCGGCGCATAGCCAGTGCCGTTGCGTGATAAATGTTCAGTGTTGCTATTTCGCGCACACTCGCCGCGCCCAGTGAGACCGCCAAAGCTCGCTTCCGAATGACCCCTGCCAAGCGCTCGCGCGCGGCGCTCGGCAATGTCTTGGAGTCGGCAACCCCGGATATGGCTCGCAACTCGCCAGGCATGACGACGGCACATGCGACGACGGGGCCCGCCAAGGGGCCCCGTCCGACTTCATCAACTCCGGCTATCAGCACGGCGCCCTCGGCACGCAAGGCCCGCTCTATCGAGCTCCAGCGCACCACGGAGCGCTATTCCTGCTCGGTCACACCGGTCTCTGGAACCACCACACGCACCTTTTTCTCCCGGATGCGCGCAGACTTGCCCGTCACGCTGCGAAGATAAAAGAGCTTTGCCCGGCGCACGCGTCCGCGACGCATCACGGCAATCTCGGCGAGCATCGGCGAATGCACGGGAAAGATGCGCTCGACGCCAACGCCGTTGGAAATCTTCCGCACCGTGAAGGTCTCGCTCACGCCACTCCCGCGCCGCGCGATGCACACGCCTTCGAAGGCCTGCAGCCGCTCCTTCTCGCCTTCCTTCACGCGAACATTGACGCGCAAGGTGTCGCCCGCCCGGAATGGCGGAACGGCCTTGAGCCACTCTTTCTGAGTCTCTATGAACGGGTGCATGGTAGCCGCGGGGGATTGCGTTGAACTTAGCCCGTAAAGTTAGGCGCTATCCCATTTCGAGACAAGCCTTGTTGGGGCAGTCGAGAGTTGAGAGTCGAGGGTTGAGAGTTTGGGGGACTGGAGTTGAGAGTGGAGAGTTCAGAGTTGGGCGGTCACGTAATGGTAAGGCGTATGGGCGTGTGCACCGTGAGATAGAGAACGTCCACCCCGCCGATCTGGACCGAGATTGTTGCCGCAGCCGATGCGGCGCCGGCGGTGTAGGTGACGGTGCAAATACCGGCAGTACAGCTAACGGGCCCGAATGCCGCTCCCGCGGAACCTGCGGCTGTCAGCCCGAAGCTTGCCGGCGTTGCGGTCTTGACGATGTTTCCGAACGCATCCTTCACGGTGATCGTCAGCACCGCCGTCCCGGTGGTGTTCACCAGGATGGTGTCGGTGATCGTCACCTTGGACATGAGCGCGCTCGGCAGAGCAGGCACAACCGTAATGCTCCGCCGAACCACCACGCGTCCCGCAGAGTCTGCCACACTTGTGAACGGCGCCGTGGTCCCACGGATTCCCGTGAGCGTGTAGAATCCGGCGCTGTCCGGCGGCGTCCACGTCGCGGTTGCCACCCCTGTGGCCTGCACTTGCGCCGAATCGGGGACGGGACCGAACGATGTGCCGAAACGTACGAACTGGCCCGTTGCCGGTTGGCCCAGGGAGTCGAGCACGATTGCATTGATCGTCCGCGCCGTCGAACCGGCCGTCGCCGTGTCCATCTGGATCAGCGAGATCAGCGCCTGATCAATGGTGACGGGAACTTGCGGCGCCAGTGGATTGCTCTCCGGTAGAGCGACACCGGTGAGCGTCGGCGTAATCGAACCCTGAATCGACGAGCCCACGAATGGAGTCGGGCCGGCCCAGATCCCGTTGAGCGTGATGACTGACGCCACGGTACTGATCGTCGCGTCGGCGATCGGCACACCGCGGGCATCGCGGGCCAGCGGCCTGATCGGAAGTGAGTCATTCGCCGTGAGCAGCGCGCGTTGCGGTTCCACAGCCACCCTGCGAGCGACTTGGCGCACGACGTCGGTAATGGATTCGGACGCCACAACAGAGAATCCATCCGCACCGATTCCCTGCACGGTTACGACCGCCGTGCCGTTTCCAATCGCGATCAGCGCCGGCGCGGCCATGAGTCCGGTGGCCGGGTTGGTCATGCCGAGCGGTGGCGTGACTCTCACAATGGCTGCGTCCGCCGGAGTTGCCGGCACAAATCGGACCGTTGCTCCCGCGAGGCCGTTGCCCCGGCTGTCGGCCAGGGTCACGGTGGGCGCCGCCGTGTCGCCGAAGCTCCAGGCAAGGAAGCTGCGCGCCGACAGGGAGAACGTCACCTTCTGCGTGACACGCACGACGGCCGTGTCGGCGCACTTCGCACTCGCCAGGCAGAAATCATGGGTCGCAATCAACGTATCGGGCCCGTTCGTGCGGGCGATGACCCGGATCGTATCACCCTGTCCGATCACTGCGACGTGCAGCCCCAGATGAATCCAGCGGATTCCCTGAGACGCCTTCCGGACGCGCACGCCATTGAAATGCACGAAGCCGGACGCCATGACGACCGCAGTGTCGTTGATCGCGGTAAGCGTCGTGTCGCGCGATGTGACGAGACCGACTCCATCTACAACGACGGTCTGCGTTCTGGTGACCGGCGAAACGACAAAGCGCGCGTCGGCAAGCGCGAGCGTCACGAGCGACCTGCCCGTGCGACGCCCGACCAGTCTTCGTGTGGTGTCGCCCCGGACGTTCGACGCGGCGAGGCCGAGAATGGTGGTATCGGCAGATGTCCAGCCGTAGACGAGCGAGAGAATCTGCCGCCCGGTGGCGTCGGTGGTCTGGGCACGGGCGAGGCTCGAATCTCCCACCACCAGCGTGTCGTGCGGAATCAGGAACGCGAGCTGGGCGGTGAAGGTGTCCGGTCCCGTTGGAAGCTTCTCGTCGCAGCTGAGCATGAGCGCGAGAGACGCGAGGCTCAGCAGCGTAACGCG
>DASZZO010000320.1:0-10493 GCA_035544915.1 Gemmatimonadaceae bacterium | reverse complement strand
CCGCACTGCTCGACGGCCACTGGATGGTGCGGGTGTCGATTGGTGCAGAGCGGACGGAGCGGGAGCACGTGGCCGCGCTGTGGGAGAGCATGCGCCGCGAGGTAAGTCAGGCCGCATAGACGCGTCGCCGTACCGACCCGGGTCTTCACGATTCCCTGACACGCTCCTCACGATCCGGACTGTTTCTCTGGTCGCGGGAGCGGCGTCTTCGCGCGATCGTTATTATCGCATGCCCATGGGCTTCATCTCCTCCTTCCGCACACGACCGCGGTCGACCTCGCTCGCGGGGATTCTCGTCGTCACGGTGGCACTCGCCGGCGTGCTCACCTACTGGGCCTGGGATGCAGCCCGGTCCCAGCGGGCCACCGCGGAGAGGGCGCTGCGCGATTACGCGTCGTTCGCGGCGTGGGAGTTTTCCGTCGCGGCCAAGGAGCACCTCTATTCGACGCTGGTGTGGATCTTCAGCCCGATCTCCACGGATGAACCATTGAGGGCGGGCGAGCAGCTGAAGCATCCTGCCGTTCTGTCGCGCCTCATGACCGCCGAGTACAGGTGCCCCGATTTCCCGGCATACTACTTTCGCGTGGATCTACCCTCCAGGAACCTCGTGGTGGAGGGCAAGGCGCCGCCCGCAAGGCTCCAGCGCTGGATTCGGGACACCGTGCTGACCGACGTGGCGCGGCTGTACAAGCGTGACTGGAGTTACTCGTCGGTCTCCGGCAACGTCGACGGAGAGCCGTGCTCGATCGTGTACCAGGTGAAATGGCGGAGTGACAACACTCCCGCGGCGGCCTACGGGTTCCGGTTATGCATGTCGTCCTTTGCCAGTCCGGCGTTCGGCAAGACGATGAGCAAGGCACGGCTGCTGCCGGCAACGCTCACCGGCGATACCCCCAACGATTCGATCCTGTCGGTGATCGTCACCGACGGCACGGGACACGCCCTTTGGCGCTCGCCGCGCCAGTTTTCGGGAGAGTACAAGAGCGAGAGCCGGCTGCCGTATTTCGGCGGGCTCGTGACGACCGTGGCGATCAACCCGGAGTTCGCCAACCGGCTCGTGATAGGCGGCTTGCCGCAGTCGCGGCTCCCGCTGCTGCTCGGCGTACTCGCCATCACGGTCGCGCTCGCGACCCTTGGCGTGCTCCAGTTGCGGCGCGAGGACGAGCTTTCCCGCCTTCGGTCCGATTTCATCACCAGCGTCTCGCACGAGCTGCGTACGCCGCTCTCGCAGCTGCGTATGTTCGCCGAGACGTTGTTGCTCGGCCGCGTCCGCTCGGAGGACGAACGGCACCGCTCGCTCGAGATCATCGACCAGGAGGCGCGCCGTCTCTCGCACCTCGTGGAGAACATTCTCCAGTTCTCGCGCGCCGAACGGCATGCCGTCAAGCTGTGTCCGATCGAAGGACCGCTCGCTCCCCAGCTGCGCGATGCGATCGAGGTGTTTTCACCCATCGCACTGGCGCGTCAGGTGCCCATCGCGACGCGACTGGACGATACGCTGCGCGCGCCGGCCGATGCAAGCGCGTTACGCCAGATGGTGCTCAACCTCCTGGACAACGCGGTCAAGTACGGGCCGCCAAGCCAGGAGGTTCTCGTGACGCTCTCCCGGGCGGGACGAGCGGTGCGCATTACCGTCGACGACCAGGGGCCCGGAATCCCGCCGGACGCAAAGGAGCGCATCTGGGAACCGTTTCAGCGGCTCGACCGAGACGCAAACTCTGCCGTTGCGGGGAGCGGCATCGGGTTGAGCGTCGTGCGCGAGCTGGCGGTGCTTCACGGAGGCCGGGCGTGGTTCGAGCCCATCGAAGGCGGATCGAGGTTCCTGATCGAACTGCCTCTCGCCACAGGAGCGGCCACGTGAACGCGCGCGTGCTCGTCGTGGAGGACAATCCCGACCTCGCCTTCGGCCTGCGCAACAACCTCGAAATCGAGGGCTACGAGGTTACCGTGGCCGCTGACGGCCTTGCCGGCGTTGCGACGGCGCGCAGCTGGAGTCCCGACTTGATGATCCTCGACCTCATGCTGCCGGAGATGGATGGCTTTCGCGTGCTCCGGTCGCTGCGCCAGGAAGGGTTCGAAAAGCCGATACTGATCCTCACGGCGCGCGGCGAAGAAGCGGACAAGGTCATGGGATTCCGGCAGGGCGCGGACGACTACGTCACAAAGCCATTCGGCGTGCTCGAGCTGCTTGCGCGGGTCGATGCACTGTTGCGCCGGGCCAGTCGCACCACCACGGCGGACGCCAAGCGTGCCGTCTTCCGGCTCGGTGACATCGAAGTCCGGCGCGCTTCGCGCTCCGTCACGCGGAAGGGCGCCGCGGTGCCGCTCGCACCCCTCGAGTACGAGCTGCTCTGTGCGCTCATTGACCGCGACGGGGCCGTCGCATCGAGACACGAGCTGATGCGAGATGTCTGGCGGTACGACCTTTCCGTGGTGAGCCGGACGGTGGACACGCACATCGTCGAGCTTCGGCGCAAGCTCGAGAGCGATCCCGCGCGTCCGCGCCACATCCTCACTGTGCGAAAGAGCGGCTACCGGCTTCAGCCGTAGCCGCGCCGGCCTCACCAATCGCTGACCAGCTCGCCACGCATCGCGCACCGCAGCGCAACCTCTTGGCGGTCCCGCACTCGTACCTTCGCTGGCATTCGAGCACGAAGTCCTCTTCGGAGCCCCGATGTCGCGTTGCAGACGGATGCTGTCGGTGTACGTCGTCGCGCTCGTCTGCGCGCTGGGCGCGATCGATGCCCAGTCGCTCGGCCCGAAGACCGCGGAGTTGCGCGCGCCGTCGGGCCGGCGCCGAACCGTTGCCTATCGCACCGATCGTGCGCCAGTCATTGACGGCCGGCTGGACGACGAAGCGTGGCGCGGCGCCCCGGTGGCAGCGGACTTCGTACAGCAGTCCCCCGACCCGGGACAGCCTGCCACGCAGCGGACCGAGGTGCGGGTCCTGCTCGATCGCACGGCGCTCTATGTCGGCATGCGCCTTTTCGACTCGGCTCCGGATTCGATCGCCGCGCCGCTCGCCCGGCGCGACTACACGGGATACTCCGACTGGGCGCAAGTCGTCGTCGACAGTTACGGCGATCATCGCACCGCATTCCGGTTTGCGATGAATCCCAGCGGAGTCAAACGCGACAGTTATATCAGTGGAGACGCGGAGTGGACTGAGGACCTCGGCTGGGACGCGGTGTGGGAAGGCGCGGCGGCACGGGACAGCGCCGGATGGACGGCAGAGTTCCGGATTCCGCTGTCTCAGCTCCGGTTCAGCCCGAGCCGGGACAGTGCGGGCATCACGTGGGGCATCCAGTTCATCAGGGACCTCGCCCGCCGCAGCGAACGCTCGATGTGGGCGCCGATCCCCCCGTCGTCGGGCCGCTTTGTGTCGTTGTTCGGCGACCTCGAGGGCGTGCATGTCGAGGAAGCACACCGACTCATGGAGTTGACACCCTACACTCTCGCTCGCGGAACGACCAGCGGCACGAACGCCGGCAATCCGCTCGCGCGCGTCCGCGACGGCAGCGTGATCGGAGGTGCGGACTTCAAGGTCGCCGCGACATCGAATGTCACCATCACGGGCACATTGAATCCTGACTTCGGGCAGGTTGAGGCCGATCCATCGCAGGTGAACCTGACCGGAATCGAGACATTCTTTGCCGAGCGGCGTCCGTTCTTCGTCGAGGGCGCGGATCTCTTTCGCTACGGCCTCTCGTCGGGCGATTGGGCGTTCGGTGGAGAACAGCTGTTCTATTCGAGACGCATTGGACGCCGGCCTCAGGGATCGCTTCCGGACAGTGCGGCGTTCACCGACAGCCCGACGGCCACGCCGATAATCGGAGCCGCCAAGGTCGTGGGGCGCTCGAACGGATGGCTGTTCGGCGCGTTGAGCGCCGTCACCGGCGAGACCCGGGGCCGTTACCTCCTGTCGAATGGCATTGCGCGCTCGCAAGTCATCGAGCCGCTCACGCATTACGGCGTGTATCGGCTGGCCCGCGACTTCGATCAGGGCAACAGCTCTTTTGGCCTCGTCGCCACGGCGACCAACAGGCACATCTCCGATTCGACGGCTTCGCTCTTTCATTCATCGGCGTTCGCGGGAGGCGTCGAGGGACGCTGGCGGTTCGGCCCCGCCAGGCAGTTCCGGCTGAGTGGGTATGTGTTTGGCAGCCGGATAACCGGTCCGCCCGCGGCCATTCTCGCAACCGATACAGGCATCACGCATCTGTTCCAGCGACCGGACGCGCCGTATCTCCGTCCGGAACCCGGCGCCACGTCGCTGAGTGGAGTTGCGTCAGAGGTCCGGATTGAGCGCATCGACGGGCCGGGGCCCCGCTATGCACTCTCAGGGCACGTCGTCTCGTCCGGGTTCGACATCAACGACCTGGGCTTCCTCAATTCGAGCGATGTGTTGAGCTCGGTGGGACATATCGGCCAGGATTGGTACCACGAAACGAAGTTTACACGCACACATTCGCTCTGGGTAAACGCCTGGTCGCTCTGGGGCACACATGGCGAGCGCCGTGCCACCGGCGCGAACCTGTGGACGCACGTGCAGTTCCAGAACTTCTGGGAGATCGCCGGCTACACGGCGTACTCGTTGCCCGGCATGTCTGCCGCCCTGCTGCGGGGTGGGCCAGCCGTCCGCACATCAGACAGCGTGCATTTCAGCTACCACGTCAATTCAGATCCGCGCCGCGCGGTGAGCGCGGGGCTCCAGCTGTCGGGACGCCACTCAACCGCGGACGCCGGCGCGTCGGCCACCATCGCGCCAATGCTGACCCTCAGGCCGTCGGCTCGACTCGAGGTGCAGGTTCAGCCGTCGTCGTCATGGACGCGCGACCTCGCGCAGTATGTGGCGTCGCCGGTGAACGCGACCGGTACCCATTACCTGACTGGTGACCTGCACCAGCGCACGGCCTCCCTCACTGCGCGATTCAGCTATGCATTCACGCGTGCACTCACTCTGCAGGGGTACGCGCAGCCGTTCGTGAGCGCCGGGTATTTCAGCTCGATCGCGGAGGTCGTGCGTCCTCGCTCGGCGCGTCAGTCCGACCGCGTCCGCCCCTTCTCTGCAGATGGTACTCGCCGGAGCCCGGATTCGACCCGACTGCTGCTCACCTCTCCTGGCGGCACTCTCACCATTGGCAACCCGGATTTCAGCGTGGGCGACTTCAACGCCAACATGGTGTTGCGATGGGAATACCGTCCGGGCTCAACCGTGTTCATGGTGTGGAACCAGGGACAAAGCACCCAGGCGTGGGACGGGAACGCGTCACTCAGTCGCCTTTCGAACGCGTTGTGGACTTCGCCCGCCACGACGGTGTTCCTCGTAAAATGGAGCCACTATCTCGGACGCTAGGAGCGGATCGACCGGCCCAATTCCCAATTATGATGTCAGTCTGGGACGAAGCGGCGAATGGATGGGATGAACCGGCAGTTCGACCAGCCACCTTTTGGATGGAACTCGTGTCCAAGTAATGACGTAGTGTGCGTGCCTGTTAACGTTCGCCTTGCCCGTTGCCGCATTCCCCCCCGGACGGGTCACGGAACCAGCCACCCGACCCGCGCGCGCGAGGGGAAAATGCAGACGTCGACGAGTGCCCGGAGCCCGGACCGGAGGTTCACGGTCGTTGTGGTCGACGACGAAGAACTCGCCAGGCGGCGGATTTCGCAGCTGATAGCCGGAGAGGACGACATGGAGATGGTTGCGGAGTGCCGCGACGGACGCGATGGCATTGCCGCAGTGGAGGCGCATCGGCCGGATGTCCTCTTTCTCGACGTGCAGATGCCCGGCGTCGACGGGTTCGCACTGCTGGCTGCTGTCGCTACCGAGCCGCCCCCGGCCGTGGTATTCGTCACGGCCCACGACCAGCACGCGATCCGTGCGTTCGAGGTGGACGCCATCGATTACCTGCTCAAGCCCTTCGACGAGGAGCGCTTCCACCAGTCGTTGGCTCGCGTGCGAGAACATCTGCACCAGTCCCGGTCGATCCAGGCTGATCCGCGCCTGCTCTCGCTGCTCGAACTGGTGGCCGACCGGGAGCCGGCCGTCGACTCTGCGCTCGCGCGCCCCAGGTACGTCGATCGACTGATGATCAAGACTGGAACGAAGACCGTTGTCGTGCGCGCCACGGACATCGACCGGATCGAGGCCGAGGGAAACTACGTCCGGCTCTACGTCGAGGCGAAGAGCTACTTGCTGCGGGAGACGATGTCGCGGATCGAGAAGTCGCTCAATCCGTCGACGTTCGCCAGGATCCATCGGTCGTCGATCGTGAATCTCGAGCGTGTACGCGAGGTGGAGCCGTACTTCGGCCACGACTTCATGGTGCGCCTGTCGACCGGTGCGCGCGTCAAGATGAGCCGGTGGTATCGCGACGAGTTCGAGATGCGCATGCGGCACGGAGCGGGCTGACGGTCGCGCGATACCGGCCGATCGTTGCACCGTTCGCCGTCTCATCCCAGACGCAATGCGGACGCAGAGGGGCCGGTGTACGCTAAGCGCAATGACCACGTTGCTCAGGGAAGCGCGCGTGCTCGATGCGGAGGCGTCCACGACGCGGCTGCCGGTCGATCACTCCCGACCGGTTGCGCACGCAACGCGCTCGGACGCGGAATTCCGCTGGCTGGCCAAACGCTACAGGGCCGTCGTGAGCGCGCGCGTCGATGTGGGGGAGCAACTTCGTGCCATTCTGCAGGGACGTGACAAGGCGTGGGGTGAACTGCCGCTCCCCGACAAGCCGGCGAACCTGCTGCTGGTCGACATCCGCAGGGGCCGGCTGCGCGAGCCGAGTCCCATCGCCGGTGTCTACCGCCGGCTGTTCGAAGAAGAGCAGGACGTGCGGGACGACCTGACGCGGCGCGTGGGACAGCATCCGGCGTGGCCGTGGCTTCGGGACCTGCGGGGCATCGGTGCCGCACTCTCGTCACAACTGCTGGCGCGCCTCGATCGGGACCGCGCGCCGCGCCCGTCCAGCTTCTGGGCGTTCTGCGGGCTCGCGACGGTCGCCGCTGATGTATGGTTTTGCGTTGACTGCGGTGCCCGTGCCGAGGTCGTCCAGGGGCGGCAGGTTCCGCGCCTGCACCGGAACGCCGTCGACGGGACCATTCGCTGCGCGACAATACTGCAGCGTGCCGACGTACCCGGGGTTCGCATAGCACAAACCCGCGCCGCGACGCCGCGCTTCCGGTCGTACGACCGGACTGCCCGAAAGCTCTGCCACCTCATTGGTGTGTCCATGCTGCGCACGAAGGGTGCATATGAACCACTCTACCGTACGGCACGCGAGCACTTCGCCCGGATGCAACCGGAGTGGCCCAAGATCCGCTGGCATGCGTCGGCCCTCCGCGTGATGGAGAAGCGCTTTCTCCTCGAGCTCTGGCACGAGTGGCCGCCGACGCACCGCCCCGCAGCCGGATATGAATCATCGATGGCGCGTACACTGTGGCTCGACGAGGGAGCGTTACCACGACTTTCGTAAGCACACCCTATCGAGACAATCGCGCTCCAGCGGTCTCGTCGGGCCACAGCATCGCACGTCGACACGTCATCCTCGTTTGCCGTCCGATCACACTCCGTAAGCCGGCGCTGCTGGCGTGAGTGTCGGACGTGCGAAAGGCGGGAACCAACCGGCTCCCGCCCACTCGCACCGAGGGGACCTCATATGAAAGGCGCCTTCCTGACCGTCATCGCGTCTGCCGCACTGGCATCACCGGTAGCTCTCCTTGCGGCTCCGCGGCACGTAACAGCTCCCAACTCTTGTTGCGCCGCTGAACGCGCCAAGGGACCCGACACGGCCCGAGTCCGTGTCGAACTGGCCACTGCGGATTCGCTCAACCAGGCGGGCCGCCTGTCCACTGCGAGGCGCCGCTACCGCGCGCTGATCGATGAGCAACGCGCCGCGGACCAGTATCCTGCCGAAGCGCTCTGGCATCTGGCCAACAGCTACTTCTACCACGACCAGGACTTGGAGTCGGCGGCCACGCTCGAAGAGCTGGCCGAGGCGGCGGGACGCTTTGGCGACCCGGCGACGGAACTCCGGGCCTCATTCCAGGCGGCCGTGCTGTATCAGCAACACAGGCAGCCCCTCAGGGTGGCACCAAGAGTCGCGCGCATTCGCGCGCTGCTCCAGTCACCTGTCATAGCGGACGAGATCAAGAAGGATATCGCGGCCCGGCTGGTCAACGGTTGATCCGGGCCGCGTCCCGCCGGCTCGTCACGCCTCGCGGACTCCCGGCATCATCGATTGACGAATCATCCCAATGCGCCGTTTCCTTCGTTACAGGGCGAGGTATGGTGAGCGTCAGCGCGCGCTGGGGATAGGGGCCGCTCCGGCGCAAAGATCCTTCAATGACAGGGGGTGTCGATGTCGGACGTTTCACGCTCTCGCCGAGTGACGCGCATCGCGGCCGCTCTGCTGCTTTGCCTGCCGGCGGGAACTGCGCTCGCGCAGGCCGGCGGGATTGCGGGCAAGGTAACGGACCGCGCCACACAGCTGCCGCTCGCCGGTGTCCGGGTCGTCGTTGCGGGCACCGCGCTCGAGACGCAAACCAACAAGGATGGTGAGTACCGCCTGACCAACATGCGTCCCGGCCGCGTCCACGTTGGTGCATTGCGCCTGGGGTACAAGGCGTCCTACGACTCGGCGACTGTGGGAACTGGGCAGACCGCCACGATCAACTTCATCATGGAGCAGTCGCTCGTGACGCTCTCCGATGTGGTGGTGACCGGGACGGCCGGAAACCAGGAGCGGCGCGCGCAGAGCGCACAGGTCGCAACGCTGCCGGCTGCCCAGGTGCAACAGGATGCGACGATCAGCACGGTCGGTGAACTCCTTCAATCGCGAGTGACGGGTCTGGCCGTGAATAGTGCTTCAGGCAGCGTCGGCGCCGCCCGGCAGATTCGCATCCGCGGTGCGTCGTCGATCAACCTCTCTAATAGTCCGCTCATCTTCATTGACGGCATTCGCGTGGCCGACGGCGTGGTGGATCTCGCTGCGGGCGGCCAGGGATCCGACAGACTGAACGACCTGAACCCCGACGACATTGAAAGCATCGAAGTCGTGAAGGGACCTGCCGCGGCGACTCTTTACGGCGCGGATGCATCGGCGGGCGTGATCCAGATCATGACGAAGAAAGGACGGCCAGGAACCAATCGCTTCTCGCAGACTCTGCGCCTCGAGGGCGGCACGATCGACCAGCACTGGACGCCCCCTGACAATTACGGGAATTGCAGCGCGGCCCTGGTCGCTGCAACCAGTACGAATCCACTCTGCCGAGGAAAGGCCGTCGGCACCCTCGTGCACGACAACCCGCTCGTGCGCACGGGCGCGTTCCGCAACGGCACAGACCGCACCATCGGCTGGAGCGGTCGCGGCGGCGGACAGAGTTACGGCTATAACCTCAGCGTGGGAGCCGACAACGCCAAGGGCACGCTTCCGGACAATGGATTCGAGCGCTACAACCTGCGCTCGAACTTCGACTGGGTGCCGACTTCGCAGCTCACGCTCGACTTCGGCCTCGGCCTCATTCAGGCGACGACATTCCTGCCGCAGAACGACAACAACATCTTCGGATTCCTGGGCGGTGCCCTGCTTGGCTCCCCCCTGTCGCGCAGCGACGACGGAAACCCGGGTCAGGACGGCTGGTTCGGGTTCAACCGCCACGTGGCTGCAATTTCGGCGATCGAAGGCTCGATCCTGACGCATCATACGACGGTGACGGTTTCGGCAAACTACCTGCCGGTCGCCTGGTTCTCGAACAAGTTCACCGTCGGCGGCGACGAGTCGCGCGACGAGCAGACGAAGTACTTCCCGAAGAACACAGACACCTGGTACGCCGGCGATCTGAACCTCGGCAACAACGTTCAGACCCGCCGCGGGCTGAGCCGCTACACCATTGACTACCTGGGCAATCTCCGCGGCGTGTTTGGCGGCGAGAGCCAGTGGGAGGGAAATCTCTCCTTCGGCGTGCAGGCGATCGTATCGCGCGTCGACTCGATTTCTGCCACCGGGCAGGGGTTCGTGACGAACGCGAACAACGTGATTGCGGCCGCGTCGACCACTACGGGGAGCGGCGGCTACACCCAGCAGGATCAATACGGATACCTCACACAGGGGCAACTCGGATACCGCAACCGCTTCTTCCTGCAGGCCGGTGTGCGCATTGACAAGTTCTCGTCCTTTGGTGCCAAGGTTCCGGCATTCGTGCTGCCGAAGTTTGGTGCCTCGTGGGTCATTTCCGAAGAGCGCTTCTTTCAGCCCCTTACCGGCATTTTTGGCTCCTTCCGGCTGCGCGGCGCCTGGGGTACCACTGGGCGTACACCGGGGCCCGGCGCGTCACTCACCACTCTCGCCGCAGCGCCGTACAACCTCACGGGGTCGAACAGCGCGGGCGCGATTCCCAACAATCCCGGAAATCCGAACCTCAAGGCCGAGCGCGGAGTCGAGTACGAGGCCGGCTTCGACGCGACAGTGTGGCGCGATCGGCTGAGCTTC
>DASZZO010000319.1:0-52890 GCA_035544915.1 Gemmatimonadaceae bacterium | reverse complement strand
GCTCAACAGACGCATCACCTCCGGGGACGGCGGCTCTCGAGGCTCGCCGCGCAGGATCACCCCGCGCACGCGCTCCATTATATAGAAGGGCGCGCCCAGCACCGACTCGTCGTCACACAATACGACTGGTCTCGGCGCGGGCACGCGGCGCGTGGAGAGCGTGGCAAGAATGCGGTGCTCGCGCCCCATGTCGTGTGCCGATCCCTTTGCGACGCCGCGCGGAGGCCGGCGCAGTACGACCTCGCCGCGGTCGGTCTTGAGGAGATAGGTGAGGTTCGAAAAACCGCCGGGAAACTGCTCAACGGCCGCAACGTGCCCAACCTGTGGCGCGTGCGAAGCGAGAAATGCGTTCAGCGCGCCGAGATCAATTTCCTCGCCGGCACGCAGGGGGCGTGTCTCACCCACGACCGCCGTTCACCGCTGAGCACCAGCTGTCGTCACTCCCGAGCACCCTTCATGCCCAACCCCTTCAGGATCCGGCGCGCCACGGCGCTCTTGTGTACCTCGTCCGGGCCGTCGTAGATGCGGGCGGCGCGTTCGTGGCGGTACCAGTACGCGAGCGGCGTGTCGTCGGTCATGCCGAGCGCGCCGTGCACCTGAATGGCGCGGTCGAGCACGCGGAGCATGACGCCGGCCACGTGGAACTTGATGAGCGACACGCGGTCGCGTGCGGCGTAAGCGCTTCCTTGCTCCACCTGTCCCGCGGTATCGAGCACGAGCAGCCGCGCGGCGTCGATCTCTGCCCGCGATTCGGCTATCCAGTGTTGCACCGTCTGCTGCGCTCCGAGCGGCTCACCCGGCGCGAGTTCGCGCGTGACGGCCCGCTCGCACATGAGGCGGAACGCGCGCTCCGAAATGCCGACCCATCGCATGCAGTGATGAATGCGTCCGGGACCGAGCCGTTCCTGCGCGAGCGTAAAGCCGTCGCCCTCACTGCCGATACGGTTGGTGATGGGCACGCGCACGCCGGTGAAGCTGAGCTCGCTGTGGCTCGCGTAGCCGCTGCCCTGCTCGCCCATCACGCTGAGGTTGCGTACCCGCGTCAGGCCCGCCGAGTCCATGGGCACGATGATCTGGCTCGCGCGTTTGTGCGGCACGGCGTCGGCGTTCGTGACCGCCATGACGATTGCGAACGCTGCCCCGTCGGCGCTCGACGTGAACCATTTGTGCCCGTCAATCACGTAGTGCTCGCGCTCCCGCCTCGCGGACGTTGCCAGCCACACGGGATTGGACCCGGCAAGCTCCGGCTCTGTCATCGCGAAGCAGCTGCGAATCTCGCCGCGTGCGAGCGGTTCCAGCCAGCGCTTCTTCTGCTCGGCACTGCCATGGGCGTGCAACAGTTCACAGTTGCCGATATCGGGCGCCTGGGCATTGAACAGATAGTGCCCGAGCGGCGTTTCACCGAGCAGCGCCGAGACGTGCGCAAAGTCTGTCAGGGAGAGCCCGAGCCCGCCGAGTTCGGCTGGCAGGTGCGGCGCCCAGAGTCCACGCTTCCTGACTTCACTGCGAAGGCCGTCGAGCTCGGGTGCGAGGTCCGTGAACGGCCGCGAGAGGAACTCACGTTCGTGCGGCAGCACTCGCTCGTCGAGAAAGGCGCGGATTTCCCGAAGGAGCGATGTCACGTGGTCGACTTCTTTGCCCGCGCGCTGAGCGCATCCCATTCATCGTCCGTGAGCACATCCATCCACGAGAACTGTCCCGCGCCCTTCAGCCATTCGCCGCCGTCGATCCTCACGCATTCGCCATTGATGTACGCCGAGCCGTCGCACACGAGGAACGCCGCCAGGTTCGCCAGCTCGTCGTGCCGTCCCACGCGCCGCATCGGTATGCGCTTGATCATCTGCTCGTGCATCGCTGTATCGGGTACCAGGCGATCCCACGCGCCCGGTGTGGGAAACGGGCCGGGGGCGATCGCGTTCATCGTGATCCCATGTGGCGCCCATTCGACCGCGAGCGATCGCGTCATGGCGAGCACGCCAGCCTTGGCCGCCGCACTGGGCACCACGTACGCCGAGCCCGTGTCCGCGTACGTCGTGACGATACTGAGCACGCGGCCACCGCGCCTGGCAGCAATCCATTTCTTGCCGAGGGCGAGCGTGCAATAGAAGGAGCCATGCAGGACGATGCCGAGCACCGTGTCAACCGCGCGATGGGAAAGCCGTTCGGTGGGGGAGGCGAAATTGCCGGCGGCGTTGTTCACGAGCACATCGAGCGCCCCGAAGTGATCCCAGACGGTATCGATCATCTGGCTGACCGCATCGGGGTTGCGAATGTCACAGGCCGTGGGAAATACCTCACCGCCGAACGTGAGCATCATCTCGGAAGCGGCGGACTTGAGCACCTCTTCGCGGCGGCTGGCGATGCCAACGCGCGCTCCGAGCTGGAGGAACCGTTCGGCCATTGCGCGGCCGAGCCCGGTCGCGCCTCCCGTTACGAGAATCGCCTTGCCGGCGAGGAGCTTGGGGTCAAACATGTTGCGGAATCATTTTCCGCCTGCCTTCGCCTTGTCGACAATTGCCTTCACTTCTCTCAGCAACTGCGGCCCGCTGTAGGGAATGCCGTCCTTGATCACCCATTCCGGGCCGAGTGTCCGCACTTCCTTTCCGTCGCGGACGGCCGACGTGCCGCCGGCGTACAGCACCTTGATATCCTCGAGCGGATTCCCGTCAACCACGATGATGTCCGCCAGCCAGCCGGCGCGGATGCGCCCGATCCTGTCTTCCTGGCCGAGGATCTTCGCGTTGTTGCCGGTGCAGTGCTGGATGATCTTGATCGGGTTGAAGCCGGCTTCGGCGTGCAGTTCCATCTCGCGAATGAGACCGTAGCCGTACATCTCGTAGATGAAGCCCGCATCGTCGCCGCACCCAATCGTGCCGCCAAGGCGCTCGAAGTCGCGCAGCGCCCGCATCCAGATGCGGTAGTTCTCCTTCCAGTACACCTCATCGGTGGAGCTCCACCCGATGAAATAGGATCCGTGGTTCGCCGGGTCGGGGCTGAAATAGTTCGCGAGCGACGGGTGCAGGTAGTCCCTGAACCACGGCTGGTTCTGCGCGCGCTGAAGGTCACGGCTCGCTTCGTAGATGTCGAGCGTCGGCACCCAGGCGACATTGCCGCGCACCATCGAGACGAGCACGGAATCGAGCAGCTTCGGATCGGCCTCGCGCCAGAGCCGCCCGGCCCAGCGGAAGCGGTCGGTCTCGTTCAGATAGTTGTAGTTGCCGGGGAAGTGCTGCCGCAGGTCCGGAATGGCGGCGTCAGGAATGCCGTACCAGTGCTCAATTGACGTCGTGCCGAACTTGATATCGTCCCAGGCATTGGTTTCCTCGACGCCTACATGGTGCGCGACGCGGAGTCCGAGCTTGCGCGATTCATCTTCCATGGCCTGCATCAGGTCGCGATCGATTCCGGTGATCTTGATGCCGTCAGCGCCAAGTTTCTTGAGGGCCTGGATGTGCGCTCTCGCGTCCGCCGGCGTCCTGACCTTCGCGCCGTCTTCGGCCCAGAACTGCGGATACACGAAGATCCGCGGTGCGACGATCTCGCCGCGCGCCGACTTGTCGCGCAGCTCGATGCTCCCCTTGTTGCTCTCGGCTCCCACCTCGCGCACGGTGGTGATGCCGTTCGCGAGCTCGAGCCGCATGTAGTAGTCGAAGCCGCCCATGGACTGCCCGGAGCGCTTGCTCTGCATGTGCGTGTGATTGTTGATCAGGCCGGGCAGGACGTATTTGCCGGTGGCATCGATCTGTACGTCGCCCGCGGGGCGCCGGGCTGCGCCCTGTCGTATCGCGACGGGGTCGATGGCGACGACCTCGGTGATCGTGTTCCCCTCGATCACGATATCCACCGGCCCCCGGGCCGGCGTGCCATTGCCATCGATGATCGTGGCGTTGCGGATGATGAAGCGGCCCGGCCGCACGCCGTGCGTCAGGCCGGCAGTCTGGGCGCGCAGCGGGAGGATCGCCGCCGCGAGGAGCGCGGCGGCGCGTACGAATCGACACGGACTCATGAGGGCACTCCGGTGGGGTGACTCGGGGACAGGAAACGTTATTCCCGCGTCACACGAAACGCCACAGGAGCGCCCTCCGGATCAGTTAGGCTGCGGCGAGCGCCTGCTCGGACACAGCGACCGCCTCGACTTCCACGAAGATCTTGACCTCATCGCCCACGGCGAAGCCACCCGTCTCGAGTAGCGTGTTCCAGAGCAGGCCCCATTCCTTGCGGCTGATCTTCGTGCTCACCTCGAGGCCGGCGCGCGTAGTGCCCCAGGGATCGGCAACCGGCGCCGTGACCTCGCCCATGAGTGTGACCGGCCTCGTGACGCCTCGAATGGTGAGATTGCCCGTAATGGTGATATCCCTCCCGTTCTGCCTGATGGTCGTGGAGCGGAAGGTGATCGTCGGGTGGTTGGCCACATCGAGAAAATCAGCGGAGCGCAGGTGGTCATCGCGCTTCGGTTCGTTCGTGTCGATGCTCGGCGCGTCGATCACCATCTCGACGGACTTGAGCACGCCATTCTCGTCGGTCTCGCCCGACCCGGTGAGCTTCTTGAACCGGCCCCTGACGGTCGAGATCATGAGGTGCTTCACCGCGAATGCCGCAGTGCTATGCGTGGTGTCCAGATTCCATTTCATTGTGCTCCTCCGGAAGTGTCTCGCCTGCTGGTATCAGAGACGGCGACGGTCCTTGGTAGTTCATTACTATGTCTCTTATTACTGAGATAATATATGGCTGACCGAGCGCCCTGTCAATCCCTCATTCGTGTCAGATCGCCTGTCTGCCGGGCGCTACGCTGTATCAGCGGGGCTCGTCGGCCAGGGCGCGCTTGCCGGCGGGCGTCTCTGCCGCCAGCCGCGCTGCTTCGACCCCCAATGTCCTGAGCAGGGCCGTCAGCTCGCGTTGTTCCGTACGCGAGAGTCCCCCCATGGCGTCACGAATCGCGGCCGCGTGCGCCGGGAAGATCCCGGCCATGACCTTGTGTCCGCGCCTGGTCAGCGCGGCATAGCGCGCCCGGCGGTCCGACGGACAGGCCTTTCGCTCCACCAGTCCGCGCGCGGCCAGCCGGTCCACCAGAAACGTGATGCCGCCACTCGACACGAGGACCTTTTTCTGCACGTCGCCAAGCAGCATCTCGCCCTTGTGGTACAGCGCCTCGAGAATTCCGAACTCTGCCGGCGTGAGGTCGTGCCGCTCGACGTCGGCCTTCGACACTTCGGCCACGGCCCAGAAGGCGCGCGCCAGCACCACCCAGAGCTTGAGAGCGGTGGCGGTCGGCAGGTCGTCCGTGACCGGGGTTCCCGTAACGCCTGACTCGTCGACCCGGGGGGAGGTGCGTTTGGCAGGCTTCATCTTAGTTCTAAGATAACAGACGACAGGCGAGGGTCGAGAGGCTGGAGTTGAGCGTTTGGGGTTGGGAGACCGAGTTGAGAGACCGAGTTGAGAGACGGGATTTGGCGGCAGGGTGGTCTCTCTGGACTTCACGGGATTCTCACGACGGCGTCTCTCGAGAGATCCCGAACGGATGCGTAGCCAGCGAGGCCGAGCGTCAGATCGAGCTCCGCCGTCACGTTCTGGATGACCTCGCGCACGCCCGCTTCCCCCGCCATGGCCAGGCCGTAGGCGTACGGGCGGCCGAGCAGGACCGCCGTCGCTCCCAGTGCGAGAGCCTTGAACACGTCGGCGCCGCTCCGAATGCCGGAATCGAACAGCACCGGCACGCGGCCCGCGACCGCGTCGGCGATGCCGGGCAGAACGTCGAGCGAACCGACGGCGCCGTCCACCTGGCGCCCGCCATGGTTCGACACGACGATGGCGTTTACACCGTCATCCACGGCGCGACGGGCGTCATCCGCGCGCTGAATTCCCTTCACTACCAGCGGAAGCGTGGTCATGCCGCGGAGCAATGGCAGGTCGGTCCACGTGAGCGATGGCCGCGAATAGCTGGTGATGAAGTGCTGCACTGCCCGTCGCATTCTTCCGCTCGAGAGCCCAGCGCGGCGGCCACGCCTGCTCAGCTGCCGCACGACCCCGAGCGACGCGAGATTGACGCGCGGTTTCGCCGCCGGCGTCGCCGGCGCCACGGGCGCCGCGGGCGATTCATCGAGTTGCATGCGAAACACCGGATCGCTCGTGTATTGCGCGATTCCCATTCCCCGCAGGAAGGGCAGCCAGGCGAGGTCGAGATCGCACGTGCGCCAGCCCAGCATCGTGGTGTCGAGCGTGAGGACGATTGCGCCGCAGCCGCACATTTCCGCGCGGTGGACAAAGCTGGCGACGAGTTCGTTCGATGTGCTCCAGTAGAGCTGGAACCAGCGAGGCGTGCTCCCGAGTTCCCGCGCGCACTCCTCCATCGGGACCGAGGCCTGGTTCGAGAAGATCATCGCCGCCCCCGTCGCGCGCGCTGCGCGCGCGACCGCCAGATCCGCATCGGGGTGGGCCGCCTCGAGCACACCGATGGGCGCGAGCAGAATCGGCGCCGGCAGCACGCTGCCCAGGAGATTGATGGAGAGATCGCGTGTCGAGACGTCGCGGAGCACCCGCGGCACGATGCGCCACCGCTCGAACGCGTCCCGGTTGGCTCGCATCGTGGAGCCCCTGCCCGCACCGCCGGAGATGTACGCCCATGCCTGCGGTGTCATGGCGCGCGCGGCGCCGTGCTCGAGTGCGTCGCCCAGCGCGGGAACGGCTGGGCGGTCGCCACTGACGCCGCGAAGATAGATCTCCCGCTGACGCGCGGGGCCCGGAGAGGGGTCTGCAGGTCCAGACACCTCGAAAAACTACACGCTATTCCGCCCGGAGCGTCACCACGGGATCGACTCTCGTGGCGCGTCGTGCCGGTATCCAGCAGGCCACGAGCGCGACCGCGAGGAGCACGGCGGTGACGCCCGCATACGTCAGGGGGTCGGCCCGCGACACCCCGAACAGCATGCCAGCGAGTGCCTGGCTGCCTGCCAGGGCCGCCGCGAGTCCGACGCCCACGCCGATCGCCGTGAGCGAGAGACCCTTGCGTACGACCATCAGGAGAATGTCGCGGCGTGTGGCGCCCAGCGCCGAGCGCACGCCGATCTCGCGCAGCCGTTCCGTGACCACGCCCGCCAGCACGCCGTAAATACCCGCCGCGGCGAGCACGAGGGCGACAGCGGCGAACGCCTCGAACAGCACGAGCGTGAAGCGGCGGGCAGCGCCCGTCGCGCCGACCAGTTCCTCCATGGTGGCGATGCGCACGATCGGCTGGTCCTTGTCCACCGACCAGACGGCGCGTCGGATGGCGGGGGCCAGCGACGCTGCGTCGCCGCGGGCACGCACGACGATCGACATCGCGTTGTCCGCAAACTGCCATTGTGATTCGGGCAGGTAGATCGCATCGGACCTCGCCGCAGAGAGCGAGATCTGCCGTACGTCCTTCACGATTCCGACCACCTCTCGCCAGGGTCCCGTATCGGCGGCGCCGACGCGAACGCGCTGCCCGATGGGATCTCCGGTCGGCAGGAGGCGCCTCACGAAGCTCTCATTGATGATCACCACTGGCGGCTGATCCGGCCGGTCGCCGTCCGTAAAGAGGCGCCCGCGCACGAGGGGGATGCGCATGGTCGCGAAGTAGCCCGGAGTCACCGCGTAGCGGAACCCGCTCGGATCCTCCTCAGGATTCGCGCGCGGATGGGTCTGGCTATGTACGCCGTATCCGTCGAAGTCGCCGCTCAGGGGGAGCTGGCTCGTGAGTGCCACGGATTCAACTCCGGGCTGTGTGCGCACTGTTTCCAGCACGCGGTCGAAGAAGGCACGGACGAGCGTGTCGTTGTTGAGCCGCGCGCCACCGGCCTGCACCTGCATCGTCAGCAGCCCGGATGGTTCGAAGCCCGGCGACACGGCGAAGACGCGTTCCATGCTCCGGAGGAGAAGCCCCGATCCAACCAGGAGCATGAGCGCCAGGGCGACCTCCGAGACAACGAGCGAGGCGCGCGTAAAGTGCGAACTGCCCGCCGTGCGACGGGTGCCCTGCTTGATCCCGCGATGCAGATCGGCGCGAGCGGCGTGAATCGCCGGCACCAGGCCGAACACGAGACCGACGAGCGTGGTCATGGCGAGCGCGAATGCCAGTGCAGTGCCGTTCACGCGGATCGCGTCCACGCGCGGGAGTCCCGCCGGACTCAGGGCGACGAGGGCGCGTACACCCAGTTCCGCGACGCCGATGCCGAGCACACCCCCGATGACCGCGAGCGCCATGCTTTCCGTGAGGAGTTGCCGGATCACGCGTCCTCGGCCCGCTCCCAGGGCAGCCCGGATCGCGAACTCACCCTGCCGCTGTGCGCCACGGGCGAGGAGCAGGTTGGTGACGTTCGCGCAGGCGATCAACAGCACGAGCATCACCGCGCCGAGCACCGCCAGCAGCGCCGGCCGCACGCCACTCGTCGAATCGTCGCGCAAAGTCGGAAGGAGGAGACCCATGCCGCCGTATTCGGTTGGATGCTCGTGCATGAGATTGGCCGCGATCACGTCCATCTCGCCCGCGGCCTGGCGCGCGCTCACGTCAGGCTTGAGCCATGCCACCATCCGGAGATGATGACACGTACGGCACGCCCAGGGGAGCGTCAGGTCGTAGCGCAGCAGCGTCCAGATCTGCGACGTCGGGTCGAGTATGTTCTCGAACCCGGTGGGCATCACGCCGACCACCGTGTAGGGATTGCCGCCCAGGGTGATCGTCCTGCCTACGAGCGTTGAATCTCCGCCGAACCGGCCGCGCCAGAGGGCGTGGCTGAGAATGGCGACGCGTGGCACGCCGCGCACGTCCTCGTCGGCCCGGAAGTCGCGCCCGAGCGCAGGCGCAACACCGAGCACCTGAAAGTACGTGGGTGACACCCTTTGTCCCCTGAGGAGCGCGGGCTCGTCGCGCCCTGTGATGGTCGGAGACCAGCTTCCCATCGCTGCCGCCGCCTCGAACGACCGGCTAATCCGGGCGATGTCGTAAAATGTCGCAAACCCGACGTTGTCCTTCGTGCCATCCTTGTTGCGCTCCCAGACCATCATGATCCGCTCGGAGTGCGGATACGGCAGCGACTCGAAGAGAATCGGATTGACGACGCTGAAGATCGCCGTCGTCGCGCCTATGCCCAGCGCGAGGGTGAGGGTGGCGAGTGCGGTAAACCCGGGGCGGCGCGCAAGCAGGCGAAGCGCATAGCGAAGGTCACCCAGCAAGCTGGACATGGGACCGTCTCCTCGGATGTGGGGCATTGCGTGGGACGCGCGCGGGGTGCGTGCAAGCCTGAGCGGGGCGCGAAGCGTCTCGCGCCAGTACCAGCGGCGTGCGGCGCGGGCTCCCCGCACGCGAAGCACCTCGCCGTGAAAACACTCTTCGAGGTCACCGAGAAACGCATCGCGCACGTCCGGGGGAAGAAAGCGTTCGAGCAGCCAGACGGCGGACGCCGGCGGATGTGCGCGGGACGGCGTCATCGTACATCCCACGTCGCATCGAGTCCCCGGACCATGACGCGGAGCGCTCGCAGGCTGCGCTGCAGTTCCCGGCGTCCGGTCACGCTGATCCTGAAGTGTTTCTTGCCGCGGCCGCCACGCTCCGGCGTGGGCTCACCGAGGGCCGACGTGACGAACCCCTTCGATTCGAGCCGCGCGAGGGTGCTGTAGACCGTGCCAAACGTCATCTCCCGTCGCGTCCGGCGCGCTATCTCACGCTGCACGGTCACACCGTAGGCCTCGTCCCCCAGGCGCGCGAGCGCGAGCAGCACGAGTTGCTCGAATTCACCGAGATGCATCCCCATCCGGAACCCCTGTCGGCTGATTTATTCGACTTCGTCGAATATATAGACAGGACAAGACGGGAAAAGGGTTGCATTGGAGCAGTCAAGAGACCTTGCGTCACCGCCCTCGACTCCCGGCTCTCGACTGCCGTTCAACTCCCAACCCTCGACCCCCGACTCTCGTCTGTCTCTCTAGTGCCGCCCGGGCGACCCCTTCGAGCGCTGCGCCCCGCGAACGATGTCCAGGCGCAACTCTGTCCATCCGTCCACCTGGTAGTACACGACGCGCAGGTCATGGCGGCCCGGGGCGAGAGGCGCGACGTCGACCGCCGACTCATGCGGCGTCCAGTTGTCTATCGCCAGCGTGCCATCCACCCACACACGCACGCCGTCGTCACTGATGGCGCACAGGGTGTACTCGCCCGGGTCGAGCGTGACGGTCGCTGTCGCCTCGAGTCCGAACTGCGCTCGCGGCAGCCCCTGTATCGCCGGCCGGGACCACTCATAGTCGAGTCGGGTCTCGCGACGCGTGAGCAGGGGAGGCGAACGGAGCAGGGCGTAAAACGCCTCGGGATCCTTGCGCGGATCAGACGCTTCGTTCCACGCAAAGAACCGGACGCCCCAGTCCATGGGAGGCTCAAACCGTGAATATCCAAAACGGGAACGCTCACCCGCCTTCCGCTGTTCACCGCGGGGCGAGACGGTAGCCGCTCCGTGGTATTCCAGGACGAGCTCCCAGTTCTGGGCCTTCCCGGGCTCCGGAGCTACGGCGATTGTATCGCCCACCTTCCCTGATTCACGCGAGATGGCGGCGATACCATGCCGGGCCGCCACGCGCCATGCACCCGGAGGGCCCAGCACCCTGAGGCGCGCTGGAATCGCATGCGTGCTGTCCACGGGCCACAGCTTTGGCGACCTCCAGTCGTAGGGGCCCCATTCATCTACGATGATCGCCGACCGGTCCCGGCGAGACGCGGCCGTGGCCGGCACCGAATGTGGAACTCCGGGCACTTGGGGAACCATCCGTGCGTACTCACCGGACAGTGCGGGAACTCTCGCACAGAGGTCGCCGGCAGCCCTGCCGCCGGTCGTCCTCAACTCAACGCTCGTATTTCCCTCAACCTTGTTGTCCCGATTCCTCGTGTCGCGGTGCTTCGGATAGCCCCAGTCCGACGGCTGAATGCTGTCGGCCCACAGCTTCACCGGCGTTGAATCGCCCGCAAACAGGTTGCCCGTGATGAGATTCTCCTGCCCATGTTCGATCGCGATCACGATCCGGTTTCGCAGGAAACAGTTGCCCACCACTTTTGAGTTGTAGCTGTAACCGCCCCACATGCCGTAGTCACTTCCCTCAGCGCGATTCCCGATGAATGCGTTGCGGCTGAACGTCGCTTCGATCGCGTTCGCCGGCGCGAAACTGAAATCGTTCCCGAAGAACAGATTGTCGTTCGCGCCGCCTTCCCCAGTGTCCATTGTGCTCTGCCCCGCCCAGAGGAAGAGCCCGTCCCCGCCGTGGGTCAGCGAGTTCCAGGCGACGACGTTTGCCGAACTCTGCTCGTACATCAGGAGCCCCGCAGAATCCTGGCCACGCCGGTAGAAGCCATGACTGTAGCCGCGCACGTCATAGTCGATGCGGTTGTGCACGATGGTGTTGCCGCTGGACCGGTAGAGCCCCACGCCCAGGCCTGAGTTGAACGAGAAATCGTTGTCCTGAATGCGCAACGAATCCGTGCGCACCAGCAGCAATCCGTTCATCCCCTGTTCGGCCGTGTTGCCGCGAATCTCACCCCCACGCACGTCGTTGAGGGAGACGGCGGCGCCGAAGCGCAGCCATTCGTCCTTCTCGTTGTGGTGGAACGAAAGCCAGTCGGCCAGGCTCTCATGTTCCACCAGGCTGAAGAGGCGCGGTTTCCAGTTGTGGCTCAGGTCGTTTCCCGCGAGCGTCAGGCCACGCGTGCCGCGCGCCTGGATGGCAATCCTGTATCCGCGAATGTGCGCATTGACGATGCGGACGATGCGTCCGCCTTCCACACGGATGGCCACTCCCTGGGCCAGGTCTGGATCGGTGAATGGTGCGGTCCCTTCCAGCGTCGCTCCCGCAAAATCCACGGTGACATTGTCGCCGCGCACCGTGATGAGGGCAGAGTCGAGCGACGCGTTCCCCGGAAGTCGATATCGCTTCGGCGCGATGCGAACGGACTTCTCGAGTACGAGCCCCGGGCGCAACTCGATCACGGGAGTGCCTGCGCCGCCTTGTGCGCGCGCGTCGCGCATGGTGAGCAGCATGGTGAGCAGGATCGCGAGCAATGTCATCGCAGACGCTGCGGCGCGCGGCATCGTTGACGGCGACGTCACTGTGGCCCCGGGGCCGCTCAGGGGGTCGCCCGTCATCGAGCCGATGGCAGTCCCATTCTGCGGACGAGCGCCTGAAAACCCGGCTCACCGCGCAAGGGATCGAAGATGGGATGCACGTTGAGGTATGCGAGCCAGCCGCGCCGGTCGTCGTACGCGCGCTCCGCCCAGAAGAGCGCGCGCTCATGCCGGCCGAGACCGATATTGAGCATCGCGAACGCCGCCGGTGATACGTAGTCCCGCGTGGCCGCCTGCTCGAGCCCGGCAAGCAATGACTCCGCCTCGGCACGATCGCCGCCGCGGGCGAGGACGTATCCCAGTGTGGCCGTCGCATACGGCCGCGCGCCGCCAAGACGCGCTGCCTCGCGCAACACTCGCGCGGCCTCCTCGAAATCCCCGAGCTCCGCGAGCGTGAGTCCGAGCATGCGATAGCTCTCCTCAGCCGTGGGATTCATCTCGATCGCATGCGCCAGGTGGCGGCGTGCCTGGTCGTAGCGTCGCGCATAGTAGTACAGGGCGCCCGCGCTTCGCCGCATCGACACCGACGCCGCATCAAGCTCGAGCGACATCGTTCCCTCGGACATCGCTTCCTCGAACCGGCCCAGCGCGACCAGCAGGAAGGAATACCACTGATGCGCAGTGGCGTATTGCGGATTCAGCTCGATCGCGCGCCGGAACTCGCGCTCGGCAGCGATCCAGTCCCAGTCGTAGATGAACAGGATCCACGCCAGCGAGGTATGGGCCTCGGAGAGCGTCTCATCCAGCGCGAGCGCCTTCCGGGCATATGTCTCGGACCGCTCGAATCCATCTGCCACCGGCACGCTCTGGTAGTCCACTTGCAGTGCGTATGAGTCTGCCAGCCCCGTGTAGGCGACCGCGTAGTCGGGATCTTCCGCGATGGCCTGCTCAAAGAAGCTGATCCCTTCCATCACTCCCTCCAGCGTGCGCTTGTTCCAGGCATATCGGCCCATGAGGTAGAGCCCGTAGGCCTTCACGCTTTCGGTGTGCCGCTTGGGGACGGGCGCTGCGAGGTCGGCGAATGATGTCGCACGCAGCGTGTTCACGATCGTGCGCGCCAGTTCGTCCTGGATCGCGAATACGTCATCGAGCTTCCGGTCGTAGCGCTGCGACCACAGGAGCTGGCCATCGGCCGCGGACGTGAGTTGCGCCGTGATGCGGAGCCGGTCGTCTGACTTGCGCACCGCACCCTCGAGCACCACCGACGCGCCGAGGAGGGAGCCGATCGTGCGCACGTCCTGCGGCTTTCCCTTGAACGAGAACGTGGACGTGCGCGACGCCACCCTGAGGCCCGGGATCTTTGCCAGCGCATCGATCAGCTCCTCGGAGATCCCGTCGGACAAATACTCATTCTCGGGGTCCGAACTCGCGTTCACGAACGGAAGCACCGCCACGGTCCGCGTCACCGCGGCGGCGCGGGGCAGTGTGCCCGCTTCTGCGGTGAGCGCCGTCGCAAATTCCGCGGCGCTCGGGAAGCGACGGTCAGGATCCTTGTCCAGTGCCCGCGCCAGCGCGCGATCGACCGCCGCCGGGACATCCGGCTGGCGTTCACGCACGGGCCGCGGCATCTGGGTCACCTGCCTCGCCATCGTGGCGCGCACGCTGTCGCCGCGAAGCGGCGGCTCACCGGCGAGCATCTCGTACAGCACGCAGGCGAGGCTGTATACGTCACTGCGTACGCCGATGTCTGCTTCCCCGCTTGCCTGTTCCGGGCTCATGTACTCTGGTGTGCCGACCGCCACGCCGGTCTCCGTGAGGCTCGATCCGTCAGGCCTGGTGCACGCACGCGCGATGCCAAAATCCGTGAGCACCGCGAGCCCGTCGGCGAAGAGAATGTTCTCCGGTTTCACATCGCGATGCACGAAGCCATTCCGGTGCGCATAGTCCAGGCCGGCGCAGACCTCCCGTGTGATGCGCAATGCATCGGAGAGCGGTATCCGCCGCTCACGGTGCAGCCAGTCGCGGAGCGACCCTCCGCTGACATACGACGCCACGTAGTAGAGCAGCCCGGCGGCTTCGCCGGAATCGAGGAGCGGCACGATGTGCGGATGGGTGAGCTGCGCCGCGATGCTGATCTCGCGTACAAACCGATCGACGCCGAGCGAGGCGGTCAGTTCGGGCCGGAGCACCTTGATGGCCACCTTACGGCCATGCTTGGTGTCCTGGGCCAGGTACACCGTCGCCATGCCGCCACGGCCGAGCTCGCGCTCGATCACGTACCGATCCTCGAGCGCCGCGGTCAACGACGGGACAATCTCGCCCGCGGCCATCACGACTGTCTGCGGGACCGGGCGGAACAGAGGTGTCGGGGCAGCGTATTCTGATGCATAGTAGAGGAATACCAATCCGCGCGACGCGGCCAGGAGCAATGAAGAATGTCAGGATTCGCACGCCGCCGCACCTTTCCTTTCAGTGCCGTCGCCGCGGCCACTCTCAGCCTCAGCTCCGCGGCCAGTCTTGCGGCTCAGTCCATCCCCCCAAGGCTCGCCGATACGACCTTCTGGCGAATGGTCAACGAGTTCTCGGAGCCGGGGGGTTTCTTCCGCTCCGATAACTTCGTCTCGAACGAAACCTCCTTTCAATGGGTCATCCCCGAGCTGCAGAACACCGTGAAGCCGGGCGGTGTCTACGTCGGCGTCGCGCCCGACCAGAACTTCACGTACCTGGTGGCGCTCAAGCCGAAAATTGCCTTCATCGTCGACATCCGCCACCAGAATGCGATTCAGCACCTGATGTACAAGGCCCTCATTGAGCTGTCGGATGACCGGGCCGAGTTCGTCTCGCGTCTTTTTTCCAAACCGCGGCCGGCGGGACTCGATTCGGCGTCGAGCGCCGCGGCGCTGTTCCAGTCGATCGTTCCGGGCTTTCCCGACAGTGCGCATTTCCGCAAGAACCTCGCGGCCATCAAGGAGCGCCTCGTGAAGGTTCACGGCTTCGTGCTGAGCGACTCGGAACTGACATCGCTCGAGCGCGTATACGGCGCCTTCTATACATCGGGCCCTGACCTCACCTACAACTTTGGCGGCGGGGCCGGCGGCGGGTACGGCCGCAACTCCTACATGCCCACCTACCAGGCCCTGATGATGGAATCGGATGGCGCCGGGAAACAGCACAGCTATCTGGCCACCGAGGCCAACTATCGTGCGCTCAAGGATCTCGAGGAGCGAAATCTCGTGGTGCCACTCACGGGAAACTTCGCCGGCGACAAGGCGCTTCGAGCGGTCGGCCAGTGGGTTCGCGATCGCGGCGCCAGGGTGACGGCCTTCTACACGTCAAACGTTGAGCAGTATCTGTTCCAGTCTCCCGGCGACTGGAGCCGCTTCTACAAGAACGTCGCGACACTTCCCATCGATTCGACGAGCACGTTCATTCGCTCGTATTCGATGAATCGCTACACGGGCACTGACCAGTTCCGCCAACAAAGCCCGAACTCCCGTTCCCTGCAGCTGATCTCCTCCATCGCGGAGCTGCTGAAGGTTTTTGCCGAGGGCAACTTGCAGGGGTACTTCCAGGTCATTCAGCTGTCGCACCAGTGAGGAACAGCTGAGGGACATCTAGCGAATCGTCACCCGGATCAGCCGGTCGAGCAACGGAAACGCCCGGTCGAGGTGCACGTTTCCCTCTGTGAGCATGCGCTGCTGCCTCCCCGCGCGCACGCCACCACCAGCACTCTCTCCATAGCCGTCGTAGAGCGCGTCCACGACAGACATTCCCTCCACCACCAGTCCGATCGGCGCGAACCCTTGTGCATCGAGCTGAGGGTTGTCCTTGCGGCTGATATACAGTTGCGTCGTCCGCATGGCGGGACCCGTCATCGCGAACGCGATCGCGCCGCGCACGTTGCTCTGGCGCACGGAGTCGTCAGGAAAGTTGCGGTCCTTCCACACGCGGGTGACCGCGGGATCACCGGGAATGCCGAACTGGGCGATGTAGCCCGGCAGTACGCGAAAGAATCGCGAGTCGTCAAAGAACCCGGCGCGCGCAAGATTGCAGAAGCGGTCCGCCCCCAGGGGCGCCCAGGCGCGATGCACTTCGACAACGAATGGACCCTTTGTGGTTTCGATGGTCGCACGGAACGACTCGGGCGCGCGAGCGCTCCAGAACCGATGCGCCGGGTTGAGCAGAATTGCGCGCCGATCCGCAGTTCCCGGCGCCGGCGCACGCGACCGTCCCGAATGGCACCCTCCACCAAGCAGCAACCCTCCAAGAACGACGAGAGCCGCCCAGCGACCATGCCACGCGACTCCCGGCCCAACTCTCAACTCTCAACCCTCCACTCTCGACCGAACAACTCTCAACCTCCCGACCGATCAATTCTCGACCATCTCAAACACTCCATCCACTCCGATACTCTCTCGTAAGGAAAGCGTTCGCCTCCGGCGCATTCGTCACCGTCATGGCCGCCCCGTCGTAAATGATCTTCTTCCCCTGCCCCGTGCGCAGCGCGACCACGCCCAGCAGCATGGTCTCCGTGAGAAGCGACGCGTATTCGAAGGGTGAACTCGTCCTGCCGTGCCCCTTGATGGCGTTTGCCCAATCCATCTCATGCGTGACGTCGATTCGCGGAAGGGACTTGGGCACCGCCAGCGCCGCCTGCATGCACGCGTCGGGCCAGACGCGCGGATTGTTGCCGTAGGTCTCGTGAATGAGGATGCCCTTCTCACCGATGAGAATTCCGCCGCCTTCGGCCGACAGCACGTAGTCGTCCGGAAGAATGTCGGGCCGCGTCGGGTAGAGCCCGCCATCGGTCCAGCTCATTTTCACCGGCGGCTGCTTGCCGCGCGCCGGGAACTGATAATGCACGCTCGTGGCAAGCGGATACGTCGCCGGCTTCCGGGACGGCCCGCCCCACGGCGTGGAGGTCGCCTCGAGGCTCACCGGATACTGGAGGTCCAGCGCCCAGAACGCCTGGTCTATCAGATGGGCTCCCATATCGCCGAGCGCGCCCATGCCGAAATCCACCCAGCCGCGCCAGTTGAACGGATGATAGACAGGATGATAGGCAATGGGTTCGTTGCAAGGCCCGAGATAGAGATCCCAGTTGAGGCCTTCGGGAATGGGATACGTACCCATCGCCGCCGCGAGCGTTTCGTTGATGCGACGCTGACCCCATGATGTGCCATGCGAGGCGGCGGCCTGCTGTTGTTCCGCCGTTGGCGGGGCAGGTCGTGGTATTCCCTGCGGCCAGTATCCGAGCGGACGATTCGTCCAGACGTGAACCTCGTGCACGGGTCCGATCACGCCGGCCCGAATCCACTCGACTATCTGGCGTGTGCCCTCGCCCGAGTGGCCCTGGTTCCCCATCTGCGTTGCGAGCTTCGGATTCTCCCGCGCCAGCCTGGCGAGTGCGCGCGCCTCGTACACCGAGTAGGTCAATGGCTTCTGCACGTACACGCTCTTCCCCGCTTGCATCGCCGCCTTCGCGATCACGGCATGGTTGTGGTCGGGGGTCGCAATCACCACACCGTCGATGTCTCTCCGCTTGTCGAGCATCTCCCGGAAGTCGGCATACTTGGCAGTCTTGTTGAACTGCTCGCGGAGCTGCACACCCTCGGGGCGCGCCGCGCCCTCACGATTCGTCTCCTTGTTGGTCACGTTGCGATCGGAGAACGCCATGTCCACATCGCAGACGGCGACGAGGTTGCACCCATTTGCGACCAGCTTTTCGGCGTTGCCCGAGCCCATGCCGCCGAAACCGGCCACCGCGAAGTTCACCGTGTCGCTCGGCGCCACAAATCCGCGGCCCAGGACATGCCGCGGCACGATCATCGGAAAGCCGGGAGTCGCGATCATTGCCCCAAGGGCCAGTTTCGTTGAGTCCGCGACGAAGTCGCGGCGGGTGAGGGATTTCTTGGACATGGGTGGGCCTTTCGGAGGGGGAACTCTCAAGCTGGATGAACTTACGACAGTCGAGAGTTGAAAGTCGAGAGTTGAGAGTTCAGACTCCCGACTGTCCTAACTCACCTTGCCCTGATCAACAGCGGCACCACCGTCATCCCCCACCTCATCTGCAGAACCGCGGAATCCGCATCCACCACCGGAAATCCAAACGATAGCGTCTCCACATGTTCGCCTTTTGCGGGCGTTGCCTTCACCCGTAGCGCGTCCTGCCCGTCTGGATACTTCAGGTGAAACGCCGCGGCTTCCTTGCTGAAGACGACGGTCCACTGCGTCGAATCGGGAATCGTCCACACTCCGTAGGTTCCGGCAGGCAGCAATGCCCCGTTGATCTCGACGGGCTTGGACAGCGAGAGCCGGGCCGCACTGTCGGCGCTTGGCGTCCAGATCTTTCCCCACGGCACGAGCACGCCAAAGAGCGTGCGCCCACGCGCGACGGGTCGTCGCCAGGTGATCTCGATACGTGTGTCCGCCACCATCTGCGATACCACGCCGAGCTGGCTCCGGCGTGGGGGTTGCCCACATGCCGCGGCGGTTGCGCACGAGAGCGCTGCCATGACAGCGCCGGCAAGCGCGAATCGCCTGCTCACCAGAACCTCCCCAGGACCATGCGGAAAGCGACATAGAAGAACCCCACCAGCAGGCCGGCGCCAATAAGGATGACGGACGAAAGGACCACGATTCGCCGCGCGCGTGGCGTCCACCGCGGCGCGCCCTTCTCCGCCCAGATCTCCACGTAGTCGCTCAGGGACGCGTTGCTGTTCATTTGACCTCAGGGCGTAATTGTTTGATCAAGGCGTCTCTTCCCGTGCCTCGTCCCATATGGTTGCCGACTTGCGGGCTCCCCGGCAAGTTCCCTCGGAGCACTCGCACGCGTTTCTCCTCTCAGCCGGTCTCCCTGAGGATCGCATGAACAGCTCTTCGCTCCTTCTTGCCGCCAGCGCACTCGTCATACGAACCGCGTTGTCCCCGGCCGCGGCTCAACAGCCCCCCCGCGTCTACACGGCCGCCGACTACGACCGCGCCGCACGATTTCTCGCGCCGAGCGTCACGCCCCTCGTTGTTGGCGGAGCAGTGGCGGCGACCTGGTTGAGCGATGGCCGGTTCTGGTACCGGAACATCACCGCTACCGGGGCGGAGCTTGTTCTCGTGGATCCCGGCAAGCGCACGCGCATCGTGTGCGACGCGCAGGGCACCAACTGCCCCGGCGTCCCGAGCGCCGCCGAAGCGGCTGCTGCAGCCGCACGGGGCGGCCGCGGAGGGCGAGGCGGTGGGGGCCGCGGTGCCGCGGCGGACACCGTCCTGTCCCCCGACGGCAAGCGCGCTGCCTTCATTCGTGACTGGAACCTCTTTGTTCGAGACGTCGCAACCTCCCAGGAGAAGCGCCTGACGACCGACGGTGTGAAGAACTTCGGTTACGCCACCGACAACGCCGGCTGGGCGGGCAGCGACCGTCCTGTCCTGCTCTGGTCGCCCGACTCGAGAAAGATTGCGACGTCGCAACAGGACGAACGGAAGGTGGGCGACATGTATCTCGTCGAGACCAAGGTAGGTCACCCCGTCCTGAAGGCGTGGAAGTATCCGCTCCCCGGCGACAGCGTGGTCGCCATGCTCCACCGGGTCATCATTGACGTTGACTCTGGCAGCGTCCTGCGCCTGCAACTCCCGCCCGAATATCATCGCGCCACGCTGGGCGACAACATCAGCATGAGCGACTACCAGTGGAGCCCGGACGGCTCACGGCTCGCACTCGCGTCCACGTCGCGCGATCACAAGCAGGCAGTCCTGCGCGTGGCCGACGCCGCGACGGGCACGGTCCGCACAGTCCTCGAGGAGACGGTCCCCACCCACTTCGAGTCACGCACCGGCTGGCGGGTGCTGTGGCCGACGAACGAAGTGATCTGGTATTCCCAGCGCGACGACTGGGGTCAGCTGTACCTCTACGATCTCATCACCGGCACGCTCAAGAACAAGATTACCTCGGGCGAAGGCCCGGTCACCCAGATCGTTCGCGTGGACGAGAAATCGCGCACCGTCTGGTTCGCCGCGAATGGGCGCGAGAAGGACCAGGATCCATACTTCGCGCACTTCTACCGCATTGGGCTCGACGGGAAGAATCTCGTGTCACTCACGCCGGACGACGGCGACCACACAATCCAGCTCTCGCCCGACGGCCGTTCCCTCGTGGACACGTACTCCAAGCCGGATGTGCCCCCGGTCGTCACGCTCCGCGACGCGGCCGGCAAGGTCGTGCTGCCGCTCGAGAAGGCGGACATCTCGAGGCTCGTCGCCACCGGCTGGAAGCCACCCATTCCGATCAAGGTGAAGGCGAACGACGGAAAGACGGACTTGTACGGGATGATGTTCCGGCCCTCGAACTTCGATCCATCGAAGAAGTATCCAATCATTAACAACGCCTATCCAGGCCCGCAGAGCGGAAGCGTCGGACCGCGGTCGTTCAGTGCCGCGCGCGGTGACCGTCAGGCACTCGCCGAGCTGGGATTCATCGTCGTCAGCATCGACGGCCGTGGGACGCCAGGCCGTTCGAAATCATTCCATGACGCCTACTACGGCGCGATGGGGCGCGACAATACCGTGCCGGACCAGGTGGCGGGAATGAAGGATCTCGCGCGCCAGTATCCGGGCATCGACATCGACCGCGCGGCGATGTGGGGGCATTCGGGCGGCGGGTTCATCACCGCGGACGCGATGTTCCGCTATCCCGACTTCTTCAAGGTGGGCATCTCGGAGTCGGGGAACCACGACCAGCGGCAGTACGAGGACGATTGGGGTGAGCGGTACCAGGGCCTGCTCGCGCGCAACGCGGACGGCACGGACAGCTACGAGATCGAGGCGAACCAGACCTTCGCGAAGAATCTCAAGGGGCATCTCCTGCTCGCGCACGGCACGATGGACGACAACGTGCCGCCGTACAACACGCTCCTCGTGGCCGACGCGCTGATCAAGGCGAACAAGGACTTCGATCTCCTGATGTTGCCCAACCAGGCCCACGGGTATGGCACCGCGTCGAACTACATGATGCGGCGTCGCTGGGATTACTTCGTGAAGTGGCTGCTCAATGCGGAGCCGCCGAAGGAGTACGAAATCAAGACGCCGCCGCCGTTGCCCATACCCTGATGTCGCGTGCAGGGCGCGCGGAAACGAAGACTGTCGTGACGCGGGCGCCGACGCGCATCGACCTGGGCGGCGGATGGACGGACGTGCCGCCGTACTGCAACAACGAAGGGGGTTTCGTCTGCAACATCGCCATCAATCGGTATGCAGTGGTGACGCTGACGCAGGACGAATCTCCCCCGGCATCTCGGCCGTCCGCGCCAGCCAATGCCAGCGCGAGCGACACCCCGCTGATCGAGGCCGCGCTGCGGCGCTCCGGCGTTACGAACGCTCGCGTCTCGCTCACGAATGATTTTCCGGTGGGTGCCGGCCTCGGCGGTTCGTCCGCGGCCAGCGCCGCGCTCCTCGGCGCCCTCGCGGCATGGCGCGGTGACGAGTGGGATCGTTGCGCCATCGCCGAAGAAGGACGACGGATCGAGGTGGAGGAACTGGGAGTCGCCGGAGGACGGCAGGACCACTACGCCGCGACGCACGGTGGGGCGCTCGCCCTGACATTCTCCACCGCAGTGGAAGTGCGGCGAGTTGCCCTCACCCAGAGCACGCGCACGGCTCTGGAGCGCCAATCCTTGCTCATCTACACCAACGAATCACGAATCTCAGGCGACACGATCACCGGCGTACTGAATGCCTACCAGAATCGCGACGCCCGCGTTCTCGAATCGCTCCAGCACATGAAGGGGTTGGCCGAAGAAATGAAGGATGCGCTTGAGCTCGGCGACATCGATCGGCTCGGAAGGCTTGTCGGCGAGCACTGGACGCACCAGCGCACATTGCATCCCGCCATTCCAACAGAGCGCATCGACGAGATCGTTTTGCGTGCGACCGCCGCTGGCGCGCTCGGCGCCAAGGCGATGGGCGCGTCCGGTGGCGGATGCGTGCTGGTGATCGCTTCGGAGGGCAACGTTGCGCGTGTGCGTCAGTCGATAGAGACGCTCGGCACGCTGCTGCCGTTCCGCCTCGATGTCGCTGGGCTTGCCCGGGTCGATGAGGCCCAGGTAGCGTAGGCCGTCGCAGGTGCCGACGTCTCGCTTGGTGGCTGTCCCGGCCGATCCGCGCTAACGTCTACGCGCGCTCCCACTCTGGAACCGCGCCCCACCCATGGATACGATCGCGCAACTTAGCTCTTCGCTGACAGGCCGCTACACCGTCGAACGCGAGATCGGCGCTGGCGGGATGGCCACGGTATACCTCGCGCGCGACGTGAGGCACAACCGTCGCGTCGCGCTCAAAGTCCTGAAGCCGGAACTCGGCGCGCTGCTCGGCGTTGAGCGCTTCCTGAGCGAGATCCAGGTCACGGCGAACCTGCAGCACCCGAACCTCCTGCCGCTCTTTGACAGCGGAGAGGCGAATGGCCTCCTCTTCTATGTGATGCCGTTCGTTGAGGGCGAGAACCTGCGCGCGCGTCTCGAGCGCGAGAAGCAGCTCCCGGTGGACGAGGCCATTCGCATCGCCGTTGCTGTGGCGAGTGCGCTGGACTATGCCCATCGCCACGGCGTGATCCACCGCGATCTCAAACCCGAGAACATCCTGCTGCACGACGGACAGCCCGTCGTCGCCGATTTCGGGATCGCGCTCGCGGTTAGCAACGCCGGTGGCGCGCGCATCACGCAGACAGGACTCTCACTGGGCACACCACAGTACATGAGTCCCGAGCAGGCCGCGGGCGACCGGGTGATCGACGGGCGCAGTGATATCTATTCGCTCGGCGCCGTGACGTATGAGATGCTCGCCGGCGAGCCCCCACACGCCGGAAACACCGTGCAGGCGATCATCGCGAGGGTGCTCACCGATCCGGTGAAACCCGTGCGCCTCACGCGACCCACGGTCCCGGAGCACGTCGACGACGTACTCGAGCACGCGCTCGCAAAACTTCCCGCCGACCGGTGGCCCACAGCGGGCGCATTCGCCACAGCGCTGGGTGCTTCGGGCGCGAGCGGGCCCAGCGCAGCGCGCCGGGCACGACGCGTTCCGGGCGCGGCGTGGGGATTCGCGTCACCGCTGCCGTGGGCGGCGGCGTTTGGCGTCGCGGCGCTCATCGCTGCGTGGGGCTGGACGCGCTACCGGGCGCCGGATGCGCACGTCGTGCGCTTCACGCTGCAGCCGGCGCCCGGCTCGCGGCTCGCGTTCCCCTGGTTCGGCGCGGCGACGACCGTCGCCATCTCTCCGGATGGGCGACAGGTTGTGTACTCGGGAACCGTGGCCGGCGGCGGAGACCAGCTTTTCCTGCAATCGCTGGATGAACTTCGGCCCCGGCCGCTTGCGGGAACGGACGGGGCCAAGTTCCCCGAGTTCTCGCCGAACGGACGGTGGCTCGCGTTTGTCTCGCGCGACCGGAAGCTCCAGAAGGTGCCCGTCGATGGAGGCGCGACCACGACGCTGTGCGAAGTCGGCTTCGCCGCGGGTTTAACCTGGCTCTCGAACGAGACGCTCGTGTTCGCGAGGTTCGCTGCCTCGGCCTCGCGTGGTATGTGGCGGGTATCCGCCACGGGCGGCGAACCGCAGCTCTTTTCATCAGTCGACAGCGGGCAACGCAATGGGGCACAGTGGTTCCCGCGCTCCGCCGGTGATGAGCGGCTCGTCTTCTACACGAGCTCTCCCGGGGGTGTCGCGAACACGCACATCGGTGTCGCCTCGGCTGAAAGCGGCAAGTCGACCGTGCTCAAGGATCTCGATGGAACGTTCGTGCTCGGGCTCGCGAACAGCCTGCTATTGTACGTTAGCAACAACGGAGCCCTGATGGCTGCGCCCTTCGACGCGCGCTCGCTGCGCGCGGGGCCTCCGGTGCCGATTGTCGACAGTGTCGCCTTGGCGGCGAACGTCGCGGCCGCCGCGGTGTCCGTGTCGAGCGGATCGCTCGCCTACATTCGCGGGAGCGGAACGAGCCAGGTTGTGTCGGTGGACGAGCACGGCCAGGCCCGCGTGCTCCTCGACGAGAAGCGCCCGTATGCGCATCCAAGGCTATCGCCCGACGGCAGAAGGATCGCGTTCGACGTCGTGCGCACACAGGGCTCGGACATCTGGGTGTACGACCTGATGTCGCGCACACCCGAGCGGCTTACGTCAGAAGGCCTCAGCGACCGGCCCGAGTGGACGCCGGACGGAAAGCGGGTGCTGTACTCGTCGAACCGGAAGGACGGGCGCTACTCGCTGTGGTGGCAGGCAGCGGACGCCAGTGCGCCCGCGGAGTTGCTCTACGCCGGCTCCGACAACGTACGCGAAGGCGTAGTCGCGCCGGACGGCCGTTCAGTGGTCTACCGCGAGGACACGCCGCAGACCAATCGTGACGTGTACCTGCTTCCCCTCTTGGGAGAGCGCAAGCCGCTGCCGCTGCTGACGAGCCCGTCCGATGAGCTGATGCCCCGTGTGTCGCCTGACGGGAAGTGGCTCGCCTACGTGTCCGACGAGTCGGGACAGTACGAGATCTACGTGCGACCCTTCCCCGGTGCAGGAGGGCGAGTGTCCGTCTCAGCCGGCGGTGGGATGGAGCCGGTCTGGTCGCCCGATAGCCGCCACGTCTTTTACCGGAGCGGGCGAAATCTCGTCGACGCGTCCGCCACAGCCTCGCCGGCGTTCGTGGTGACGGGGCGCAAGGTGCTCTTCGAGGGAAACTACGAGGGGAATCCCTACCACGCCAACTACGATGTCACGCGCGACGGGAAGAACTTCATCATGATCCGGCCCGCTGACGACGAGCGGCAACTGGTGGTCGTGCTGAACTGGCGGCAGGAGCTTCGGCAGCGGACGAGCGCGAAGCGCTGACGCGTGTCATCCGACTCCGCGATCAGCTCCAGCGCACATTGGGCGACGTCTACACCCTCACCGACATGACGAGGCGAAAACGCCCGCGGCGAGCATCGCCGCGCCGCTAACGGTACACGTTCTTCCTGTCTCCAATCTTGATCACAACTACCGTGAGGATGTCGTCCTCGATCGTATAGACGATTCGATAGCTGCCCTGACGAAGGCGAAACGCGTCCTCGCCGGTCAGCTTCTCGCATCCTGCCGGCCTGGGGTCATCTGCGAGAGAAGCGATCCGTCTGGCGACGCGACGCCGGTCTTTCAGGGGGATCCGTGCGAGCTCTTTCGCGGCCGACGGCTTGATGAAGACCCTATAACTTGCCACGCCGCTTGAGATCCTTGAGGACGTCCTCGAAGCGGAGCGGCCGTTCCCGGGCCCGCTCGCGCAGCGCGGCGAGGTCCTCGGCATCCTCCGCGAGCGAGGCGCGCACGGCCGCGTTCACGATGTCGGAGAGGCTCTGATCGGTCTCGATCGCCTTGAGCCTGGCGGCCCGATGAAGGATGGGATCGAAATATACGGTGGCACGTTTGGCCGCGGACATGAATACAAATCTAGCGCGTTGGCGTTAAAACGTCAAAACGTTCGTTCCCGGGTTACGGCACGACCGTCGCCTTCACCGGCGCGAGCTGGCTGATCAGCGCCGCCTCCTTCTCCATGAGCGCCTTGTACGCCACCTTCGCCGCCGCCAGCTCCTTCTCGAGCTGCGCGAGCACCGCCAGGCTCGCATCGGTCGGCCGGTAGTCCGCACCGCCGGCTACGTCGCCCGCGCCCGTGCCGACTTCCCCATTCAGCCAGATGAGATTGAGATAGACGCCGAACGGCTCCGTGTAATACTTGTCGTCGCTGTTCAGGTCCTCGCGCGTGAGGATCTTGAGCTCTACCTCGAGCATTTTCTTCTCGAGCTCGGGAAGGGCCGCCTTGAGTTCGGCACGCGTCGTGTCGCTCTTCATGCGGTCCTCGATCTGTTTCCGGATCACCTCGATTCGATTGACAATCTCGGCGGACGCCGTCATGTCATCGCGGATCCTGACCTGCGCATTCAGCGATGCCCGCAGGTCGGCGTCGGTCGTGGCGATTTCCGGGTCCTTGAACACTTCGAAGTTCTGGGCCGCTGTCTTGCCATCCACGGTGAGTCGCGCCGAGTACTTGCCGGGCAGGGCGAGCGGGCCGGCGGCAACGGCGCCCTCTATGCCCCAGTGCACGATCGGGCGCCGTGTCTGGTTGCGGAACCGCGGATCGTCCCAGATGTGCGCGTTGTCCGGTGCGATCGTGCGGAGATCCACGCGGAGCGGCGGGTCATGCCGCAGGTTCCAGTTCGCGAGGTTCATCCCCTCGCGCCCAATCGCCTTCATCGTGCGGATCGTGGTGCCTTTCTGGTCCAGGATTTCGATCTTCACTGAATCCTTCGGCACAGCCTTCAGCTTGAACGCGATGTTCACACTTCCGCTGCGGGCCTCGCGGAATCCGGGGCGTGGCGCAAAGACGTGCATGTCGGCATCGGCCACCACGGCGTCCTGCTGTTCGAGCGTCGTGATGTCGTGCAGGATGAATATCCCTCGCCCGTACGTGCTCACCACCACGTCGTGATGGAGTTTCGGCACGACGATCCAGGTGACCGGAGCGGCGGGCAGTCCCTCCTTGAACTGCGTCCACTTCGCACCATCGTCGAGCGAGTAGTAGAACGCGTTCCCCGTGCCCGCGAAGATCATGCCCTTGCGATTGGGATTCTCCGCAACCGTCAGTACGTACGAGAGCGGATGTTTTCCGGGAAGGCCGTCGCTGACCTTCTTCCAGCTCTGCCCGAAATCAGTCGTCTTGTAGATGAACGGTTCACGGTTGTCCATCATGTGATAGTCCACCGCGATGTACGCCGTTCCTGCATCGAAATGCGAGGGCTCGATCCGGCGTATTGTTCCCCACGCGGGCATGCCGGCGATGTTCTTCGTGACGTCGTTCCAGCTCTTTCCGCCGTCGCGCGTGTTCCACACTTTGCCGTCATTGGTGCCGGCCCAGACAAGCCCGCGCTGTATTTCTGACGGCGCAATGGCGAATACCACTTCTCCATAAAACTGGCCGAGGTTGTCCGGCACGATCCCGCCGGACGAAACGATGCGGCTGGGATCTCGCGTGGAGAGATCCGGGCTCAGCACCGTCCAGCTCTGCCCCGCGTTCGACGTCTTGAAGATCACCTGGCAGCCGAAGTACACCGTGTTGTGATCGAACGGATCGATGGCCAGTGGCGGTGTCCAGTGGCAGCGGTACTTCGCCTCGTTTGGTGGCGAGTCGAGTGTATGGATCCAGGGGCTCACGGAGCGCGCGAGCTTCGTGCGATGGTCGTAGCGTGTGATGGTGCTGCCGTAACAGCTGGACCACACGATATTGGCGTCAGCGGGATCAGGTATAGTGAAGCCCGACTCGCATCCGCCGAGTCCGTGGTCCCAGGTGGCATAACCGCCGCCGCGCCCGCCACCGCCGAAGCCTCCGCTACCGAATCCGCCGCCGCCGGCGGTGTCTGCCTGTGCACCGCGACCGCCGCGGCCACCAGCAGTGTCCGTCATCGCACCCACACGGCCTCCGCGCCCCGCGGCGCTGTCCGCAATGATGGCGGCTCCGCGCCCACCACGCCCCCCCGAATCAGGCGGCGCGCCGCCGCGACCGCCGCCGCGACCGCCGCCGCGACCGACGCCAAAGTTCGGGAACACCGCTCGTCCTCCCGTCATGGGCGGGGTCTCGGGCCCATTGCTCGGCCCGCGCATCGTGCCGTTGTCCTGACGATTGGTATAGATCCAGTACGGCACGCGCGTGTCGACGGCCACGTGATACATCTGGCCGTTTGGAAGTCCGACCGGCAGAAACGTCCGACCGTGATCGCTGGTGAGCCGCGCGCCCGCATCATCGGTCAGACCGAAATGGTCCGCGTTCCGGGGATCCCACCAGATGTCGTGATTGTCGCCGCCCCACGGCACCACGATGAAGTTTGCGCCACCGTCAGTGGAGCGGAAGAAACTGCTGTTCGCGATGAGCACCTCGTTGGGATCGGCCGGGGACACGAGGATCCTGATGTAGTATCCTGCCCTCCCGATGAGCGGACGCGCCCAGCTTACCACTTTCCAGGTTGTGCCGCCGTCATCGGAGCGCCACACCGATCCCTGTCCGTTCGTTTGTATCAGGGCATAGACGCGCTTCGAATCCGACGGCGCAATGGCGACGTCGATCTTCCCGAGCGGCGATTTCGGCAGCCCTGCAGGTTCGACCTTCGACCACGTCACGCCGGCGTCATGCGTCACATAGATCGCGCTCGAGGGGCCGCCGCTGTACATCGCGTAGGTGTGCATCTCCACCTGCCACATGCCCGCAAACAGCGTGCTCGGATCCTTCACATCGAGTGTCAACCCCGAGCAGCCGGTATTCGCGTCGACAAAGAGTGAGCGCGTCCATGTGCGCCCTGCGTCCGTCGTGCGATAGACGCCCCGTTCCTGTTGCGGACCGGTCGCGCGGCCGAGCACGCATGCATACACGACGTCGGGATTCGCGGGATGGATGATGATGCGGCCAATACGCCCCGATTCCGGCAGCCCCATATTCGTCCACGTTTCGCCGGCGTCGGTTGACTTGTAGATGCCGTCGCCCATCACGTCGGCATCGCGTATGGCCCACGCCTCGCCGGTGCCGGCCCAGACGATGTTCGGGTCAGAGACGGACGTCGCGAGCGCGCCTATTGCCTGGGCACTCTGCTTGTCGAATACCGGAACGAAAGTGTTGCCGTCATCGGTGGACTTCCACACGCCGCCCGACGCATTGCCGAGGTACCAGGTTCTCGTGTCGCCCGCCACGCCGGCAATGCTCGCCACCCGGCCGCCACTCGATGGCCCCATCATCTGGAACTGAAACGGGGGCGGCGCCTGGCCGCGCCCGCCGCCGCCGCCGCGACCGCCGGTCGGCTGCGCAGTGCCGAGTGCGGCAATTAATGGAATTGCTGCAACAGCCTGCAGTGCGTGACGACGAGATTGGCGGACGGAAAGCATGCGTTAGTTCCCTCTTGATCGAAGGTGTTCTATGATGAGTGCGAGTTCGTTCGCACATTGCCGGCGGATTCGTTTTCGTGGCCGTCCCAGAGATAACGTCCCCCGGTGCTTGAACGCTACTCTGCATAAGGACTTGCGCTGCCCGTGCAGACAACTCACAGCTCCAGTGTCTCGTCGTTGAACGCTCGACGCTCGACGCCCGACTTTCGACCGTCCTCTTCAGTCTCACGGCAATGAACTCTCGACTCGCGACTCCAGACTCTCGACTGCTCCGGCTCGCCCTCGCGCTGACCTGCGTCGAGCTTTTGGGAACCGCGCAGTCGCTGCGCGGCCAGAGCGACATGGCCTTCCCGCCAGACGTATATGCGGCCCGCCGCGCGAAGCTCGTCTCGCAGACCGGCGCCAGTGCCTTGATCGTCCCCGGGCGATACCTTGTGGGCGCGCACGAGTTGCCGCGCCAGGATCCCGACTTCTGGTACCTCACTGGGGTGGAGTCTCCGTACGCGATACTCGTGATGGCACCCGACCAGCGCGCCGGCGCCGCCGCTGGCGCCGTGCGCACCGCGCTCTTTCTGCCCGACAGTTTTCAGTTCGCGGGCGCGCAGTTCCCGATGATCGACTCGGCGTTCCGGCGGGCCGCGTGGAACCGTCCCGTACGGCGTCTCGCTCCGGGCGCCATTGCCGCACGCGTCACCGGTATCGACGAGACTTATCCCGTGGACGAGTTCGCCACGCGCATCGCGGAGCTCATCGGGAACGTGTCCACTTTCTACCTCCCCCTTCCGGCGGACTCCCTCTTTGCGCCGCCTGGATTTTCCCGCCCACTCACGATCGAGCAGCAGTTCGCGCGCGCGATTGCCGCACGGTTCCCGGGCCACCGCCTGCTGGACGTGTCGGCGTTCATCACCCCCATGCGACTCGTGAAGGACCGGTACGAGCTTGACGCGCTGCGCGAAGCCGCTCGCATCAGTGCGGAGTCGATGCGCGCGCTTATGCGGGCCGTGCGACCCGGCATGAACGACCTCGAAGCCGCCGGATTGCTCGAATACGAGTGGAAGCGGCACGGATCGCCGCGCGCGGCGTTCGCGCCGATCGTCGGCTCCGGACCGAACGCCATGAGGTTTTTCACCGTGATGGGCGAGAACTACAGCGCCGTCGGCCGTGAAATGCGGGCGGGCGACCTCCTCTTTGTGGACTATGGGGCCGCGGAGTTTCGCACATATGCCTCCGACATCTGCAGAACGCTGCCCGTGAGCGGGCGGTTCAGCGCGGAACAACGCAAATACTACGACATCGTGCTTGAGGCGCAGGAGGCCGCCATCGCGCGCATCAAGCCGGGCACGATGATGCTCGACGTCATCAAGGCGGCAGCGGAGGTCTATCGCAAGCACGGCCTCGAGCGCTTTGAAGACGCGGCCGCCATGGGGGAGAGCCACGTATGGGGCGTCATGCCATCGCCCACGCACTACCTCGCGCGCGACGGCGGCATCACCCGCTACTCCCGTTTCGGCGCCGGCGTACGCGACATCGGGCACCACATCGGTCTGGAAGCAACCGACAGCCGCGACTGGTCGCGCCCACTCGAAGCCGGAATGGTCGTGACGGTCGAGCCAAAGCTCTATATTCCCGACTCGCAGATCGCGATCATGATCGAGGACATGATTCTCGTGACTCCGGCGGGCCACCAGAATCTCTCGGCGGCGGCCCCCAAACGCGCTGCGGACGTTGAGCGCGCGATGCGCGCAGGGCGGCCCTGACCAAACTCGATCGCGGGCAACTCATGGCTGAGTCACGGGCTGCATACGTTCGTCACGGCAGCAGGTGCATTTCACCTGCGGAATGGGCAGTATGCTGCCGATCGCATTGAGTGCCTTTCTGAACCTCTAATACCGAACCACATTGTAGCCCATGATCATCTGCCTCTGCCTTCTCGCCATCGCCGCGACTGACACGACGAAGTACGTCGTCCTCAACCACGGCCGCCACGCCGGCGACATGATCGTCGTCCAGCGCGGGGACTCGGTCCTGGTCCACTACGAGTACCGTGACCGCAACCGCGGCGTCCACGCCGAGAACCGGTATCACATCCTCCGGGGCGCGATTGCCGGCGCCGAGGCGCGCGTGCTTCCGCTGGAGCGTGAGACGCCGGTCCCCGAGGCAACCGAAAAGTTCGAGATCACTGGCGACTCGGTCCGTCGCTCCGGCCGTGGCAGCGCGACGAACACCCGGATCGATCCGGGCACGTATTACGGACTCCAATCGGGCACACCGTTCGACCAGGCGTTGCTCGTCCGATTCCTCCTGCACCAGCCGGGGCACGCGGCGAAGTTCGGCGACGGCAGAGCGGTTCGGCTCGAAATCGCCAGCGAAACGACCGTGCCGACTTCTACCGGCCGCGAGCGCGTGCGCCTCGCACTGATTCACGCCGGCACGGGGGGAACGCCGAGTGCGATCTGGCTGGACTCGCGCGACGAACTCTTCGCGAGCGAAGTGGCGTGGTTCATCACTGTGAAGGCGGGCGGCGAATCAGCACTGCCGGCGCTCCGCGCGATTGAAACGTCATATCGCGATGCGGAAGCGGAGTCGCTGGCGAAACGGCTGACCCGGCCGGCGAGCGGCCCGATTGCAATCGTGAACGGCGACCTCTTCGATAGCGAGCGCGGTGTGATGCGGCCGCGCATGACAGTCGTGGTGAACAAGGACCGCATCGTTGCCGTCGGTCCCGCCGATTCGGTGCGAGCGCCTGCTGGCGCGACGGTGATCGACGCAGCAGGCAAGACCATCGTCCCCGGCCTGTGGGACATGCACGGGCACCTGCAGTTCATCAGCGAGAACACCCTGAGCGTGGCGCAGCTCTCGTTCGGCCTGACGACGGTGCGGGACCTCGCGTCGGACCTCGACGTCGCGGTATCGCAGCGGGATCGCGCCGCCACCGGACGCATTCTCGCGCCCCGCGCCATACTCGCCGGGTTCATCGAGGGACCCGGCAAGTGGGCCGGCCCCACCGAAGTGCTCGTGCGCACCGAGGACGAAGCGCGGCGCTGGGTGGCTCGCTATGACTCCATGGGCTACAAGCAGATCAAGGTCTACAACCTCGTGCACCCGGATCTCATACCGACCATCGCCGCGGAGGCGCACAAACGGGGCATGCGATTGAGCGGGCATATTCCGCGCGGCCTGACCGTGCAAGACGCAGTGCTGCTCGGCTTCGATGAAATCCAGCACGGCGCATTCCTGTTCTCGACGTTCTTCCAGGATTCACTCTACGTTCCGACCATGCGCGCCTACTCGGCGGTGGCCATCGCTGTTGCACCGAACGTGACCGTCGACGGCGCTGATTTTACGAAGATGATCGAGTTGTTGAAGGAGCACGGGACCGTCATCGACGGGACGTTCAGCCTCTGGGTGGGCACGAACCCGACGGGAACGGCCGTGGCCGGCGGCGCCGCGTCGGCCAATATCGCCAAGGCCGACTCGAACTATCTGCGGCTCATCAAGCGCCTGTACGACGCGGGCGTCACCATGGTGCCGGGCACGGACAACCCGGTCGGCACGACGTACAACAATGAGATGGAGATCTACGAGCGCGCGGGGATTCCGGCGGCGCAGGTGCTCCAGATGGCGACGATCATTTCGGCCCGGGTGATGCGGGACGAACGCGACTATGGGAGCGTCGCGGTAGGCAAGGTTGCCGATCTTGTCATTGTGGACGGCAAGCCGGCGGAGCGTCTGGCGGACTTGCGGAAGGTGCAGCAGGTGATGAGGGCGGGGCGGATGTACGATGTAAGAGAGCTGCGGAAGGCGGCCGGCGTGCCTTAAGGTCTCAAAACACCCTGAAGAAGCCAATGCCTGGAGCGGCGAGCTGTCAGCATCGAAGCGGTGGGACAACTGCCGCGGAGACCTGTTGGTCCGGCGAAAAATGCTCAGTTCGAGCACTTTTCAAGCAGAGGATATAGCGCCAACCAATATTCACCGCTCAGGGGCAAAAAGGGTTACGGGTGCAAGATTTCGGTGTGTCGGAGAAAATGCCCGATTCGAGCACTGTTTAAGTAGGGGCGCCAGTCTCGCCGGATCCGTTCTCTCCCCGCGGATTGCCGGACCGTGCTTGCTGCTTGCCCTGCCTTTCCCGGCGTGATCCCCATGCGCCGCTCAAAGGAAGAATCCGCCCGCTCTGACGTCGCGAGATGCCGCCGCAATCGAGGCCAGGCGACTTCTGAATGACCTCCCTTCCGCGCTGATCGAGGGCCGCGCTCTTGTAATCGTCGTTCCTTCTCCGCGAACGCAGAACCGCGCACTTGTAATGTCCTCTGGTGCCGCCGGAATGCAGGCGCATTCCCTCGCAATGCAGGTGAGTGCCGTCGTATTCGCGCGAACTTCCGCCGTGTGCGCCGGCGGTGCCGACGAGGGCCATGCAGCCGCCGGGGACGTGCATGCGCCGTCCGCGCGTTCCGCCGTGCGCACCGGGCACGCTGCCGAGTGTTCCGCGAACAGCATCGAGACTTCCGCGTGCACGCACCTTGGTTCCACGGAGGCCGCCGGGACTTCAGGGCACGCGCACCTGCCCGCCGCGCGGCGCCATGCGCGCGCCGGGGACCTGCACGACCCTTCCGCCGGCGCGCACGCACCGTCCGGACTCGTTGCCCGCAGTTTCGGCCACACCGCCGCTCCTTCCGGGCATCTGCACGACAATATCCGCAGACACAATTGTCAAAACCGTCCTGCGAGTTTTTTGGAGCGACGACCAACAGCCTTTCTCACCTATCCGCCGGCGCCAAGGGGCGCGCACGCCGGCGGTGTTCTCTCATGCGCACCCATTCTCGTACCACAGGAGGTAGTATGCGGGCCCAGCAGGAGGCGCGGCTCACCGCGCTACAACGGATCCAGGGGTTCCTGGATGCCAACGCCGACGCGCTCGGCACCGTCAACAAGGCGACGTCGCGAGCGACGCTCGACCAGGCGGTGACCGCGCTCGAACAGGCGGCAGCCAAGCAGGGGCAGGCGCAGACCGCGGCCACGAGCCGCACGAAGTTGAAGGACGCGTTGCGGGAGGATCTGCGGTTGCAGCACATGCAGCCGATCGCCGCCATCGCGAAGAAGAAGCTCGGCACCACCCCGTTGATTGTGGACATGCGGTTGCCGGCGAAGCGCACGAGCGATCTGGGGCTGGTCGCGGCGGGCACGGCGATGGCAAACGCGGCGGGCCAGTACACGCAGCCATTCCTCGACCAGCAGCTGCCGCAGGATTTCATTGCGCAGTTGCAGTCGAGCGTGGCGGCACTGCAGCAAGCCGTCGTGGCGCGGAACGTGGTGTTGACGCAGCTCAAGCAGGCGACGCAAGCAGTCGTGGATGAGCTGGCGATCGCCCGCACCGATGTCCTGGTGGTGAACGCCCTCGTCGTGAAGCAGCTCAAAGGCAAGACTGATCTGCTCGCGGCGTGGAAGCAGGCCAAGCGGGTGAAGGCCAAGCCCGGCGTTCCGACGGGCAGCACGAAACCACCGGCGGCTCCTCCTCCGGTGGGGGCACCCGTGGCGGCGGTGCAGGGGGTGAAGGCGGCCTAGTCGAGCCGCACCCGGCGGTGAGGTTCGGCGGCCGGGAATACCGCCAGCGACAACTGAAGGCCCCTCTTCTCGCGCGAACGGCTCCCGACACTGGGGGCCGTTCGCGTTGAAAGTCACTCCCGGTCCCGATCATTGAACGCCTGCCTACTCCTTCCGGTTGCGTATCTCCGTCAGTTTGGCCTGCTGTGCCGCCGTGAGTGTGTTCTTGATGCGCACCATCAGCGAAATCTGCGTCCTCTTGATGTCGCGTTCCATCGCGAGAATGCGGTCGGCCTGCTCGAGGACCTGGGTCTCGTCCACCTGCGTGCTCTGCAGCAGCCGCCCCAGCTTTTCACCCTCGGCGCTCAGCTTCCATTGAACCTCGGTGAACTTGGCCTGCGCCTGCTGAATGGCGGACGCGAGCGCCGTGCGCTGTGCGTCCTGCAGTCCGATTTCCGCCTGGTGCTGCATTACCATCTCCGGGGGGAAAAAATTACGCCCCCAATCATCCGGGCCAGGGCCCGGGCCGTGTTGTCCCGGCGGCGGCCCCTGCGCAGCGAGGGTCACAGCGGCGATCAAGAACGTGAATGCAAGAATGGAACGTCTCATGGTCAGGCTCCTTTGCTGGAACGTGTGGGAATCATCGTGTCGAGAACGGACGCGCCGAGCGCGGGCATCGCACCGAGCAGTTCGCTGCCGGGCGTCCGGAGAAGTGCGTCCGTCGGCGCGCTCCAGGTCGTAATCGTGGGCGAGCTCCCCGACGGCGAGAACGACCGCCCGCGCGCCACCCAGACCGCGGCGACTACCACCGCTGCCGCCGCGCCGATCGCGAGCGGCCGCACGCGCAGCGTCGCGCGCCAGCTCGGGCGCGCGCGCACGCGTTCGAATATCTGCGTGAAGCTCGGTGCGCCCGCGCGATCGGCCTCACGCAGCTGCGCGAAGCGGCGACGAAGTTCGGTCTCGTCCATCATGGTCACAGCTCCCTCGCGTCGCCGAGCAGCGTAGCGAGCCGCGCCTTGCCCCGCGCATAGTGCGTTCGAGCTGAGCCGACAGTCACGCCCATCACGGCCGCGGCCTCCTCGACCGTCAGGTCGTGGTAGAACACGAGCTGAAGCACCTCACGCTGGCGCGCGGCCAGCCGGGCGAGTGTCTGGCGCAAGCGACTATGGCGGGAGTCGCGCTCGACCTCAACGTCCGGCGCAGCAGGCGCTTGCGGCCTGAGGTTTCCGGCTTCGCGCTTCCGCAAGAGCCCATGCAGCCACACCTTGCGCCTCTCCGACGCAGCCGAACGGCGAATCACGCCAAGAAGCCAGGTGCGGAAGCTCGATCGCCCGTCGTAACGCGCACGCCCATCCAGCACGGTGAGATACACGGTCTGCAGCACCTCCTCGGCGTCGTCCGGATTGTGTCCACAACAGGCCATTGCCCAGCCGAAGCAGTCGACGTGCACCCGCTCGAGCTGTCGTCTCAGCTCGACTTCGTCCATTGCACGCTCCTCGGCTTCAGCAGTTGCGAGGATGAGTGGTGTGACGCGGGGTTTCATATGACAATGGACGGCTTTTGGATCGGGGACATCGTCACCCGGCGAGCGCACGGAAGGGTTGCCGGGTTGCGCCTGTGAGCGCCGCGCGGAAGGCGGAACTCAGCGCGTGCCGCGTGCCGCGACCTGAACGAACTTCTGCACGCGCTTCCCCTCGTAGGTCTCGGTGATGAAGAGCTCGCCCTTCGAATTCACGGCGAGATTGTGTGCGCCGTAGAACTGTCCTGCCCAGTGGCCTGCGCCTCCGAATGTGCCGAGCACCTGCAGCGACTTCCGGTCGAGGACATATACCTGCTGGTTCGTGCCGTCGATCACATATGCGAACCGCTGCTCCGGGTCGACCGAAAAGCCGATGTCCCACACCGATCCGCTGCCGAATGTCTCGCGCGCGATGAATGCTTCCTCGACGAACGTGCCGTCCTTGCGAAAGACCTGAAGCCGATCGTTCGTCCGGTCGCAGACATACACGAGGCCGTCGTGTGAGATCCGGACGGCGTGGACAATGCGGAACTGCGGCGGCGGCGGACCGGCTGGATCGTACCGGCTTGGCTTGTTCTCGACCTGGACCGCGCCGTTAAAGGGCGGCGGCAGCTTTTCGCCGGCCCGCGTGAAATAGCCATCGTCTGGCAGCTTGCCGTACGCGCCCCAGTGGCGTTTGTAGGCACCTGTCGTGGCATCGAACACGACGATGCGGTGGTTCACATAGCCGTCCGCCACGTACAGCTCGTTGGCCGCCGTGTCGACGACCATGTTCGCCGCCGCGCCGAGATTCGCCGTGTCGTTGCTGCCACGACCCTGCCCCCGGCGCCCGATCTGCAGCAGGAACTTGCCATCGCGAGTGAACTTCAGGAGCTGCGCGTCGTCGTCCCCGCCGGCGCCGAGCCACACATGATCTTGCGCATCGACGTAAATGCCATGCTCGAGCCGCGGCCATTCATAGCCGGCGCCGGGTCCGCCCCACGACGAAACGAGCGTGCCATCGCGATCGAACTCGAGCACCGGTGGCGCGGCCCGCCAGATGGATCGGGTTTCGTTGGGTTGCAGCGTTGAAGGGCGGTGCACGACCCACACGTGATCGCGCGCATCCACGGCGACACCAACTACCGCGCCAACGATCCAGTGGTTGGGCAACGGCTTCGGCCACGCGGGATCTACGCGAAACTGCGGCACCTGCGGAGACACCTGCTTTGTCATCGTCTTCCCGTGTGCTGTCGGCTGGGCCGATGCCGCCGTGGCACAGCCGGTAAGGCACGCGGCGCCGAGGAGAATCAGGGAAAGGGCCGTCAGATGCATCCGGATTCCGGCCGCGAATGGGTATTCAATCTACTGAAATCCTCCGCCGCTGGCCGTGGCTGTCGCTTCGCCGTATCCTCCACACATCTGTCACCTTCGGGAGTGGAATGCCCGCCGTGGACACGATCGCACAACTGAACCGCTCGCTCGAGGGACGGTATGTGATCGAGCGCGAGATCGGCCAGGGAGGAATGGCGACGGTGTTTCTCGCCCGCGACCTTCGGCACGACCGGCGCGTCGCGCTCAAGCTCCTCAAGCCGGAGCTGGGCGCGGCACTGGGCGTGGAGCGGTTCCAGAGCGAAATCAGGGTCACCGCCAACCTCCAGCATCCGAACCTGCTGCCGCTCTTCGACAGCGGAGAGGCGGGCGGGCTCCTCTTCTATGTCATGCCGTTCGTCGACGGGGAGTCACTGCGCGGGCGTCTCGAACGCGAGAAGCAGCTTCCCGTGGACGAGGCCATACGAATGAGTGTGGCGATCGCGGGCGCGCTGCACCATGCGCACCTGCATGGTGTGATCCATCGCGACCTGAAGCCGGAGAACATCCTGCTCCAGGCGGGGCAAGTGGTGATCGCGGATTTCGGGATCGCGCTGCCCATGAGCAAGGCCGACGACTCGCGCATTACGCAATCGGGGCTCGCGCTGGGCACGCCGCACTATATGAGCCCGGAGCAGGCGCTGGGCGACCGCGATCTGGACGGCCGCAGCGATGTGTACAGTCTGGGGTGTGTGCTCTACGAGATGCTCGCCGGTGAGCCGCCATACACGGGATCCACTGCACAAGCCATAATCGTCAAGCGCCTGACAGATCCCGTGCCCGCCGTGCGGCGACTGAGGGACACGGTGCCGCCGAGCATCGAGCAGGCGCTCGTCAAGGCGCTCGCCAAGGCCCCGGCGGACCGGTTCGTGTCGGCCGCTGCGTTTGCCGAGGCGCTCGCCGAGGCGCTCGGCACGCCCGCCGTCATCCGGCCGAAGTCGCAGTCTGTCGCCGTCTTGCCGTTTTCGAACTTCAGCGCGGACCCGGAGAACGAGTATTTCGCGGACGGGATCACGGAGGACGTGATCGCCCAGCTATCGAAAATCCGGGCACTCAAGGTGATCTCGAGCACCTCCGTGATGGCATGGAAGAATCGAGACCGCAACCTTCGCGAAATCGGGGCGGCACTGGGCGTTGCGACCCTGCTCGAGGGCAGCGTACGGCGCTCCGGCGACCGGGTTCGGATCGTGGCGCAACTCATCGACGCCCAGGCGGACGATCACCTGTGGGCGGGGACGTACGATCGCCAACTGACCGACATCTTCGCAATCCAGACCGACGTGGCCCTGCAGATTGCGAATGCACTCGCCGCGCAACTCTCCGGCGATGAACGAAGCCGCCTGCAGAGAGCGCCGACGCATGATCTCCAGGCCTACCAGCTCTATCTCCAGGGGCGTCATTACGCCTCCCGATTCACCCAGCAGGGGCTCTGGACTGGCATCGGGTACTACCAGCAAGCGATCGCGAAGGACGCGGACTACGCGCTCGCGTACGCAAGCATGGCCTGGGCGTACGCCGAACTGGCTCAGATGGGGATCGGTGTGTTGCCTCCCGGCGAGGCCTATGTGAGAGCCCGAAAGGCGGTACTGCGGGCGCTCGAGCTGGACAGCGACCTGGGCGACGCGCACTGCGTGCGTGCTTACCTCAAATGCCTGTGCGACTTCGATTGGGCAGGCGCCGAAGCGGAGTTCAAGATTTCGCTCGAACTGGATCCCGGGAACGCAGACAGCTGCGACCTGTACGGGCAAATGCTCGGGGCGCTCGAACGATATGATGAAGCACTTGTCCTGGTGAAACGGGCGCAGGAACTCGACCCGCTGGCGCACCGGACGGACGTGACAAATATTCTGCTGCGGGCTGGACGCGACGAAGAGGCCTTGCATGCGATCACTCCGGTGGTCGAGCTCGACCCGCACAATCCCCGGGGTCACGCCACGATGGGCTGGGCCCTGCTCAAGACCGGCAAGGGCGACGCCGGTCTGGCGGCAATCAGGAAGGCGGTTTCACTCGCGCCCGACGAAACCCTGTATCTGGCCCAGCTCGGACAGGCCTGCGCACTGACGGGCCGGACTCCCGAAGCGCATGACGTACTGCGCCAACTCGAAGAGTGGTCGACACAGCGATACGTCTCACCCTACCACATGGCGTATGTGCACGCGGGCCTCGGTCAGCCGGACGCAGCGATCGACCTGCTGGAGCGGGCCTTCAATGAACAGTCCGGTCCCTTGTATGGCATCAAGGGGTCATACCTGTTCGCGACGCTCCGCCAGCATCCGCGATTCACAGCGCTGCTGCGGAAGATGAACCTGGCGTGAGGCCGTGCCGCGGCCAGCGGCCGGGGGCCAGCGCGCCCGTTATTTCGCCGGCAGCGCGAACGCGACATATGTCCCGCCGGATGGCGCATCGTTCTTCCCGCCTCCGCATGCGATCACGATGAACTGCCGCCCATCAACCATATACATGGATGGCGTCGCATTCCCCGCTGCCGGGAGCGTCGTCTCCCACAACAGCTTGCCCGTGCGCTTGTCGTACGCGTGGAACTTGTTGTCGTACGTGGTCGCACCAATGAGCAACAGGCCGTTCGCCGTCACGATCGCGCCGCCATAGTTGTCCGATCCCGTGTTCTTCAGTCCCTGCGCCGCGAGTCTTGGATACTCGCCGAACGGAACGGTCCAGCGAATCGCGCCATTGTTCAGGTCTATGGCATTGAGCGTGCCCCAGGGCGGCGTGATCGGCGGGTAGCCGTCGGGATCCAGCCAGAGCTTGAGGCCCGTGCTGCGATACCGGAGGAAGTTCGGATTGTTCGCGTTGGTGTCGGCCACGTCGCGTCCCGTGCGCAGGAAACTCACCATTGCGGTCACCGCGTTGTTGTCGAGCGCGGCGCCAAACGCCGGCATGCGGCCGGTACCCTGCCCTATCAGGTGGGCCAGTTCGTCGTTCGTGCGCCGATTCGCGACGCCGATGAGCGACGGGCCGGCCGGCGATCCCTTCAGGTCATCGCCGTGGCAGCTCGCGCAGTAGTTCTTGTAGAGCGACTTGTCGCTCCTCGGCACCAGCTTCTGGGTCCACGGCATCTCGTTCGCGTTGACATAGAGCAGCCCGGTTTCCGGGTCGAACGCCGGACCGCCCCATTCGCCGCCGCCGTCGACACCCGGGAAGATGATGTTTCCCTCGAGCGTAGCCGGCGTGTACATCGCGCTCCTGTATTTCCTGAACGTCTCGAGCGCGGCCGCGTGTGCCGCCGGCGTGCGCGTGGTCAGGATACTTTCCGTGAGCTTCTGTCGCACGAACGCCGGCGGCTTCACCGGATAGGGCTGCGTCTCCGCGGCGTGCTCGCCGGGCAACGTCGATGCGGGAACCGTGCGATAGGCAATCGGGAAGAGTGGCTTGCCGCTCTCGCGGTCGAAGAGGTACACGTAGCCCGTCTTCGTGATCTGTGCCACCGCGTCCACCGGCCGGCCACCGCGCCGGACAGTCACGAGGACGGGCGCAGCAGGAAAGTCCCAGTCCCACAGATCGTGCCTTACGCCCTGGAAATGCCAGATGCGGCGTCCGGTTCGCGCGTCGAGCGCGAGCACCGTGTTGGCAAAGAGATCGTCGCCAACGCGGTCCGCCCCGTAGAAATCAAACGACGCCGAGCCAGTGGCGGCGAACAGCATTCCGCGCCGCTCGTCCAGGGTGACGCCTGCCCACGCGTTCGCACCGCCCGAGACCTTCCACGCGTTGGGCGGCCACGTCTCATAGCCGAACTCGCCGGGATGCGGAATGGTGTGAAAGGACCAGCGCAGTGCGCCCGTTCTGATGTCGTACGCCCGGATGTCGCCGGGCGCACCCGGAAGAGTCTCCGGCACCGTGCTCCCGATGATGAAGAGATCTTCGAACACAACTCCGGGACTGCTCGCGCTGACCGAGAGCGCCGCCGGGGGGCGGTCCAGCCCCTCGCGGAGATCAACCGCGCCGTCGACGCCAAACGATGGAATCGGCTTGCCGGTCTTCCTGTCGATGGCCAGGAGCTTGTTGCGCCATGTGAACAGCACGCGGTCGCCCGTGACGACGAGCCCACGATGCCGGAATCGCGAGGTGGGCGGCCGGCCCCCGTTCGGATCGAAACTCCAGAGCTCGCGTCCCGTCGACGCATCGAGCGCGACGACGCGCAACTTGGGCGTCGTGGCGTACAGCACACCGTCCAGCACGACCGGATTGTTCTGCATCTCGGAGCCCGGAAACTCGTCGTGCGTCTCGTAAGTCCAGGCGACATGCAACGTGGCCACGTTCGCCGGCGTGATCTGCGCGAGCGTCGAGTAGTGGGTGTGGTCCGATCGGCCGCCGTAGACGGGCCAGTCAACCGAGCGGCCCTGCGCACCCGCGAGTGCGGGGAGGCCGACGATGAAGAAGGCAGTGCGAGGACTGATTGTGTTCATCTGGCGGCGGGTTCGTGACGGCGTCGAGGAGATGCCTTCTGACGATCCCTCAACGTGCGCCGCCGCGTGTGACCAGGGCAAGTCGGGGGCCGCCTGGGTAGTGGGTCAGTTCGGACCCCCTACCGACGCCTCGCGCCCGGAACGCGGCCTACCTTGACGTTCTAGGTACGTGACCCTATCCTGCCTAGAACCTCTAGGTACGAGCCGATGCCGCCACCATCCACGCCGCTGATGCCGGGCACGCTCGATCTCCTCGTGCTCAAGACCCTCTCCTGGGAGCCGCGCCATGGCTACGCCATCGCGCGGTGGATCGAAGACACTACCGACGACGCAATGCGGATCGAGGAGGGCTCTCTGTATCCGGCATTGTACCGGATGCAGCACCGGGGGTGGATCGCAGCCGAGTGGGGAAGGTCCGAGATCGGCCAGCGCATCAAGATCTATTCGCTCACCCCACGGGGCCGCGCCCAGCTGCGCGCGCAGGCCGCGGAGTGGTCGCGCTGCGTTACCGCGATGGCCAAGGTGCTGGGGGCCGCGAAGACCGGCTTCGCGTGAGGCCGTCAGGCGATCGCCGCCGGGACGCGCCCGGCCCATGAAGCCCCGGCTCGGCGCAAGGCTCCGCGCGCTACTCTGGCGAGTGCCCCCGGACCAGGCGGTCGACGAGGAGCTCGCCTTCCATATAGAGATGCGCGCGCGGCGCAATCGTGAGATCGGCATGGATCCGGCTGGGGCCCGCCGCGCGGCGATCCGCCGCTTTGGCAACCTTGCGAGCGTGCGCGACGAGTGCCGCGCGTTCGCGCACCGCATTGAGGACGACATGAAACGCGCCGAACTGCTCCAGGAGCTGCGCCAGGATGCCGGCTATGCGCTCCGCATGCTCCGCAAGTCGCCGCTGTTCACCGCGATGGCAATCGCGACGCTCGCCATCGGGATCGGCGCGAGCACCGCCATCTTCAGCGTCGTCAATGCAGTTCTATTGCGCGGACTGCCATACCGGAATGCATCGCAGCTCGTGCTGTTCTGGAACGGTTACGCATCAAGTGGCCAGCATACGTCTATCGCCGCCGCTGAGTTTGCCGATATACGGGAGCAGCAGCAGAGTTTCGATGGCGTAGCGGCGGTGTCATACAGTTCCCGGAATCTCACCGGTGGCTGTACGGCTGGCAGTGGCGCATGCGAACCACAGCGTGTGAGCGGCTATACCGTCTCGCCCGAGCTGTTCGAACTGCTTGGTGTCGCCCCCGCAATGGGGCGCGGGTTCAGCAAGAGCGACGGCGCCGAGGGCGCGCCACGCGTCGCGATTCTGAGTGCCTCGCTCTGGCACGGTCGCTTCGGGGGAGACTCTGCGCTCGTGGGCAAGAGCATCGCGGTTGACGGCGTCCCGCGGACCGTCGTTGGCATTTTGCCTGCGGAGGTACGCTTTCCGGACGCCCCACTCGGTTTCCTCCGCGAGCGCGGCGAACTCTACGTCCCGTATTCGTGGGAGCAGTTTCGTACTGACGGCCGCGGAAACCAGTTCCTGGGAGTAGTGGCGCGACTCCGGCCGGGCGCCACGCTCGCCCGGGCGCGCGCCGACGCCGACGCCATCGCTGCGCGCTTCCGGCGGGATTTCCCGCGGCGCTACGTGGACAACTCCCCCGGGTGGAGCCTCGATGTTGTGCCGTTGCGCGACGAAGCCTTTGGCGATGTGCGCCCCGCGCTCTTCGTGCTGCTCGGTGCAGTCGGCTTCGTGCTGCTCATTGCGTGCGCGAACGTCGCCAATCTCCTCCTCGCCCGCGCGGCATCGCGGCGCCGGGAGCTTGCCGTGCGCACCGCGCTCGGCGCGGGACGGTTCCGTCTCATACGCCAGCTGCTCACCGAGAGCGCGATCCTTGCGCTGGCCGGGGGTGGATTCGGCGTGATGCTCGCGTTCGCGGGCGTGCCTGCACTCGCGCGGCTCGACCCGGGAAGCGTCCCGCTGCTCGACGGTGCGCGCGTCGACGGCGTTGTGCTCGCCTTCTCGCTCGGCGTTTCCGTGCTGACCGGCATGTTGTTCGGGCTTATTCCCGCAATCCGGCAGTCGCGGCTGAGTGTGCAGTCGGCGCTCCGCAGCGATGGCCGCAGCGCCGGAGTGGACCGGCCGCGCCGGCGGTTCCGGAGCGCACTTGTCGTGGCCGAGGTTGCGATGGCGCTCGTCGTGCTCATCGGTGCGGGGCTCCTGCTGCGGAGCTTCGTCGCCTTGCAGCATGTGCGCACCGGATTCGACGCCGGCCCATCGCTCTCCTTCCAGATCTCGCCGCCGCGCAGCAAGTACGACAGCATCGCCAAGGTCGCCGCGTTTCACACGCAGCTTGTCGAGCGGCTTGGCTCGATGCCCGGAGTCGAAGCTGCGACCGCCGTGTGGCCGATGCCCATGTCCGGCGACGGATGGAGCGGCTCGTTCAGCCTCGAAGGCGCCCCGCCGGATGGGAAGCCGGAACATGCCGAGTATGCCGTGACGATCCCTGGGTACTTCCATGTCATGCGCATCCCGCTCATGGCGGGTCGCGAGTTCTCGCGCGAGGATGCAGCGGGCGCGCCGCCGGCAGTGATCGTGGACGAGGCGCTCGCACGACATTACTGGCCCGGCGAGAGCGCACTCGGCAAGCGGCTCGGCGTCATGGGAATCAATGCATTGTCGACGATTGTTGGCGTCGTCGGCCACGTGCGGAATGCGGGGCCGCAGCGAGAGGGCGAGTGGCAAGTGTACGTCCCTTTCGCGCAGCACCCGCAGCGGCCGCTCGCGTATGTGGTGCGTGCGCGCGGAAGCGGTGCCGGCCTGGCCGACGCGATCCGGACCCAGGTGCGCACGATCGACCCCGATATGCCGCTGGCCAAGCTGCAATCCACCGGGGCGATCGTCGCGCGTGGCCTGGCGCGCGAGCGGTTCAACCTGCTGCTGCTCGCGATCTTCGCCGCGGCGTCGCTCCTGCTCGCGGCGACTGGTCTTTACGGCGTGATGGCCTACCTCGTTACGCAGCGCGTACAGGAGATCGGTATCCGGCTTGCGCTGGGCGGGCGCCCCGACGACGTGCTGAGGCTGGTCGTCGGGGAAGGATTGGCGATGACTCTCGCCGGCTTGCTGCTTGGACTGGTCGGGGCGGCATTGCTCTCGCGGGCGATGACGAGATTGCTGTACGGCGTTGCAGCAGTCGATCCGATTACGTACGGCGCGATCGCCCTGTTGCTCTGTCTCATCGCGCTCGGGGCTTCGTACATTCCGGCCCGGCGTGCGACGCGGATCGATCCGGCAGTGGCGCTACGCGGCTGAGGAGACGAAAACGGGGCCGCTGCTCGCGACCCCGTTTCCGTTTGCCGTGGCGCGCCGCTACTGCGCCGGAGTCACACCAATGACCATTCCCGTGAGCATATACGACACGGAGTGCCCGGGCAATCCGTTTGGTGGAGTTGTCGCGTCACCGAAGAGGGTAACGAGTCCGGTAATCTGACCGGTCGCAAGATTGATCGACCCGGTGAATGTGGCGGGCACGTTCGCGATGCCGGCAGCGGTGCCTGCTCCAGTCGCGTTGAACGCTCCCGTGGTCTGGTTATACATGCCGGAGACGGTGATCCACTTGCCGCCGGCGACTCCGGTGAACCTGATCGTGTTCAGGGCGTTGTCGACGAACGCGTCGATAATCGTGATGGTCGTGTACTGGACGAACGGTTCATGCTGGGGATTTGGATCGGTCTGCACCGTGAGGGTGACCATGAAACGGCATCCTCGACCCGGCACGCCCGGTTTGAACACCGGTTCGGTAACGATTGGCACGCCAATGGCGACAATGTTGTTCGCCCCCGCTTCGCCGCGCTTTCCGGGACCGAGACCGTGCCCGCCATTTCCTCCGTTGGAGTGAATGATCTCGCGCGTCACGCCATCGGCACCATTGGGGGCGCCCGTTCCACCGAACCGACTTCCGCCGGCGGCGGGCCCGCCGTCACCGCCCTTGCCACCAGCGCTAAGCGGCGCCGTGCAGTCACTGTACCCATTGCCGCCGAGGCCGCGCCTGAAGAACGCATCGTTGCTCGTTCCCCCTGGGCCAACCAGCGCGCCGGCAAGGTTCTTTACGTTGGCGTTTCCGCCGCGGCCGGGCATTGCATTGATTCCTCCACCAATGGCGCCATCCTTGTTTTCGATGACGCCGTCGCCGCCCTTGCCGCCCGTTGCGTCCGCCAGTCCACTCTGACCTCCCTGGCCGCCCGTGACGGTGACAGTGCCCGCACCTCCAACGGTGCCGGAAGCAGTCAGCGTCTTGTCGGGAGAACTACCACCATCGCCACCTTTTGCCGTCGCAGTTCCACCGGGTTGCGCGGCCTTCGTGGCCGTCGCGTTCACGCCATCCGCCGCGATCGCCGTTGCATCACCGCCCTGCCCGCCGTGCCCGACGTTGAACGTGAGACCGCCGGCGACCGTGATGCCACCGAGGCCACGGACCGTGATCGTTGCGCCATCACCTCCCTTTCCTCCGGTCGCATCCGCGGGAGGCCCCGCGCCCAGGGCAGTATTGGGCGTACTCGTCGCCGTCGCGGTTCCACCATTTCCGCCACTGCCGCCGCTCAGCGTATTGTTGGTGCCGAAGTCGAGTTGCGCCGTCACGTAAACGAGCAACAGACCGCCGGCTCCGCCGGCGCCCCCGGTCGCAACCGCGGCAACTGAGCTTGTGTGCGTAGCACTTCCGCCGCGGCCTCCGTCCTGCCCGGTCACGGTTGTGTTGTCGATGAACCCATTCCCACGACAGCTGAGCGTCGCCACTTTGCCGGGCTTGCCCGGCATACCGAACGGGCCACCGTTTGCGCCGTCTTGAGCAGAGGGTGGATCCTTGACCCAGGTGCGATTGACGGACTCGCAGTCGTAATCGATGGCGTTTGCGGATGCGGTGACACGGGGTGGGGGCGCCATCGACAGGCTTGACGCACGCAGGGCCGCCGGGTTCAGCGCCGGATCGTTGGTGACGAACAGATCTCCCGATGTCGTCGTCCTTCCGCCACCGGTGAAGTGGTAGCCGCCTTTTCCCACCAACGTCAGCGCGGGAGGCCCTCCATCAGGCACGACGGCACACTTGTTGTCGATATTGCCTGAGACGTTCAGCCGCGCAGTGGCGGTGATGCTGACGATCTTGCAGTCCCCCGAGAGCGTCCCCGCAATGGTCACCGCGCCGGTGGTCGTGAGGACCAGGTCGCTGGACACAGTCACCGTAACCCCGGTCGGAATAGTCACCGAGGAAAAGTTGACCGTGCCGCCGATGGTCGTATTTGAGGTCGGGTTGAAATCCGCTCCAATTCCCGTAGCGGTGAACGTCGCCGGGTTGCCGGTGATGCCCGCGCCGGCGGCAGTCGCCGTGATGGTGTTTGAGCCCGCCGTTGCCCCGAGCGTCCAGCTCCCCACCGTCGCGACGCCGTTCGCGCCGGTCGACGGCGTTGCGCCAGTCAACGTTCCGCCGCCAGTTGCAACGGCGAACGTGACAACGACACCGCTGACGGGATTGTTGAATTGATCGACGACCTTTACTGCAGGCGCGGTCGCGACGGCAGTGCCGGGCGCCGCCGAAAGATTGTCACCGGCCTGCTTGGTGAGCGTCTTCGGTGGGCCCGCGGTAGCCGTCGCGGTAAAAGTGGCCGGACTCCCCGTCACTCCACTCGCACCACTGGTCGCCGTCAGCGTATTGGCGCCGAGCGCTGTTCCCAGCGTCCAGCTCCCAACGTTAGCAACGCCATCCGTCCCGGTCGTCACGGTTGCACCCGTAACGGAGCCGCCGCCACTTCCCACGGCGAACGTGACGCTCACACCCGGGACGGCGCGATTCGACGCGTCCGTGACTTTTACAGACGGAGCAACGGTCACGGCGGCGCCGACAGAGCCGCTCTGGTTATCCCCCGCTTGCTTGGCGAGCGCTGTTGGCGGGCCAGGCGTTGGCGACACCGTGGAGTCCTTTTTCCCGCAACTCAGGACGATGGCAACCAGCAGCGCGCACGGAACGAAACGCCTGACAAGATTTCGCACGATAGCCTCCGGCAAGGGCAGAGCCAGACGAAGGCAACTCGGCGAGGGGATAACCTTGGTGAGAGTGGTGCCCCACGCTCGCGCCCGGCTCGGGGCGTGAATCTTACGATTCCCCAGTAACCCCCGCCAGTAGGCCAACCCGCTTCATCGCGCGCGGCGCGGCGTTCGTCCCAGCGCGCCGCGCAACGCGCCTCGATCCGGCGGGCGCGTTGCGCAGCTGAACACGGAGAACTGCGGCGCTCTGTCCTATGGGCGACTGAACTGCAGGCCTCCGGAAGCCGTGGTACCACGCGTGCGGTGCGCGGCGGCATCGTTCACGACGAGCGATTGCATCATCCGCGTGAACGTCGGATTCAGCTGATCGGCGTTTCGGGTCGGGACAACCGCAAGGGCATACATCACGTGACCGTCCGGCAGTCCACGCGTGAAGACCGTTACCTGCTCTTCCTCTCCCGTCACCGGCGACATGCCAGCGAGCTGGAGTGACATTGCGGAGGCCCCGGCAATCCGCTCGGACCGTGCCGAGCCGTCCACCATTCGCAGGTACGGGTTCGATGTGATGATCGTGTTCACGAGATCGTTCGTGGCTTCCTGGAGCGGAGTATTCGAGGCCGAATTGTCCTCAAAGGGCACGTAGTTCTTGCGCTGGTACCCGCTGCCGCTGCGGCCGGGCGCTGTCGCAAAGGGCGCATAGTGGTTCACGATCATCCCGTAAATCAGATGCTGCTGGCCATCGCTGGTCTGGGCCACGCCTTGGGCCGGTGCGATGGACACGGCAAAGCCCGAGGGAGCCGCGTACGCCGACCAGTTGTCGGGATAGTCGATGGTGATGAAGCCTGCGGGATGTGCAAATCGGACGAAACGGGTGGAGGGCGGATCGACCCGCACCGCGACCGGCCGGTTCACTGTGCCGCCCGCCGACACCGGCACATCGAGCCGGCCCACGGGCTGGGACGACGTGGTGGCGAGGCCGGCGACACGGGTGCGCACGCTTGCGAAGTTGCCGACGTCCTGCGTGCCCGTGTACGAGAGGTTAGTGGCCAGCTGGCGAATGCGCGCCTCGCGGTCGGCGGTCGCCGGGTGATCGCTGAAGAACTGCTGGAGCTTGCTCGGATCGCTCCCCTGCTTGGCGCGGAGCAGCTCGAGGAAGTTCGCCATCGCATGCGGGTCGTAGCCCGCCTTGGCCATGATATTGGCGCCTGAGGCATCGGCCTGGTATTCCATGTCGCGACTGTAGCTCAGAAACAGCGTGTTCAGGCCCAGACCGCCGACCGCGTTCACGATTTGTGAGGCGTTCTTGTTGTTGCCGAACAGGCCGCCGAGAATGCTGAGCCCCGCCTGCCCCAGGTACGCGGTGGACGCCTGCTGCGTGCCGTGCCGGAGCGCCACGTGGGACATCTCGTGCGCAAGCACGCCGGCGAGTTCCGCCTCATTCCGTGCCGCCGCAATGAGCCCGGTGTTCACGTACATCGGGCCTCCCGGCAACGCAAAGGCATTGATGTCGGCCGAGTTGACGGCTTTGATCTGGTACGGATACTTGGCACCCGGCGCGACGGCAGCGAGCCGCTGAATGATGCCGTTGAGATAGCGGTTTGTTGCCGCGTCGTTCAGGAGCGAGAGCTGCCTCTCGGCTTCGGTCGCGGACTGCTTGCCGATCTCCACGTCCTGACTGGGGCTGAACAGGTTGAATCCGGAAAGCCCCTGCGCGGCGCACGGCGTCGCCAGCGGGGCGAGACTGCTCGACAGCGCAATCGCCGTTGCGGTGATGAGTCGTTTCATGATGGTCTCCTTGCGTCGGTGCGGCAGGCATGCGACCGCCGGAGTTCTCCGCAAATGGCGGTCCCCCTGCCGGCGTTTCGTCTAAGCATTGCCGGGCCGGCGGATCGGCACCATCGCTCCATTGAAGTAGTCCCGAGGCCGGTCGCCGCGGCGGCGCAGAGCCTCAGTCTTCGACTCGCCGTTGAGCAGGCGCACATCGGAGCCGCGCACCCGCGATCTGCGTGGGATCTTAGCCGCGGCCGCCGGGTAGCGAAGGAGAATGACGCACAGGACGCTTCACCATGGCGCCCGCGCCTTTTACTCCAACGAAGGGGGTCGGCTATGACGAGCAAGCGAGCGGCACGCGACGCGAACCGTGATCCCATAACAGGTGAACCGGGCGCTCATCCCGTTGGTACTGGCGCTGGTGCAGCCGGCGGCGCGGCGGCGGGCGCGGCTGTCGGGGCAGCGCTCGGCGGACCACTGGGATTCGCGGTTGGCGGGGCAGTCGGAGCCGTTGCCGGCGGATTGGCGGGCCACGGCGTTGCAGAGGTCGTGAATCCTACGGCGGAAGATGCCTACTGGCGCGAGAACTATTCCACGCGGCCGTATGTTTCGGCCGATCTCGACTACACGTTCTACCGGCCTGCCTATCGCTACGGCTGGGAAACGCGTGGCCGCTATGATGGCCGGACGTGGGAGGAAGTCGAGGATGAGCTCGGCACGGGGTGGTATGCGGCGCGCGGGACGTCTGTCCTTGAGTGGGAAGACGCAAAACCGGCGGCGCGCGATGCGTGGGACCGGGTGGGCAACAGGGGCAGGATCGATAGCCGCAGATAGCAGGGCTATCAGACGACTGCGGGGCCGCGGAGGGCGCGGAGACGGCGCCGGGACGGCACGGGGACGGCGCGGATGCCCACGATCAACTGCGCTGATTTCCGTGTCAGCCGCGGTCCCCGTTCGCGACCCAGCTCGCTGCCGCCTTCGCAATGTCGGGCGGCACGGTGTGCGGCCCGTCAAACTCGCGAAACTCGACCTCGAACCCCTCGCGCCGTAGCTCGGCGACGACGGGGCGGCCAGCACGGTCGATCGGCAGGATGGCGTCCCGCGTGCCGTGAGAGATGAAGAATCGCGTTTTGTCATGGGGCTCCGCTGGTATTACGAACCCGGGGGAGAACGCGACGGTGCGGCGGAACAGGTCGCCATTCGCCCGCCCGAGCGCGATGGCGTAGGTGGCCCCGTCGGAGAATCCCTCCACGCAGGCACGTGCCGGGTCCACGGAGCAGCGGTCGAACGCCTTGGTAAGGGCCGCGTCGATGAGCGCGATGTCGACGCCGAAATCACCGCGGATGGCATCCCAGCTGTTGCCGTGCGAATCGATGGCAAGCAGGATGAGCCCCGCCGCTTCGGCATAGGGCCGTATGAGATTCATGTGCCCGGCTGCACGTTGCGTCGCGCCGTGCAGCCCCAGGACGAAGGGTGCGGGCTTTTCGGCCGTGTACGAGGGTGGAACGTAGAGCAGGCATTGGCGATTTGCGTCGAGCGCGAGATCCGCCAGGCCTGGCGCGGCACCCGCGCGTTTGCGATTGGGCCGCGCCTTGAGGCGTGCGCCGTCGGTGTGAGGTGCCCCATCTTGCTCCTGCCAGTCGCCGCTGCACCCCGTTGTTACGGTTGCGATGGCGACGGCCGCCCCCACGCGCAGGGCGCGCCTGCGGGATATCGGCTGGGTGCCGAAGCGAGGAGCCGTCAGCACCGTCCGCCGCTACTCGCCGCTGCCGCCCGGCTTGCCCAGGTACTTTGCCGGAATGGGATTCCCTTCGCGTTCACTATCCCAGAAAATCGTCACGACCCACCAACGCGTACCGTCGTTGAACAGCTGAATGCTGTTGATGCCGCGCGCGAATGGCTTCTCGTCCGTCGCGGCATGCTTCGATTCATAGGCGCTGAAGGCGTGGGTGATGTTTCCGAACGTCTCGGCCGTGCGACCGATCTCTCGCTCGAAAAACCCCGCCTCCTCCATCCGCGGGCCGTTGGCGGCGTATTCGTCGGGTGTGACCGCCCGGATTCGCGCCTTCCGGTCCTGGCCAAGTCCGGTGGGAACGAGCCGGGCACCGCTGACGAACAGCGAGCGGAAGCGAGCCCAGTCGCGTTTCTGGCCCGCGGGGCCCGAGATGACGTCGTAGAGCGCGCCGATGATCCCGTCGGCGGATGCGACGTCCTTGGGGTTCGCGGCCGGCGCGGCGGCCGCCGGAGCGGCCTGCGATGAGAGCGTTCGGGGGGCGAGGGGAAGGGATACGGCGGTCGCCGTTATCGCGACAATCAGACGGAGAAACACTTGGATCTGCCTCCAATAGGGTCAGGTGGTCGACTGCCCTCTACTGCACGCACGGCGTCCTGGGGTCCTGTTTCGGCCGGTCGAGAAGGGGCCGATGGTCGAGATTGGCAATCCGCAGGGCCGCGTCGTGCGTCAATCGCGCGACGCGCGCCAGCACGTCGTAGTCGATGTACTGCGACTCGTCAGTCACTTGATGGTAGTCGAGGTGCTCACCGCGTGAAAGCGAAACACTGGGGATTCCAAAGCGCGCATAGCTGAAATGGTCGGCGCGGCAGTAATACTGCAGCGGATGGCCCGGCGCGTCGAATTGATAGTTGAACCTGAATGGCATGGGTTGCGCGGCGTTCACCTGTTCGAGCAGGTCGCCGAACTCGGTCGAAAGGCGCCTGGAGCCGACCACTTCGAGGTACTCCGGGCCGCCACCGGCAACGTCGGTGGCGCTCCCCCGCCCTACCATATCCTCGTCCACCTCGGCGACGATCGAGTCGCGGGGGACGGTGGGATGGCTCGTGAACCAGAGCGAGCCGAGCAGTCCATTCTCTTCCGCCGTGTGCGACACGAAGAGGATCGACCGCTTCGGACGTTGGTGCACGAGCGCCTTGGCGACCTCGAGCAGCGCGACGGTTCCGCTGCCGTCGTCGTCCGCCCCGTTCATGATGGAATCCGCGCGCGGCCCGCGGATGGCGCGAAGCGAATCAAGAATCTTTCTGATAAGCGGCTGCTCCGCGGCCGTGGCAGGCCGCGCAGGGCTGTCGGCACCCATGGGACGCACGACGCGGTCGTAGGCGCGAATCGAGTCATGGTCCACGGTGCTATTGGCGAACCCGACGTGGTCGTTGTGCGCGGAGAGCGAGACGTACTGACCGCGCATCTTCGGATCCGAGCCGGGAAGAATGGCCACAACATTGCGTGCCGGGAATGGGACCGGATCGCGTCGCGTGGCGAGACTGCCGCGTAACGGCTTTCCGGGCTGCCCG
>DASZZO010000318.1:0-19896 GCA_035544915.1 Gemmatimonadaceae bacterium | reverse complement strand
GCCATTGAACTGCTCGACAAGGTCCATGCCCTCGGCGGGAGCGCGAAGGCCATCGAGGCCGGTTTTTTCCAGGACGAGATTGCACGCAGCGCATACGAACAACAACTGGCGGTGGAGAGCGGGCAGGCCGTCATTGTGGGCGTCAACAAGTTCGCCGATGGGGAAGCCCCGCCCGTGATTCCCGCTCCCGACTATTCCAGGCTCGAGAGTGAGCAGGTGGCGCGTGTGAAGGCCCTGAAGGCCCGGCGGGATTCCGGCGCGGTGAGGGTTGCGCTCGCAGCGCTCGGCGCGGCCGCTCCGCGCACTGGGTCGCCGGAGCCGGCGCTCATTCCACTTATGATCACTGCCGTTCGCGCACGGGCGACTGTGGGCGAGATAAGCGACACGCTGGAACAGGCGTGGGGCCGGTACCGCCCGGCGTGACGCAACGTATCCGCCTGTCTGGAAAGAACTTCCGGCGCTTGTAGGACCATCGCGCGAGGAATAAGTTGCGAGGGTTACGATCGACGCCCGCCTCTCGCCATCGCCCACCGTGCCAACGTACGAATACCGCTGCCCCGATGGGCACGAGTTCGAGCAGTTCGTGCAGAAGATCAGCCTCGCCTCAGCGGAGCTTCCGTGCCCTAAGTGCGGCAAGCTGGCGGCACGGCGGATGTCCGCTGGCGGGGGCTTTGTCTTCAAAGGCTCCGGCTTCTATATCACCGACTACGGCAAGGACGGCAAAAAGGACCAGCGCGACAAGGTGGAGAAGGCTGCTACAGCGCAGTCCGAGTCGGCAGCGTCAAAAGCCGAGGGCGCAAAGACTGAAGCACCGGCCACGGCAGGCGAACTTGGGGCAGGCGCAGGCAAGGGCGGGAAGAGCGAGGGGAGCGAGAAGAGCGCCAATGTCGAGAAGGGAGAGAAGCGAAAAGCCGACGCGAAATCCGACAAGGGCGATAAGCGCGAGAAAAAGGCATCCGCAGTCCCGGCACCCCCGGCGAGACCCAAGAATGGGGGCGGCAAGGATTGAGCGCCGACGGAAGGGATGCTGTCCTGCGCGACGAACTCGTTCGCGCGGCTCGAACCCTCGGCGCACCTGACGATGTCCAGCCGGTCGTTGAGCGACCGCGGGACCCCACGCACGGAGACTGGGCGACTAGCTTGGCGATGACTCTCGCGCGGCCACTGAGGCGGAAGCCCGCAGACATCGCCAAGGACCTGGTCGCGGCGATGGATCTCGCCAGGGCGGGCGTCGCCGAGGCGACTATCGCGGGACCGGGGTTCATCAATTTCCGGGTCGCGGCTGGCTCGCTCGCGAGCGGACTCCAACTGGTGCTCGCGCTGGGTCCGGCCTTTGGTCGTTCGAACGCCGGACAAGGCGCGCGAGTGAACGTGGAGTTCGTGTCGGCAAATCCCACCGGCCCATTGCACGTGGGCCATGGTCGGCAGGCCGCACTTGGTGACGCCATCGCCCTCTTGCTCGAATACACGGGCTGGACGGTCACACGCGAGTTCTATTACAACGACGGCGGCCGACAGGTCCAGAACCTCGCGTTGAGCGTCCAGGCCCGTTTGCGCGCACTTGGGGGCGAGGCGCTCGCGATCCCCGAGGGCGGCTACCATGGCGAATACATCGCCGAGATTGCCCAACAGTACCGCGGCGCGACTCCGTCCGATCCTCTGGGCCATGACCTCGCCGGGGTACGCGCATTCGCGGTCAAGACGCTGCGTGCAGAGCAGGACATGGACCTCAAGGCATTCGGTGTGGCGTTCGATGTCTACTATCTGGAGTCGTCGCTCTACACCGACGGACTCGTCGAGAAGACCATGCGACGTCTCGAGGAAGCGGGACACGCGTACGAAAAGGATGGCGCGCTCTGGCTCAGGACGACGGACTTCGGCGACGACAAGGACCGCGTCATGCGGCGGAGCGCGGAAAAGGGTGGCGAGCCCACGTACTTCGTGCCCGATGTTGCGTACCATCTCACCAAGTTCGAACGGGGATTTCACCGGGCCATTGACGTGCAGGGCGCAGATCACCACAGCACGGTGACACGCGTGCGCGTGGGGCTGCAGGCGCTCGAAAGGGGCATTCCCCCGGGATACCCCGAGTATGTGCTCCATCAGATGGTCACGGTCGTGAAGGGCGGTGAAGAGGTGAAGCTTTCCAAGCGCGCGGGGAGTTACGTCACCGTTCGCGACCTGATCGACGAGGTGGGACGCGACGCGGTGCGGTATTTTTTCCTCATGCGCAAGGGAGATTCTCAACTCGTGTTCGATGTCGACCTTGCGCGTTCGCAATCGGAAGAGAATCCCGTGTACTACATCCAGATGGCGCACGCGCGCCTCTGCGGCATTTTCCGCGTTGGCGAAATCGACGACGCCGCCATAGCGAGCGAGGGTGTGAAATGGGAATGCCTGGCAAAACCCGAGGAGCGCGAGCTGATCAAGGCGCTCCTCGATTGGCCCAAGGTCGTGCAAGGAGCCGCAGCCACGCTGGAGCCGCACCGCGTGGCCACCTATCTGCACGAAACGGCGCGCCTGGTTCACACCTGGTACCACAAGCACCACGTACTCGGCGAGGGTGAACCCGTGATGCGCGCGCGCCTCGCGCTCGCGAAAGCCGCTCGCACGGTGCTCGTGAATGCATTGTCCGTCCTCGGCGTCTCCACTCCGGAGCGCATGTGAGCGTGCTCGTCGTGGGCAGTGTCGCGCTGGATTCGGTGGAGACACCCTTCGGCAAGGCCGATGATGTACTCGGCGGTTCCGCGACGTACTTCGCCGCGAGCGCCATCCACCTGACACCGGTGCAGCTCGTAGGGGTCGTCGGCGACGATTTCCCTGTGGAAAAGCTGGAGGTGCTCGCTGCGCGTGGTGTCGACCTGTCGGGTCTCGAGCGCGCGAGCGGCGAATCGTTTCGCTGGCGGGGACGCTACCGTCACGATCTGAACTCGGCCGAGACGCTCGAGACGCGGCTCGGTGTGTTCTCCCACTTCAGGCCAAAAATCCCCGCGCAATTTCGTTCGGCGAAGTTCGTCTTTCTCGGCAACATCGATCCGCGCCTCCAGCTCGACGTGCTGAACCAGGTGGACAAGCCGACACTCGTGGCGTGCGACACCATGAACTTCTGGATCGAAAGCCGTCGCGCCGACCTGCTCGCGCTGCTCCCTCACGTGCACCTCATCACGGTCAACGACGGCGAGGCACGGCAGCTCAGCGAGTGCGCCAACCTCGTCAAGGCCGCTCGCTGGATCCTTGCACGCGGACCGCAGACCGTCGTGATCAAGAAGGGCGAGCACGGAGCCTTCATGTTCACGAAATCCAGCGTGTTCTACGCGCCCGCATATCCACTGGAGGCAGTCTTTGACCCCACGGGCGCCGGTGATTCATTCGCGGGAGGATTCATCGGTTATCTCGCACGCACCGGTGACCTGAGCGAAGGGAACCTGCGCCGCGCCGTGATCCATGGGTCGGCCATGGGCTCGTTTGTCGTGGAAGGATTCTCGATCACGCGTCTGCTCGAGATCACACGATCCGACATCGAGTCGCGCGTGGCTGAGTTCTTCGAACTCGTATCGTTCGACAAGACGCTCCGCGCGTGACGCGGGACGTGAAGCAGCTCGACTATCGCAAAGCGGGCGTGGACATTGCCGCGGCGAACGATGCCAAACAGCGCATCAGGAAGCTGGTCGAGTCCACCTTCACCGCCGGCACGCGAAGTGCGTTCGGCGGCTTCGGCGGGCTCTTCCGCATGCCGGAGGACGCACGGCACGGCCTGCTCGCATCGAGCGCTGACGGCGTGGGGACCAAGATCAAGGTCGCCATCGACGCGGGCCGGCATGACACGGTGGGGCATGACCTCGTGAACCACTGCGTGAACGACATTCTGGTGCAGGGCGCAGTCCCGCTGTTCTTTCTGGACTATGTGGCGTTCGGCGTGCTGGTACCCGAGACCGTCGAGGCGATTGTGGCGGGCGTTGCGGCGGGCTGCCGCGAGAACGGTTGCGCGTTGATGGGCGGCGAGACGGCGGAGATGCCCGGCCTCTACACGCCTCCGGACTACGACCTGGCGGGATTCATCGTGGGATGGGTGGAGGAGGACAGAGTGCTCGGTCCATCACTCGTGCGGGCAGGCGACGTGCTGGTGGGCCTCGCGAGTTCCGGCTTGCACACGAACGGGTATTCACTCGCGCGGCGGATTGTAGCGGAGAGCCTCAGGCTAGGTCCCCATGACGCCTTCCCGGACGCGAACGGGTCGGTCGCGGACGTGATGCTCGCCGTTCACCGGTCGTACTTGCCGGTGTTACGCCCAATATTGAGCCACATCCATGCCATGGCTCACATCACCGGCGGCGGCATACCCGGCAACCTCGACCGCGCCTTGCCGCCCACGCTGGACGCCGTGGTGGATGTGACCTCCTGGGATGTTCCGGGCGTCTTCCGGGTACTAGAGCGCGCCGGCCACGTAGACCATGACGAGATGTTCCGGGCCTTCAATATGGGCGTCGGCATGGTCGTCATCACCGACGGCGCGGGGGCGAGACGCGTGTGCGAAACCGCCACCGCCGGTGGAGTGGGGGCATGGACCATGGGAACGGTCGTCGCGGGATCGGGCTCCGTTTTCCTTCACGGGAGAGGCAACAAATGACAGGACGACTGATGATCTGTGGGGTGCTGGCGTCAACGCTGGCGCCGGCTGCGCAGGCGCAGTCCTGTACCGGCGGCGCGTACATCGCGGACGCATGTCGCAAGACGGTGGACCTCGTGAACTTTCTCACGCCGCAGATCGCCACGGCGCAGGCCGGCGGCAACGCGACCATTGGACAGGGCGGATCGCTCGGCGGCCTTGGCAAATTTGTCATTGACCTGCGGGCAACAGCCGTGAATGGTTCGTTCCCCAAGCTCGACAACGTGGGCTTCAGCGCGACGGAAGCCAGCACGGCCTTCACAAGCGCTCACCAGTTCGTACCCGCGGCCTCGGTCAATGCGGCCATTGGCGTGTGGCGCGGATATTCGCTGGGCGTGACGCACATTGGCGGGATCGATGCACTCCTGACAGTGACGTATCTGCCCGATTTGAGCGGCGGACAGGTGCAGGGCAAGGCGTCGGGAGGAAACACGAAACTGGGATACGGGTTGCGGGTGGGTGTGCTCGAGGAATCCTTGCTTTCGCCGGGTGTCTCGCTGACATATCTGAAGCGCGACCTCCCCACCTACACGGTGACGGGCACGGTCCAGGGATCGGGATTGAACCCGGGTGGCACGATCGCAATCAACAATTTTTCGATCAAGACGAGTGCGTGGCGGCTGGCCGCGTCAAAGAGCCTGCCGCTGCTGGGCGGACTGTCGGCAGGGATCGGGCAGGACATGTACGACGCGTCGTCTCAGGTGGCGGTGCAGGTGAACGGTGGCGGTTCGGGTAGCGGAACGGCGGGCATGACGATGACCCGCAGGAACATGTTTGTTGGTGCGATCATCAATCTTCTGGTTGCGAAAATGGTGGTGGAAGTTGGCCAGGCCACCGGTGGCAGCACGCCGGCGCTGCTCAACGACTTCGGGTCACCGGCGAGCAAGTCGCGCACCTATTTTACCGCGGGCTTGCGCGCCAGTTTCTGAGCGTGACCGACCCGCCGCGGGTGAGCGTTGCGCGCGGAGACAGCGCGCGCACGTGGATGCGGCGGGCGCTCGCCCTCGCGCGGCGCGGGTGGGGTCAGACGGCGCCGAACCCGATGGTCGGCGCCGTCGTCGTGCGCGACGGAAAGATCGTCGGCGAAGGACTACACGCGCGTTTCGGCGGACCGCACGCCGAGATTGGTGCGCTGGCCGCGGCAGGCGATCTCGCGCGGGGCGCTGAGATCTTTGTGACGCTCGAACCGTGCGATCACCACGGCAAGACGCCTCCTTGCGTCGACGCCCTCATTTCGGCGGGGGTTCGACACGTGGTGGCGGCGGTGCGCGATCCAGGCGAAGAGTCTGCGGGTGGCGCGGAGCGCCTGGCTGCGGCGGGAATCACGGTCGAGTTCGGCCTCGAGGAGGCCGTCGCGCGCGAGCTCAATGCGCCATTTTTTTTCCAGGCCGCCGGGTCCACTCGTCCGTGGGTGACGCTCAAGCTCGCCGTGTCTCTCGACGCCGCTATCGCAGATGCATCACGGGCAACGCGCCAGCTCTCGGGAGAGAAAGCACGCACCCTGGTACACCGGCTGCGCGCCCAGAGCGACGCGGTAGCAGTCGGGATAGGGACCGTGCTGGCTGACAACCCGCTTCTTACCGTGCGACATGGGCGCCGACCCCGCGTCGCCCCGCTGCGCGTGGTGTTTGACCGCACGGCGCGCCTTCCGCTCGACGCGAAACTGGTCAAGACGGCGGGCCGCGTGCCGGTGCTTGTCCTGGCTCAGACCCCGGCGTATGTCCGAACCGCGGCGCTCGAAGCGGCGGGCGTGACGGTCGAACGTGTGCCCGGGCTCCACGGGGCGTTGCAAGCGCTGCACCGTCGAGGAGTTCGAGCGATGCTCGTCGAAGGTGGCGCGGGGCTTTCCGCGGCACTGCTGGCGGCCGGCATGGTGGACCGCCTCATTATCTTCCAGTCTCCGGTGCTGCTCGGTGAGGGCGCGCTTCCGGCATTCGGAGGGGCGCCCGGAATCGAGCGGCTCAGGGTGATCGAGCGCCGCGAGCTGGGCGACGATCTCATGTCCCTCTACGCAGTCAGCGAGCTGCCGCCCGCGTCCTGAACACCTTCATCCCATCATGTTCACCGGCCTCATCACCGATGTGGGAACGATCGACGCTGCCGCATCGACCGACGCGGGCCGCGAGTTCCGCATTCGCTCCCGGTATCCGGACGTTGTGGCCGGCGAGTCCGTCGCCGTGAATGGGGCGTGCCTCACTGTACGCGAGCGGCACGATGACTGGTTCTCCGTGGCGGCCGTCTCGACCACGGCCGGACGCACCACCGTTGGCGAATGGGCCGTGGGCCGCCGTGTGAATCTCGAGCGCGCGCTCGCGACTGGCGGGCGGTTCGGAGGCCACCTCGTGCAAGGACATGTCGACGCCGTGGCCGAGGTAACGCGAACGGCGCCACACGGCGACGCACTGCTCGTTGATCTGCTGATGCCGGCGCAGCTCATGCCCCTCGTGGTACCGCTCGGTTCCATATGCGTGGACGGGGTCAGCCTCACGGTCAATGCGATCCACGACGCCCAAACGGTGCAACTCTCACTCATCGAGTTCACGGTGCGCCATACCACGCTCGGCGGCCTGCGCGCTGGTGACCGCGTGAACGTCGAATCCGACATCCTGGCGAAGTACGTGCAGCGCCTGATGACGGCGAACGCGTCACTCTTCTCCATTCCGTCCTCCGTCTGACGACCATGAAGCTTGGATTCATAGAGCAGGCAATAGAGGATCTCCGCGCTGGAAAGTTTCTCGTAGTTGCTGACGACGAGGACCGCGAGAACGAGGGTGACCTGATCTGCGCGGCCGAGTTCATCACGCCGGCGATGGTGAACTTCCTGATGAATGCAAAGGGGATGATCTGCCTCGCCCTCAGCCCCGAACGCGTGACTCAGCTCGACCTCCCGATGATGGGGCCCGAAAACACGGACGCACTGCGCACGGCATACACGGTGACGGTCGATGCCGCGCCCCGGTTTGGCGTGACCACCGGCATCAGCGCCTCCGACCAGGCCGCAACGATTCGTGCAGCCGCCAATCCGCACGCGATGCCGGGGGACCTGCGCCGCCCCGGCCATGTCCATCCGCTGCGTGCGCGCGAAGGCGGCGTGCTGCAGCGAGTGGGACATACGGAGGCCGCCGTGGACCTCATGCGTCTCGCCGGGCTCCAGCCGGCCGGAGTCCTCTGCGAGATCCTGACTGCGGAGGGCGCGACGGCCAAGCGCGCCGAACTCGATCGGTTCGCGCAGCAGCATGGGCTCACGTTCATAACGGTCGCCGAGGTGGTCGCTCACCGGTTGCGCAACGAGCGGCTCGTTCATCGCGTGGCCGAAGCGCGCTTGCCCACGGACTTCGGCGATTTCCGGATCATCGGCTACCGGAACGATGTCGATGCGCACGAGCACGTGGCGCTCGTGTTCGGCGACGTCAGCGGCGCGGAGGGTGTGCTGGTGCGCATGCACTCCAAGTGCCTCACGGGTGACGTGTTCCACTCGGGCAGATGCGACTGTGGGTGGCAGCTGCATCGCGCGATGGAGCTTGTATCGCGTGAGGGCCGGGGAGTGATCGTTTACCTCGACCAGGAAGGACGCGGAATCGGCTTGCTCAACAAGCTCAAGGCATACGAACTGCAGGATCGGGGGGCGGATACCGTGGAGGCGAACGAACGCCTCGGCTTCGCGCCCGACCTTCGCAACTATGGAATAGGCGCGCAAATTCTGCTCGACCTGGGGCTCCACTCCATCAAGCCAATCACGAATAATCCGAAAAAGCTCGTGGGCCTCGAGGGGTACGGCCTTCGCGTCGACGAGCGCGTCCCCCTCATCGCGCCGGAGTCCGAGGAGAATGCGCAATACCTCGAGACGAAGCGGCGGAAGCTCGGTCATTTGCGCGCGCTCTGATGGCCGAGTTCAGCGGATTGCCCCGTGGCGAGGGCCGCCGCTTCGCGGTGGTCGGCAGCCGCTTCAACAGCGAGGTCACCACCAAGCTGGTCGAGAGTGCGGTAGACTGCCTCGTGCGGCATGGGGTGGCGTTCGACGACGTAGACGTGGTATGGGTGCCCGGCGCGTGGGAACTCCCGACGGCGGTCGAGCGCCTGCTGGCCAGCGATCGCTACGACGCTCTGGTTGCCGTCGGTGCGGTGGTACGCGGGGAGACGCCGCACTTCGACTACATCGCCGGTGAAGCGGTGCGCGCGCTGGGATCGCTGCAACAGGAGTTCAACATTCCCATCGGCTTCGGGCTGCTGACGACGAATGATGTCGAACAGGCAATGGCGCGCGCGGGTGGTGCGCACGGCAACAAGGGATGGGACGCAGCGCTTGCGGCGCTGGAGATGGCCGATCTGTTCGCGCGTCTCGATACCGCGCACGACGACGGCGCGGACGATGCCCCGGGTTGAGACACGAGGCCGCTCGCGCGCCCTCCAGGCGCTCTATGCCTGTGACCTGCGCGGCGGCCGCGAACTCGAGCGCGTGGCCAGGGTCATGTGGGACGACCTCGGCGTCGCCGCGGACGAACGCGCGTTTGCCGCGAACCTGCTTCGCGTCGTGGTGGCGGAGGGTGGAGGGCTGGACGCCGAGCTCGCCGACGTCACCACCAACTGGCGACTCGAGCGCCTTGGCGTGATCGAGCGCTGCGTGCTCCGGCTCGGTGCGGCAGAGCTGCACGAAGGCACGACTCCTCCCCGCGTGGTGATCCAGGAATCCGTGCGGCTGGCCGAGCGGTTCGGAAGCGAGCAGAGCGCCCGCTTCGTGAACGGCGTGCTCGATGCGCTTGCGCGGCGCATGGGCTGTCTCCGTTGAGGATTCTCGTCGTCAACTGGCAGGACCGCGAGAATCCACTGGGGGGCGGCGCCGAGATCCACCTTCACGAGATCTTCGAACGTCTCGCGGCGCGAGGCCACCAGGTCAGTCTGCTCTGCGGTGGCTGGCCGGGCTCTCTTCCCCGCGCGACAATCGGCGGCATCGACGTCCACCGCGTAGGGACGCGCCAGTCGTTCGCACTGAAGGCGCGGCGGTACTGGCGCCGTCAACTTTCCGGCGTGCCGTTCGACATTCTGCTGGAGGATATCAACAAGGCGCCCCTCTACACGCCGCTCTGGGGAGCGCGTGCGCGAAGCGTAGCTTGCGTGCCCCACCTTTTCGGCGGGACGGCCTTTCAGGAACTTGCGTGGCCACTTGCCACCGCCGTCTGGCTCAGCGAGCGACCCTTGTCCCTGGTGTACCAGCCCGTGCCCTTCCAGGCCATCAGCGAGAGCACGGCGGATGACCTGGTGCAACGGGGTATCGCGCGCGAGCATGTGACGATCATTTATCCCGGCGTCAGTCTCCAGCACTACACGCCCAGCCTCGCGAGCCGCACTGCGCACCCATCGTTCGCCTATCTCGGCCGCCTCAAGAAGTACAAGGGCGTCGATCTCGTCGTTCGGGCGTTCGCGGCCCTGGGGCGCGACGACGCGACCCTCGACATTGCCGGGTCCGGCAGCTACCGCACCGAACTCGAGGCCCTCGTGCGCTCGCTTGACCTCGGGAATCGCGTCCGGTTTCTTGGGTTCATCAGCGAAGACGAAAAGCTCGCACTGCTCAGGCGGAGCTGGGCGTTGGTGCTGGCCTCACCCAAGGAGGGGTGGGGGCTCACCAATATGGAAGCCCAGGCGTGCGGGACGCCGGTAGTGGCGTCGAACTCGCCCGGTATTCGGGAATCGGTGCGGGACGGCGTCACCGGCTTTCTCGTTCCGCACGGCGACGTCCCCGCATTGGCAGCGGCCTTTCGTCGTCTGGCGGAGTCTCGCGAGCTGGTGTCCGCCATGGGCGTGAGGGCTCGCGCCTTTGCCGAAACCTTCACCTGGACGCGCGCCGCCGACGAGACCGAAGCGCATCTTGCCTGCGTGACGCAGGCTGGAGATTAGAATGTCATCACTCACCGTTGCGCAGTTCTACGAGCGGCTGAAGGGCCCGCTGCAGCTGGAGCTGCTGGGGAGTCCGGCCGGTTTGCAGCGCCACGTTACCATGCCGGACGCGTCGGGGCCTGGCCTCGTGCTCGCTGGCTATACGGGCCGCTTCGTCCACCAGCGTGTGCAGGTGCTCGGGGAAACAGAAGTGTCATACCTGGCGTCGCTCAGCGACGCGGAGCGGCGGAAGAATATTCGTGTGTTTTTCTCGTATCCGATCCCGTGCGTGATGGTTACAAAGGGCCTCGCCCTCCCGCCGGGGTTCGAGGAGGAGGCGGCCACGGCCGGCGTGGCAATCCTTCGTTCGCGGCTCAAGACGCTCGAGTTTTACCGGCGCGTCGTGCCCTTCATGGAAAACGAGTTCGCGCCCTCCACCAACCTCCACGGGTCGCTGGCCGACGTCTTCGGTGTCGGCCTGCTCTTCACCGGCGCGAGCGGCATCGGCAAGTCAGAATGCGTGCTCGATCTCGTCGAGCGCGGGCACCGGCTGGTAGCCGACGATCTGGTGGTCGTCACGCGCCGCGGCGCCGACGTCCTCATCGGCCGCGGCCACGAGCTTTCGCATCATTTCATGGAGATTCGCGGCGTCGGACTCATCGACATCCCGAAGATCTTCGGCATTCACGCGGTGCGCCAGCAGAAGCGCATCGAGGTGGTTGTCGTGCTCGAGCAATGGGACGCACTCAAGTCTCCCGACCGCACCGGACTCGATGGCGAGACCACGGCCATTCTGGAAGTCGAGTTGCCCAGAATCACCGTGCCGCTCAACCCGGGCAAGAACCTGACGGTGATTGCCGAGGTGATCGCGATGAACCATCTCCTGCGCTACAGCGGGATTCACTCCGCCGAGTCGTTCAACGAGGGTCTCAAGTCCAAGATGCGACAAGCGGCCGATGTTGGTCGCTACCTTCAGGATGATGACGAATAGCGCCCCCGGGGACGAGTCCTCATCCGATCTGCGCGCGGTGGTGGCCGGGCACGGCGAGTTCGCCTCCGGGATCATTTCGGCCGTACAGCATATCGGCGGAGTGGGGCACGCCTTTCGTGCCCTGAGCAACAGCTCGCTCGACGCCGGCGGCCTCGACGCTGCGTTGCGCGAGGCCGTCACCGCGCTGGGCGCCCGCGTGATCTTCACCGACCTCCCGGGGGGGAGCTGCACGATCGCGGCGCGCCGACTTGCGCACGAGGTACCGGGGCTCATCGTGGTGACCGGCGCAAATCTTCCAATGTTGCTCGAGTACGCCCTTGGCAGTGGTGAAGTCCGGCTGGCAGCGGATCGCGCGGCCGACAGGGGGCGCGAGGCGATCACCGTTACACCGTCCCTGAATCGGGCGGAGGGCAGCCGTGCCCATTGAGCTCTACCGGATTGACGACCGCCTCATTCACGGGCAGGTGGTGGTCGGGTGGGGCCGGGCGCTCAACGTCGCCTTCGTCCTCCTGGTCGACGATGGGGTCGCGGGCAGCGAGTGGGAGCAGGAACTCTATCGGATGGGAACACCGCCTGAGATGGAGGTGAAATTCGAATCCGCGGCTGCCGCGATCAAGCATCTTGGCGCCTACCAGGCCGATCCGCGACCCGGACTTCTGCTGACGGCCGACGTCGAGACCATGCGCCGTCTCGTCGAGGCGACCGGCACGGTGCGGCAGGTGAACCTCGGTGGACTCCATCATCGGGCGGACCGCGCTCCGCGCCTGCGGTATGTGTTCCTCTCACCCGACGAGGAGCATGCGTTGCGTGGCCTCGCCGCGCGCGGCGTGTCGGTCACTGCGCAAGACGTCCCTTCGGCGGCGCCCGTGCCGCTGGACGAACTACTGGCCGGTTCGGGCGCATGACACTGGTCGCCAGCATCCTCCCGCTCGCGCTGCTCGGGGCCCTGCTTGGGCTCGACGTGGTGAGCTTTCCGCAGGCGATGATCTCACGCCCGCTCGTGGCCGCGACCCTGGCAGGGGCGCTCGTAGGCGATCCGGGGCGAGGGCTGCTCGTGGGCGTCGTGCTGGAGCTCTTCGCCCTGGAAATGCTGCCTTTCGGAGCGAGCCGCTATCCCGAGTGGGGGTCCGCGAGTGTTGTTGGCGGCGCCCTCTACAGCACGCAACCTGCAGCGAGCGGGGGCGCCCTCGCCGTCTCGGTATTCGCGGCCCTGGTCACGGCCGCCGCTGGTGGGTGGTCCATGGTGCAGCACCGGCGGCTCATCGCGCGTCGGGCGACGGCGAATCGCGGAGAGGTCACGGCTGACTCCATCACCGCCCTGCAGCTGTGGGGACTGACATCCGATTTCGTGCGCGGCGCCATCCTTACGGGCCTCGTGCTCCTGCTGTTCCTGCCGCTTGCGCACGAGCTGCTTGCCGGGTGGAAGGCCGATGCCGCCCTCTCGCGAGCGGTGGTCGTAGCGCTCGCGGGCGCCGTGGGTGGCGCTGCCGTCTGGAACGTGACACACACATTCAAGAGTGCACCCTGGCTCTTCCTCGGCGGGCTTGCTCTGGGCACTTGCCTGCTGGTGGCAGCGTGACGGCGCCGCCGCGCCTTCCGCTGCGTACGCGGGCCGCGATCTTCCTTCGCCTGTTCGCGGTGCAGGGAGCGTGGAACTACGAGACGATGGCGGGCAACGGCATTGCATTTGCCGTTGAGCCCGCCCTCCGCCTGCTGCCTGGTGGGACGCGAGGCGAGGCATACCGGTCTGCGATGGCGCGGCAGGGCGGCTACTTCAACTCCCACCCGTATCTGGCGGGAGTCGCCGTCGGGGCGATCGCGCGCGCGGAACTTTCCTTCGAGGATCCGGAACGCATCGAGAAATTCCGTGCCGCCTGCTGTGGGCCGCTGGGCAGCGTGGGAGACCGGCTCGTGTGGGCGGGGTGGTTGCCCGCATGCTCTCTGCTTGCACTCGCGTCGTTCGGACTGGGCGCATCGCCGGCCGGCGTCGCTCTGCTGTTTCTCGGATCATACAATGCGGGGCATGTCGCACTCCGCGTGTGGGGGCTCCGCGTGGGCTATCGGGACGGCCTGCGGGTGGCGCCAGCCCTCGGCGCACCGCTATTCCGCCAGGGCCCGGCCTACGTGGGGAAGGCAGCTGCCGTGATCGGCGGCATTGCCATTCCGCTGGCCATTCGCGGGGTGATCGAGCCGGAACAGCTCGTCACTTCGCCCGGACAGCACACGTCGTTCGGACTCCTCCCGTGGCTCCCCATCGTCCTTGCGTGCGCAGCACTCGGGGCCGCGGCACTCACGCGCCTCCACGGCCGCGCCGAGGGTTGGCGACTTGCGGTGGTGGCTCTGGCTGTCTTCATACTCTTCTCCGTGGCGCACTGATGATCGAGCGACAGGTGACGGTGACGAACAGGCACGGCATTCACGCGAGACCGGCGGCCGCGATCGTCAAGGCTGCGGCCCGGTTCACGTCAGATATCACCCTCGTCCGCGACGGTCTTGAGGTGAATGGCAAGAGCATCATGGGCGTCATGATGCTGGCAGCCGAGTGTGGCGCCAGCGTGACCGTGCGGGCCGACGGCGCCGACGCCGAACCAGCGCTTGACGAGCTCGCGGCGCTGATCGCCAGCCGTTTCGGCGAGACCTGACCGCTCGCGCATGCCATCGTCGCTGCTCGGAATCTCGGCCTCACCCGGTATCGTTGTTGGCCCGGTCTACCTCCTGCGCTGGGAGGTGCCCGACGTACCGGTGCGGATCATTGACGAGAGCGAGATTCCGCTCGAACTGGACCGCCTGGATGAGGCCTTCGTGAGCGCGATCAGGCGCCTGCGCGATGTGCGTGACCGTGCTGCGAGCACTGCGGGCCCGGCCGAGGCCGCGATATTCGACGTCCAGATCTCCATCCTCGAGGACGGCGACCTTCGGGAGCGCATCCGGTCGGTCGTGCGGCAGAAATTCACGGCGGAGCGCGCATTCGACCTCGTAATGCTCGAGTGGCGCGAGCACTTCGGCCGCTCGCATCACGCGATGATGCGCGAGCGCGTCAGCGACCTGGTGGATGTCCAGATCCGCGTGCTCTCCATTCTGCTTGGCTTGCCCGACCATGACCCCGTTGACGTGCCCAAGGGCAGCAACGCCATCCTGGTGACGCAGGACCTTACGCCCAGCCTCACGGTGCAGATCGACCGCGACCGCATCGCGGGAATCGCCACGGATTCCGGAACGCGTACGTCGCATGTCGCTATCCTGGCCCGGTCGCTCGGCCTGCCCGCAGTCGTCGGCCTGCTCGATGCCACGAGCCGGCTGGTTGCGGGCGACCGGGTCATCCTCGATGGCACTGAAGGCACACTCATCGCGCGGCCCAACGCCGCGCAACTCTCCAGTGCGGCAGCGCGGGCCGCCCTCGAAAACCGGGAGAGCGAGTTCCTCTCCGGCCTCGCTGGCGAGGAAGCGATCACCACCGACGGCGTGCACATCGCGCTTTTCGCGAACGTGGATCTGCCGGACGAGGCGAAGCGGGGCGCGGACAACGGGGCCGAAGGTGTGGGGCTGATGCGCACGGAGTTCCTTGTGGTAGGACGCGCCTCGCTTCCCGACGAGGACGAACAGGTGGCGGCATACCTCAAGGTCGTCCGGGCGTTCGAAGGCAAGCCTGTGATCATCCGCACTTTCGACCTGGGTGGCGACAAGCTGCCCGTGGGCGGCTATCCTCACGAGCCGAATCCCTTTCTCGGCTGGCGCGCGATCCGGATGTGCCTCGACGAGCCGGAGATCTTCAAGACGCAGTTGCGCGCGCTGCTCCGTGCGGCGATGCACGGCGACGTGCGCGTCATGCTTCCGCTCGTCATCACCGTCGACGAAGTACGACAGGCCCGGTTCCTGCTGGCCGAGGCCGCGCGCGAGCTAGCAGCGCGTGGCGTCCCGCACCGCGCGGAGGTCCCGCTGGGTGTCATGATCGAGACCCCGGCAGCGGCCATGTGCGCCGACGCGCTTGCAAAGGATGTCGCCTTCTTCAGCATCGGTACCAACGACCTCGTGCAGTACACGCTCGCGGTAGACCGAAGCAACGCCAATCTCGCCACGCGCTTCACGCCGCTGCATCCTGCGGTGCTGCGGCTCATTCAGCGCACCATCCAGGTGGGTGCGGCGCACGGGCTCGAAGTCGGCGTGTGCGGAGAAATGGCGTCACAGCCACTCATGGCGTTTGCGCTGATCGGGTTGGGCATTCGGCAGCTGAGTGTCTCGCCGCGCTCGCTGGCCCGCATGAAACAGATCGTTCGCGGCATTCATGCAAGTGCGGCGGCCGCAGCCGCGTTCGCAGCGCTCGACGCCGGCACCGCACATGCGGCGGAGGCCTTGTTGCGCGTCCGTCTTGACGCGGAGATCAAGACCGGAGCCCTCGACGGCAGCGGCTAGCCGCTGCCCCTCGCACCGCGATGCGCGGTGACTTAACATTCGCTTTCACGCCCCTGCGCAAGCGCCTTCCCCAGTCATCCGAATCCACGTGCTCCAGCGCCATCTGTTCACCTCGGAGTCCGTCACCGAAGGCCATCCCGACAAGGTGGCCGACCAGATTTCGGACGCGGTCGTGGATGCGTTGCTTGCCAAGGATCCCGCCTCGCGCGTGGCGTGCGAGACGATGGTCACGACGGGCCTTGCGACGATATTCGGCGAGATCACCACCGAAGCGTACGTCCACCTGCCGGCCCTCGTGCGCGAAACGATCGCACGTATCGGCTACACCGAGGCGGGTTACGGATTTGACGCCCATACGTGCGCAGTCATGTCCACCATCGACCAGCAATCGGCCGATATCGCCATGGGCGTGGACACCGGCGGCGCGGGCGATCAGGGAATGATGTTCGGCTTCGCCTGCGACGAGACGGAGGAGCTGATGCCGCTGCCGATCACGCTCGCGCACCGGCTCGCGCGCGCCCTTGCGGACCGCCGCAAGGACGGGACACTTCCGTGGCTGCGGCCCGACGGCAAGTCGCAGGTGAGCGTGATGTACGAGAACGGCCGTCCGGTGGCCGTCGACACGGTCGTGATCTCCACCCAGCACAGCGACGGCGTCAAGAATCCCACAATCAAGGACTCCGTCACCCGTGAGATCATCGAGGCGGTGATCCCCAAGGAACTGCGCCCGCGTGGCGTGAAATACCACATCAACCCCACGGGACGATTCGTGATCGGCGGACCGCAGGGAGATGCCGGCCTGACGGGGCGGAAGATCATCGTCGACACGTATGGCGGGATGGGGCGGCATGGTGGTGGAGCGTTCAGCGGCAAGGACCCCTCCAAGGTCGACCGCTCCGCGTCGTATGCCGCGCGCTGGGTCGCCAAGAACATCGTGGCCGCAGAACTGGCGACCAGGTGTGAAGTGCAGGTCGCCTACGCGATTGGCGTAGTAAAACCCGTGTCGGTCATGGTCGACACGTTCGGCACGGCGACCGTCGACGAGATGAAGATCGTGAAGGCGGTTGAGCAGGTGTTCGATCTGACGCCAAAGGGCATCATCGAGGCGCTCGATTTGCGCAAGCCGATCTACAGCGACACCGCGGCGTACGGGCACTTCGGGCGCCAGAGCGAACGAGCGGTGCGCTTCGGCAAGAAGGTGACGCTCTTCTCATGGGAGCGCACTGACAGAACCGCGGAGCTGAAGAAGGCCGTCCGCGCGTAACGCGGCAGGGACACTTCGGCGGGGAGGCTCGTGGTCGAGGTCATCGTCTCACGTCTCGGACTCGACAGCGCGTCGAACGCGTTCGTCGTCATCCTGCAGGAGAAGAACGGCACCCGGATTCTCCCGATCTGGATTGGACGGACGGAGGCCGAATCCATCGCCGTGCACCTCGACGGTGTCGAGCGGGCGCGCCCGATGACGCACGACCTCGCGACGTCGCTCATTACCACGCTCGGTGGAACCCTGAAGCTGGTCTACATCTCCCGGGTGCACGAAGGAACGTTCTACGCCGAGATGCACGTGGTCTCGCAGGGCGAGACGCACCTTGTGGATGCTCGCCCGTCGGACAGCATCGCCATCGCGCTCCGGTGTGGAGCGCCGCTGTTCGCGGCCGAGGAGCTGCTGGCTGACACGCAGATCCCGGATGAGGGCGACGGAGAAGCCGCCGGCGAGCACGCGGCCGAGCCGGAGTTCGGCTCCGAGACGCTCGACGCGCACATGCGCAGCGTCGAGGAGTTACAACGCTACCTCGCCCAACTGCGCCCGGAAGACTTTGGCAAGTTCAAGCCGTAGCGCGGCCATCGCGACGGTGATGGTTGCGGGCACAGTGCTTCTGGCGGCGCCAATTGGTGCCCAGGCTCCCCACACGCGCGCGGCAACAGCTGACTCGATTCGCCAAGTTCACGGCACGGTGACGCTGGCAGCCGGCACGGGGGGAGGCCCGTTCCCCGGCGTCTGGGTGACGCTGCACCGCGTCGGGACCGATCGTTCGGGAGCGCTCGATTCGACGCGGGCCGACGCGCGCGGCCGATTCTCGTTCCGGTATCGGCCGACCGGCGACTCGAGCGCGCTGTATTTCGTCTCGAGTCGTTACGCCGGGATCGCATACTTCACGCAGCCGCTCAGGAAGGCATTCGCGACCGGGGGCGACGCCGATCTCATACTCTACGACACGACGAGCACGCCAGTCCCCATCCATGTGCGCGGACGGCACATCGTGGTCATGGCGCCGGATTCGGCTCGCAGCCGGTCGGTGGTGGAGGCGTACGAGCTCTCCAACGACACCTCGGTCACGCGCGTCGCCGGCGTACTGGAACGGCCCACGTTCGAGGCTGTGTTGCCCGACGGCGCGCGCGACCTTCATGCGACGGACGGCGAAGTCGCGGCGCAAGCGGTGTCGTTCGGCGGTGGGCGCGTGCGTGTGTTCGCTCCGCTCGCGCCGGGCCTCAAGCAGGTCTCCATCACGTATCGCCTTGCTGCGAGCGACAAGCCGATCGCGGTAGCCGCGTTGCAGCCGGTCACGGTGCTCGAAGTGCTGGTGGAAGACCCGAAAGCCGGCGTTCTTGGTGCGGGCCTCACAGAAACCGATCCGGTCGTGCTCGATGGGCGACGTTTCCGGCGATTCCTCTCGCATGATACGCCCGCAAACTCGGTGCTCTCGATATCCGCACCGACCCTTCGCGTGTCACTCAACGCCCGGATCGCCGCCATCGTGACGGCGATCGGGGCGACGATGCTGCTCGTGCTCGCCCGCAGTTTCTCACGCCGGAGCCCGGCACTCGCGCGCCCCGCAAAGGCGGACGATCCGGACGCGCTGGCGCGGGAGATCGCCGCGCTGGATACGGCATTTGCGAACCTCGATTCTCCCTCTGCGGAACAGCGCGCGGATCACTACGAGGCCCGCGCCCACGTTACAGCGCGCCGCGTGGCGGCACTCCAGCGGAGCGATCGCGAACGCCTATGAAGCTCGGAGGACCGTTGTCACGTTCTGCGGAGCGTGAATGCCGAAGAGATGAAACGCCGAGCCGACCCATCCTGGATCGCGCAGGCCGGAGGCCCCCCGCGGGACCCCGGCGCCCCCCCTTGACAACCAGGCGATCAGGTGGCGTAGAGAGATAGGGGCCTGCGATCGGTGTTCTCGTCGACCCGGGCGGCGCTCTCTCAGGCGGAGGCGCCGCTGACGCCCCTGGGCGGGTCGCTCTTGCCAGCGGGTGCGAGGCTTTCCAGGCCAGAGCGGACGCTGTCTCGGGCCGCGGCGACGCGGACTCCACACCCCCGGCTTGGAACGGCTCGGCGCGCACCGGCGATCACGGATCGCGCACCTCCGATCAGGACCTGCGGACCTCCGATCACGCACCGAGCGCCGACGATCAAGAACGCGCACTTCTAATGACGGTGCGCACACTTCTAATCACGGTGCGCGCGATTGGAATCACCCAGCGCTGAGTCGCTATCACCGACCGCGCACTCGGGATCGCGGTCCGCGCATTCGGGATCGCGGTCCGCGCGACGGCCTCCGCAGAGGACGCATCGGCCTCCGACGAACTCGCGGCGGGCGCCGCGAGGTCAGCGGCCGCCGGCCACGATCGCGCGGCGGGGTCAGCGGACCTCGCGCCGGACACCACGCTCCTCGGCTCGGGCGCCAATGAGCCTGCGGCCGATCCCAATGGCCTCGCGATCGGCGCCACGCGACGCATGGCGGGCGCCGCCGACCCCTGACCGGGAGCTGATGCGCCTGCGGCGAGCACGGAGGAACTCGTCGCGCATCCCAACGGACTCGGGGCGCATTCCACCGGACTCGGGGCGCATTCCACCGGACTCGGGGCGCGCACCAACGGCCTCGCGGCGTGCACCAACGGCCTCGCGACCGTGGCCCGCTTGCAAACGCGGGCCGCCCCCAATACCTTCGCCATA
>DASZZO010000317.1:0-11708 GCA_035544915.1 Gemmatimonadaceae bacterium | reverse complement strand
GCCATCGAACAGACCGACACCTGGCACCACCAACGCTGGCTCGTCGCCCCCACCTTCCTCGCCTCCGAGATCCCGATGCGCCGTACCGCCTGATCACCACCGCTCCCAGAAAAGCCCACAACATCCTGCACTTGACCGCGTAGCCTTCCGCGGAGCGCGACATGCGTTCCGGGGACGGCGGCTCGTTGCTAGCGGAACATCGCGTGGGTTCCGGGGACGGCGGCTCGGCGGTCGCGGAGCATCTCGTGCGTTCCGGGGAAGCTGGCTCGGGTGCCGGGGATCCCGGCGCACGTGCTGCGGAACCTTGGATACGTGGCGCCGCACCTGCAGTCGCTCTCGCGGAGCACCCATTGTTGCTCGGCGCCACCGCCTTGGCGCCCGCACGGCCTCCCTCACTTTCCGGGGACCATGCCGATCGAGCCGCAGCTCGTCCGTCGCCTCCCGGAGTTTGCGCCGAGTCGGCTGGCGCGCGGATGGGTCGTTGTTCGCTGCCCCTGTTGTAAGGCGGAAAAATGGGGGTCTGCGCAAGAGCAAGCGCAAAAGCACCCGGCCATAGGCATTTTCTTGCATTCCATCGTTAATACAATGAGGGCTCTCTCTCTCGCCGGAGGTCGCTGCTTGGTGCGTTACTGAGGATGCGCACCTATCTCGCGTCCGGCTGGCACCTCCCTGTCCGATCGGGCGTCTCGCGACGAAATCTCTACGTCGCCCTGATCACCAAGAGCGGGTCCGCCCGGGTGGCGCGCAGCGCGGGAACGAGCGCGCTGCCCATGGTCACTCCTAGCAGAACGACCTCGGCCAAAACCAGCGACACGACATCGGTGGGCGCGATGCCCCAGAGCGCCCCAGAAACGATCGAACCCACTCCGAATCCACCGAATGCGCCGATGGCGGTTCCGGCGAGCGCCATTTCGGCGGCATCCCGCAGCACCAGCCGAAGAATAGCGGGCCGACGGGCGCCCAGTGCGACGCGCACGCCGAACTCGCGCATGCGCTGGCTTACGGCATAGGCCAGCACGGCGAAGAGGCCCGCGGCCGCAAGCGCGAGTGACGTGGCACCGAGACCCGCGAAGAGATTGGTGGAGAATCGCACAGTGCGGACGGTGGCTTCAAAATCTGCACCGTAGGGTGCGACCCGTGCAGGCGCGCTCGACGGAAGTATGGCATTCAGTTCGCGATCGAGCATGGCCGCGACCGACGGAACGTTCTTCGCGACCCGTGCGATGATTGTCCAGTCGTGCTCGTCGTGGTGCGCAACGCGCGCATAGACGGGCGGCCAGCGGGGACCGTCAGGATTGTTCGGAAACGAGAGATCGGCCGCTCTCGCCACACCGATCACGCGCAGCCACGGCTCGGCACATTCGGGACTTCCGAGTTTGACGCGCTTGCCAATCAGGTTGCCATAGGGGAACAGCACGCGCGCCGCGCGCTCGTCGAGGATGACCGCGCCCGAGCTTTCGTCCCCAGCGTCAAAGTCACGCCCCTCAAGCATCCTGATCCCCATGGTCTCAAAAAAACGTGGGCCGGCGATGTAGTAACTGCCAGCGAGCAGCGGGGGCGCACCGCGGGTGACGCTCTCGTCGGAAAAGATCTGGTTGTGCTGGGGACGCCCGATCGCAAGCGTCGTCGCACTCGCGACCCCGGGTGTCGCCTCGACTCTCGGCAGTAACCAGCTCGCTGCGTCGGTGAAGCTGAAACGGTTGAGATCCCATCGATACACAAACCGTCCCGAAGCGCGAATGAGTGGTCCTGCGTCAAAGCCAAATCGAAAACCAGCTATCCTCATGGCGCTCCGCTCCAGCAGCGCGGCGGTGAAGAGCAACGCGAGGGCCGTGGCCAGTTCGGCGGCGACCACGAACTTCATCCGATGCGCAATGCGTCCAGTGGTGCCACCCGACCCTTCCTTGAGCGGCTCCATTGGCTCGATGCGCGACACCTGCCATGCGGGCAGCGTGCCCGTGACCACGATGGCGAGCACGATCGATGCAAGGACGACACTGAAGAGCCGCCAGCTCCAATGCGGTTCGAGCATCGTGAGCCACTGCATGTCCGCCGGTACAGCACGTGTCAGTGCGGCTAGTCCCCACGTGCAGAACGTCAGGCCCACGATTGTCCCCGCTCCCGCGACCACCGTGACTTCCGCAAACAGGCCGATCGCGAGCGTACGCCTCGAAGCGCCGAGCGAGAGGCGGATTGCGAGGTCGCGGCGGCGTGCGGCGGCCCGCGCGAGCATGAGTGCGGCGATATTGGCGCAAGCAATGAACAGGGTGCAGAATGCAAGCGCGAGCAGCAGCTCCTGGCCAGTGCCGATTGCGGCACGGCTCGGTTCCATCGAGATGAGCTTGAATCCGTACGGTCGGCCTTCCACATGGAATGCTTGCGTGAGTTGCGAAGCGACGGCGGCAAGCTGCGCTTTCGCGGACGCGCTCGACACCCCCGCCCGGAGGTGTCCGGTGAGGAAGGCGAGTGGCGGACCACCCGCGGAGGCTAGGCGCCACACGCTGATCTCTTCGAACGGTCCGGCCCGATTCATGCCATGGGGCATCACGCCCACAATCGAATGGGCTTGACCATCGAGCGAGATCCGCGCGTCATCAAGCGATCGCCGGTTCGCGAAGAACGCGCGCCACACCTCGTCGCTGACGATGACACTACTGCCGGTGCCAATGTCGCTTTCGACGAACACTCGGCCGAGCCGAGGACGCACCCCGAGTGTGCTGAAGAAGTTCAGAGAAACGGGCGCCAGACGACGGCGCGCGCTACGGCCGCCCACTTGCACCAGCACAGGTTCCGCAGTGGATCGCGCAATGGCATCGAACGCCGGAGCGCGGCCGACCGCCTGGTAGACCTCGTCGTTCGACGCGCCGGGATGGACCCGATCGGACGCACCCCAGCGCATGAGCCAGAACGTGCGGGCCGGTTCCGCGAACGGCACCGCGGGGTGGAGCACGCTGTCCACGAGCCCGAACGCGGTGGTCGTGACGCCCAGTGCTATTCCAAGGGTAGCGGTCGCGACCGTAAAGAAGACGGGGCGCCGCCGAAGAGACCGCGCGGCGGCTGGGAGTGCGCTGGCGAGATCGCGGAGCATCAGGGATGGATGTGACTAGCGAGGCAGGAGCATTCTGGGCCGTCATCAACTGGACGACCTCAATCAGCCGGAGGTCATGCTCACGCCCCAAGGGCAGCGCTTTCAAAGCATCTGCAGTTGAATTGCCTGGACCAGCGTACACGAATGGGATGGTGGTCTCAACCGGTGAGCGCAACAGATTCACGTCTCACGGGGCGGGGTGGACCGATGCGCGCGCAGTGGAAGAAGTTGTCGGTAGCCGGCGGGCGGCGGGCGCAGCGCCCGAAGCGCTGTCGGTTGGCGGTCCGTCCGCGCCTGCAGGGCGTGGTGGCGGCGAAGGTGCGCGCGGATTGGGCGCCGCCCGGCGCGACAGCACAAGTGTGGTCCAGGCGTTAATCCGGCGCGTCCACCATCTTCCCGCGGAGCTCATGCAGTCGCTCACCTGGGATCGTGGACACGAGATGGCGCGGCACAAGCGCTTCACGGTGGCCGCCGACGTCCAGGGCTACTTCTGCGACCCGCAGAGCCCATGGCAACGCGGCTCCAAACGAAAACACCAATGGACTCCTGCGGCAGTACTTTCCGCACGGCATGGAGCTCACGCCGGTGGATGCGGTGGCCAAACGGCTCAACACCCGACCGCGGCAGACGCTTGATTGAATGACGCCGGCAGAAGTGCTTGCTACTGTTGCAGGGACCGGTTGAGACCACCCCCCCATTTGTGTACGCTACTCCTCTCCCCCTCTCGTCGTCCGGAGTGCATTCTATCCATCCGCGGTGATCCCCCGGCGTCCGGACCAACAAGAGCGGGTGCACATGTACCATCACGATGGACAGCGGCGTGGCCCGAGCCCGCTTTTACTGCTCCTTGCCCTCGCTGCCGCGGGCTGCGCGAGCGAGCGCGCGCGTCGTGACCCGGCCACGCTCGTTGCTGCGATCGGCAGCGATCCCGGGCAGCTCAATCCGGCAATCACAACAAACGGCGGAGTGCACACCGCAGCGGGGCTGCTATACGACGGTCTGGTCGCGCTGGACGATTCGCTACGGCCGACGCCGGCCCTGGCCGAGCGGTGGGAGATTGAGAACGGCGGCGCGCGGTATCGTTTTCATCTGCGGCGCGGCGTGCGCTGGCATGATGGCAAGCCGTTCTCCGCCCGCGATGTCAAGTTCACCTTCGACAAACTTCTTCTGCTGTATCACGCGCGCACGCGCGCGTCCATGGCGCCCGCGTTGTCGAGCGTGGATGCGGTCGACGACTCGACGGTCGTCTTCACCTTTCGGCGGGCGTACGCGCCGCTCTTGCAGCAGCTTGATGTCAGCGAAGCGCCGATTCTCCCGGAGCATGTGTACGCCGGAAGCGATCCGCTGCGCAATCCGGCGAACATCGCACCGATCGGCACCGGCCCGTACCGCTTCGCGTCGTACACTCCCCACAGCGAAATCCGGTACACGGCAAACCGCGACTACTTCCGCGGCCCGCCCAGCCTCGGCACCGTCGTGCTCCGCATCATCCCGGATAACGACACCCAGGTCGCAGCGCTCGAAGCGGGCGAGGTCGATTGGCTCTACGGCGTTCCTGGTCCGGCACGACAGCGACTGAGCACGGATCCACGGATACGCATCATCCACTCCGCAGTCAGCGCCGGCGGGAGCAATTGCATCAGCACGCTCGGCTTCAATCTCGACCGCCCGTGGTTTCGCGATGTACGGGTGCGCAAGGCGATCGCGCACGCCATCAATCGCCCGCAATTCGTCGAACGCGTCCTGTTTGGGGACGGGCGGGTCGCGGATGCGCCGATCTCCTCAGGGATTGCCTTTGCGCACGCGGGTGATCTCCCCATTCCGGCGTACGATACGGTGGAAGCCATGCGCTTGTTCGAGGCCGCGGGCTGGCAGCAACACGGCAGTGATGTGCGCACCGCGCACGCAGTGCGCGGTGTGGCTGACGGCACGTCGTTCACTATCGGCTTCAAGGGGCTGCCGGGCCAGATGGTATACGGCGATCTCCTCCGTGCACAACTGCGCAGTGTCGGCATTGATCTTCGCCTCGAGCCCCTCGAGCAGGGCGTCTTCACCCAGGCGGTGTTCACGGCGCGTGACTTCGACACGGCCATCGGCTCGTATTGCAACGGGACCGATCCCGAGATCGGCGTGCGGCGCATGTATGTCTCGTCCAGCGTCGCGCCGGTTCCCTTCTCCAACATGGCGGGCTACCGGAATCCCGCCATGGACACACTGTTCGACCGTGCGGGCGCGGCCCTCGACCTGAACGAGCGTCGGCAGCTTTATCATCAGATCCAGGAGATCGCGGTACGCGATCAGCCGTACGTGTGGCTGGTGGAGACGGTGTCGACGCAAGCCTATTCGGTGCGCTGTCACGGCTTCGGCAACGTCTCCCACTTTGCCGCGACAGCGGCGTGCACACGGTGAACCGGCGCTTCATCCTCGGGCGGCTGCTCCAGGTCGTTCCGACGATGACGGTGATTCTGCTGATCAGCTTTCTGCTGATTCATCTTGCCCCCGGCGACGCGGTATTCACCGTGGCGGGGGAGCACGGCGACGCGGCGTACTACGCCTTCATGCGGCATCGCTTCGGGCTCGATCAGCCGCTCCCGCGACAATTCCTCACGTATCTCGGCCGTGTGGTGAACGGGGACCTCGGATTCTCGTATGTGTATGGGCGTGGCACGCTCGGCGTGATCCTGGAGCGCGTGCCTGCGACGCTGCTTCTCACGGGAACTGCGCTCGCGATCGCCGTCGTGGTCGCCATTCCGCTCGGCGCGGTGGCCGCGGCGAGGCCGCATGGCGCGCAGGATGTGGGCATCAGCGCCTTTGCGCTTGCCCTCTACTCGACGCCGGCATTCTGGGTCGGGCAGCTTGCGATCATCGGGCTCTCGCTCCGGCTCGGGCTCTTCCCCGTACAGGGAATGACATCCGCGGGGAGCGGAGCGGCCGGGTGGCCGCATGCATGGGACGTCGCGCGGCATCTCGCGTTGCCGGCGATGGTCCTGGCGGCCCAGGAAGTTGCTGTTCTCGTGCGAATCATGCGAAGCGCGATGCTCGACGAGCTGCCGCGCGATCACGTACGCACTGCCCGTGCGAAGGGCTTCAGCGCCATGCAGGCGCTCGTCCGCCATGCGCTTCCGCGCGCCCTGCTCCCGATCGTCACGATCATCGGCGCGCGCGTCGGCCATCTGATTGCCGGTGCTGCGGTGGTCGAGATCATTTTCGGCTGGCCCGGCATGGGCCGGCTGCTCATCGCCTCGCTGCAATCGCGGGATGCGCCCATCCTGCTTGGCCTCTTTCTCGTCGTCTCGTTGACCGTCGTGCTGGCGAATCTGCTCTCGGACCTGGTGTATGCCGCCATCGACCCGCGCATCCGCGTTCGCTGAGCTCGCCCCATTTATTGAAGTGCCGTCGCCCGCGCGCTGGCGTCGGCTGCTGCGCAGAGACGTCCTGCGCCGGCTGTCCGGCAGAGCAGGACTGACGTGCGCGGCCGTCGTGTGCGCCGTTGCGCTGTTCGGACCATTGCTGGCACCGCACGACCCCTTTGCGATCACCGGCGGTTCGCTCGGCCCGCCGTCGGCCGGTCATCCGATGGGCACCGACGCGCTCGGGCGCGATGTCTTCAGCGCCGTGCTGTACGGGGCGCGAACGTCGCTTCTCGTCGCCACCGGAGTGAGCGTCATCGCGCTGGCGTGCGGGACGACCGTGGGCATGCTGGCCGGCTACTACGGCGGATGGATCGACAATGCGCTCATGCGCGCCACCGAGCTGTTCCAGGTGATTCCGCGCTTCTTTCTCGCCATCATCGCCATCGCGCTCTTCGGTCCGGGGCTCGATCGAATGGTTCTTACCCTCGGCCTGACGTCGTGGCCGGTCCTGGCGCGTCTGGTCCGGGGCGAGGTGATCGCGGTGCGGGATCTCGACTTCGTCCGCGCCGCCGAAGCCATGGGACTTCCGGGAAGTCTGATCGTGCGGCGTCACCTTCTGCCGCACGTAATGCCCAGCATCGTCGTGGCGCTGGGACTTCTCTACGGGCAGGTGTTGCTCCTCGAGGCGACGCTCGGTTTTCTGGGTCTCGGTGATCCGGGCACTATCAGTTGGGGAATGATGGCGGCACAGGCGCAGGGCTTCCTGCGCGTCGCATGGTGGCTCGCGCTTTTCCCTGGACTCGCGATCACGCTGACCGTGCTTGGCGTCAACCTGCTGGCGGACGCGTTCTCCTCGGCGCGCGCGGTCCAGTGAAGCGCGAGGCGAGCTGAGATTCGCGTGGGGGACCGACCAGCTCTCGACCGACTGGTCGATCAAGTAGCCCGTCGGGGAACCCTCAGCGCATCGGCGAGTCGCTGGCGAGCGGCACCGCGAGCGCCTGGATTGCGACCACGGAGGGCGATCCTGCCGCCGCGTCGATCGGCGCGCCACCACGGCGTTCGACGTCGGCCAACTGTCCATCGAAGGGGACCTCGCCCACGAGCCGCATCGCGTGGGCCTGGCAGAACTCGGCAATCGCCGAGCGGTCGGCGGCGTCGCGCACCTTGTTCGCAACAACGACGACGTCCGGGATCCCGAGTTCAACCGCGAGTTTGACGACGTTGCGCGCCGTCTCCATCGACCGGTAATACGGCTCCAGCACGGCCACCAGGCGGGAGACATGCCTGCCTGTTCCCCGGCTCAGATGCTCGAGCCCCGCCTCCATGTCCACAATCACGTGGCGATCACTTTCCGCACGTGCGACGACCTCACCGAGAAAGCCACGGACCGTGGCGTGCGCACTGCAGAGTCACCCGGCGCCACTGTGCCCCACGCGGCCCATGACCATCAGCCGCACGCCGTCCGGGCCCCGCACCGAGAATTCCGCAATCAGCTGTTCCGGTTCGGCGGTGAACGCCGTCGTGGTCGTTCCATCCGCATGGGTCTGCCGCTGCATGAGGTTGCGCGGCAGGCTGACGATCGCGTCCGCGCGGTCCGCTGGGATCCCGAGGACGCTTGCCAGGTTCGGATTGGTGTCTGCGTCGATGGCGAGTACTTCGCGCCCGGTGCGCGCGAGTGTTCGCGCCACCGTCCCGGCGATCGTCGTCTTTCCCGTTCCGCCCTTACCGGCAATCGCGATTCGCATTCGTCCTGTCTTCCCCCTGTCAGCCCGACAAAGAATGACACCAAACGATCAGTGCGTGCTGTGCTCCGTATGCGTGTGGGTGCGCCCATGGCACTCAGCGGCGCCCCCCTCGCTCGTATGACAATCACAATCCGGGTCGCTGCATTCGCCGTGACCCTGGCTGAGCAAGGGCGCGAACTCGGCCGCGAAGCGGCGCGCGGCCTCGCGGCGTCCAGAAACGGTGAGCTGATATTCGGTGCCCCGGCTGACACTCAGCATCACGTCACCGCGTGCCACCAGGCGATCGAGCGTTCGCCGCACGAGTGGTTCAGGGAGATTCGCGAATCGAGTGATCCCTTCTATGGATGCCACGCCACCAAACCCCTCGCCCTCAAACCAGTACAGTAGCTCGAGGATCTCGTCCTCGCGCGCAATGTCGCTGCCGGGCTCCACAGCATCTCCGCTCCCGCCGGCATGGCGCGGTTCCGGCGGGCGCGCCGCCCCGTGCAGAAGCTCCTCCACCCGACGCACGGCCCCCGCCACCGCCGCGGCCACCGGTGGAGTGAAATCGGTCGTCAGCTCGTCCACAGATCCTGGCTCACAGCCGACGAGATAGATCTCGGCGGGGAGTGGGCCGAGCGCCCGCGCCACCTCGAGCGCGCGCGACGGCACCGCGGTGTGCATGTCGATCTCGCGCGTCGGCATGACGTCGTCGATAATCAGGGTGTACACTGTGCCCGGCGCGCCCCCACGCGCGCTGGCGTCAATGATGATGAGGCGGTCATACGGCGTGAGCAGCTCCTGCGCAAGCCGGATCCCGCCGGTCCCGACGTCGAGCAGCTCGACGCTCTCGCTCGCCACACCGCGCTCCCCGAGGCGCCGCAGGACTTCGACGCCGAACCCATCGTCGCCGCGAAGTACGTTGCCGAACCCGGCGATGAGCGTGCGCGTCATGCGTGCAAACCCGATGCGGTCTTCGCCGTGCCAACGACCACCTGGACGAGGCCGTCGTGGATTCGCACCGGAAGGACGTTCAGCCCCTCCTCGGGCGCGTCCGGACGATCGAGCCGGTGTCCCGTGCGCACGTCGTAGCGGCACCCATGCCAGCTGCAGTGCAGCTCAGTGCCTTCGAGCGTACTGTAGTCGAGGGGGAGCGGGCTCTCGCCGCAAGCGTTCCTGACGGCAAAAAACTCGTCCTGTACGCGCACGACCAGCACTGCCGCGCCGTCCACCGTCACCCCGCGCAGCGTGTCCGGGGCGATCTCGTCGGTGCGGCACACATCGCGGTAAACCGGGCGGAACGCCCGTTGCAGGGACTCCAGCGGAAGAAAAGTCGACGCGGCGGCGGGACGAGCGCCCTTGCCGTCGCGGACCTCGAGCTCCTGGAAGCCGATGAGCCCCGCGCGCAACGCTTCTTCGATGTCCCGGAGCACGCCGGGATAGGAAGGGTCCGAGGCCGCGACCCCATGAACGCGAACTGAGATGACTCCGCCCAGCACGTCCACGAGTTCGACGTCGATCTCATGCGCGTGCAGGTGGCCGCGCACGGCGTCGATCGCCTCTTCGGTGAGCGTGCGACGGTCCACGGCGAGGAGATCGTACGACATGAGCAGCAGTCGGATTGCAGGGTCGCCGGTGAGCCGGTTGATAAAGGCGTCGCCGGCCATGGACTGGATGGCGCCCATGAGGTGGGCGAGTGCCGTCCGGTGCACCGCGTCGATGCGCTCGAGCAACGCGGATGTTGCCGCGCCCACCGCAGGATCGGGGTGTGCAGAGAGCGCGGCGATGAACTGCTCCGCCTCCAACAGAAGATCGGCTGAGTCGGCGGTCGTTTCGAGTGCGCTGCTCTCGTCCATCATGAGGCAACCTGATGTGATGGGACCGCCGCCCACCCGCCGCCGAGAGGCCGCACCGGGAGCGCGTGCCCTGCTGCTTCATCCGTTGCGAAGACGAGGGCGAGCCGCCGCACCTCCGGGTACGCTGTCGCAACGGCCGGACTCATCTCGTCGCCAAAGGCGTGCTCCAGGGGCTCGACCTCGATCACGACCGTCTCACCTGGCAGCGCGCCCATCCACTCGGCGACGATAAGTGTGTTGTCGAGCCGGATGACGCCGGTGACCGCGTCGACCATGCAGCGCTGGATTTCGTCCTCAGACGGGAGCGCGTGATCCCAGCGGTACGCGCTGATCGTACCGGGCGGGCGGCCGTCGTCCCGGCCGATCGCGGTGACGAAAACCGCCCGCGTGATTGGCGAAGAGTCCCCGACCACCTCATCGAGGAACCACTGCGCCACGGCGACGGGCCCGTAACTGAGGTCTTCGACCAGCAGCGCCGGCGGCCGGGCAAGCGCTGCCAGCTCGTCGCTCATGACGATTCCGACGGAATGGTCGCGCAGGTTGCGATAGCCGACCCCGCCGATCACGGCGCGCATTGCCTGGGTGATCGTCATCTGCCTAGTCGTCGAGCCCGCAGGCACACGTGTTGACCTCGCGCGTGATCATCCCCGCCGCCGACTGAATGTGCGTCGTGCAGGGCATGCACGGATCGAAGCTGCGGATGGCCCGCAGGATATCTACTCCGCGGAACAGCTTCGCGTCGGTCGATTCCTCCAGGAGCGGCGTGTTCATCACCGCCTCCTCATACGGACCGGGTTGCCCCCACTTGTCGGTTGGAGAAGCGTTCCAGGTGGAGGGCGTGACGATCTGGTAGTTCGCGACCGCCCCGCGGTCGAGCACGAGGTGGTGGGTGAGGTAGCCTCGTCCGGCGCCCCAGAAGCCCACGCCCATCTGCTCGCCGCGCTTCGGCATCTCGAACTTGGTGGAGGTCCTGGTGTCGCCATCCTTCAGGCGCTCCATTGCCGCCATCCAGTTGCTCATTGCGATCATTGCGGTGTATCCCACGCAATACGCGCGCGCGCGGTTGCGCTCGAAGGCGTTCCAGACTCCGGGCACGTGCCATTCGATCTCCGTCTCGGGCAGCTTGCCGCGCGGCAGGCGGACCTTCAGCGAATGTCCGGTTGCCTCGATGAATGGATTCTCGGGGAGCTTCTGCGCAACCGCGGTGTTCCACATTCGCGCGTAGCAGCCGGCCTCCATCCCGAGCCGGTCCCACCGGGGCGCGGTGTCCCAGGTGTATTTCTCCTTCCAGCTCTGGGCGCCCGGCTTCGGCTTCGTGATCTTGTTCCAGGGGTGGTAGGGCGAAAGTGGGAGCCCCGCCGGATCGGTGGCGAAATGCTGGCGCTGGCTGCTGCCCGTCCATTCGTCGTAATACGAGTGCTCGACGAACTCCTCGATTCCGATGTTGATCTTGTGGAGGTCGGTCGTGACGAGCTTGCCATCCACGATCGCTCCCGGGGTCGCCCACCGGCGGTTGCCCCATTCGTTGGCGTTCGCATACGTCGCGTCGTAGGCGTCGGGGTGATCGAAAATCCCCGTGTCGATCATATTGGCGCGTCGAGCGCCGACCATCTTGTACCGCGGATCCGCCTCGTAGAAGAAATCGGTGATGTCGTCCCAGATTCCGGCGATCTTCTTGCCGTAGTCG
>DASZZO010000316.1:0-21752 GCA_035544915.1 Gemmatimonadaceae bacterium | reverse complement strand
CCAGGTATCGGGCAGCATCGCGAAGCTCAACGCGGATTTCAACTCGCGTGTGCACAAGGGTGACGTCGTCGCACTGATCGAGCCATCGCTCTTTCAAGGTGCCCTGCTGCAGGCCAGCGCCGATTCCGCGAGCGCCGCCGCCAATGTCACAGCCGCCGAGGCGGGTGTCGAGAAGACGAGGGCAGCGCTCGGCCAGGCGAAGGCCGACTACGACCGCACCGCGGCGCTCGCGAAGGAGAAACTCGAGACGCAAGTCGCCGCGGACCTTGCCAAGTCCACCTACGACGCGGCCGCAGCCAATGTGCGCGCGGCGGTTGCAAACGTCGCACAAGCGAAGGCACAGCTCAGCCAGAAAAGCGCGGCGGCCGCTGTCGCACGAATCACGCTCGACCATACGGTGATCCGCTCACCCATCGACGGGATCGTCGTGGCACGCAATGTAGACGTCGGGCAGACTGTCGCCGCGTCGCTTCAGGCGCCGACGATCTTCACTATCGCGCAGGACCTGAGCAAGATGCAGGTCTACGCCAAGACCGACGAATCGGACGTTGGCCGCGTGGTGGTGGGGCAGCCCGTGACGTTCAAGGTGGACGCATTCCCCAGGGATACGTTCCGCGGCGTGGTGAGGCAGCTCCGGATGAATGCCGCGATCGTGCAGAATGTCGTCACGTACGACGCAATCATCGACTTCCAGAATCCCCAGACCAAGCTCTTTCCAGGCATGACGGCGTACGTCACGATCCCGGTGTCGTCCGCGAGGGCCGCGCTGAAACTTCCGAACGCGGCTCTTCGATACAAGCCCCCACTCGCGGCGGAAGAGATTCGCGCGCTCTATGCGAAGTTCGGCATCGACGACACACGGGCTGCGGGCGGTGCATCGCCGGGCGACGCGAGCACGGCCGGTTCGGCAGCCCCGGCACGCGCTCCGGGGCCCGCACGGGGCACGCCGGCGCGCGAGCACAGGTCGGAGTCGGCCATCGTCTGGAGACTCCGCGGCCGCAATACGATCGAGCCGGTGAAGGTCGCCCTCGGCATTACCGATCACGCCTACACTGAAGTGATCGCGGTGCTGAAGGGCGAGCTCACAGCGGGCGACGACGTCGTCACCGTCTCGATACAGCCGAAGTCGTCGGCTCCGGGAGGAACGGGAGTCCGGCGATAGCGTGCCCGCGATCCGCGTGGAGGACGTCCACAAGTACTACGAAATGGGCGAGACGCGCGTGCACGCACTGCGCGGCGTGAGCGTCGACGTGGAGGCCGGCGGATTCGTGGCGATCATGGGCGCGAGTGGCAGCGGCAAGTCTACACTCATGAACATTCTCGGTTGCCTCGATCGCCCCACCTCTGGCCGGTATCTGCTCGAGGGAACCGACGTATCAGGCTTCGACAAGCGCGCGCTGGCGGCGATCCGGAACGGGAAGCTCGGGTTCGTCTTCCAGGGCTTCAACCTCCTGCCGCGCACGACCTCGCTCGAGAACGCGGCGCTCCCCACACTCTATGCGCCGATTGACAAGGCCGAGCGCGCCAGGCGCGCTTCGGACGCACTCGCGCTGGTCGGACTCGCTGACCGCGCCGATCACTACCCATCACAACTCTCGGGTGGGCAGCAGCAGCGTGTCGCCATTGCACGTGCGCTGGTGAATCGTCCGTCTATCCTGCTCGCCGACGAACCGACAGGAAACCTGGACAGCCGCACGTCAGTCGAGATCATGGAGACGTTCCAGGCACTGAACGACAAGGGGTTGACGATCGTGCTGGTCACGCACGAGCACGACGTGGCGCAGTTCGCCAAGCGCACAATCGTGTTTCGCGACGGCAAGATCCGGAAGGATGACGCCGTGCTGAATCGCCCGAGAGCGAGCGATGTGCTGGCAACGCTGCCGGCGCTCGAGGACTAGCATCGCCAACGTGCGCATCCATGTTGTCACGGGACAGATCGATTTCACGTCGGGCAGGCGATATCTCCGCGTTCCCGATCAAACCAATAGCGGCCGGCCAGCGCCAAGTCCGTACACGCCGCGGGCGGCCTATACGTGTCGATGAACTTGCCCATCAGGTTTCCCTCCTCCGACCCGTCGGGCCGGGAGATCGTCCAATCGATCAACTCGGTCTCGCCGAGCGAGTAGGGTTGCCCAAAGTGGAACCCCTCGACGGCCTGGATCGGGCTTCCGATCCGGCCTGCGATCGTGCTTCCCCGGATGCTGTCCACGATGACGAAGATCTGCTCCTCGTGGCCGTTGGCGTCACGGAGGCGTGTGGTGACGGAAAGCATATGTTGCGGCGGCAGGCCGGCGAGGAAGCGATCGCGCACCGCGGGATACGTCGCGCGCGCTTGCACGGCGAATGGTTCCAGCGCTCGGCGCAGTGCATCGAGCTGGCACCTGCTCACCGACCAGACTGGCTTGTCCTTCGGAGCATTTGGGGCGAGATCGACCGGACGCTGCGCCGCACCGATCCGCGGTGATGCTGCGAGCAGGAGGACGAGAACGAACGCTGCGGGATGGCGAAGCATATTGAGCGGACGACGCTGCGTGAGGGCTCGCAACCCGGCGCGGCCGGTGACGCCGAGCTGCCGGCATGTGTACGTGAGTTCATGGGGCTCGGTGTGTGACCGATATCACTGTGCAGCGCGAATGTGCGAATGGCGCCGAGGAGAACCCAAGCACGTACTGCATTTCCCGGCCTCCTTTTCGTGGCCGCGTGCGCGCGGTATGAATGGAAGCCCGGCTACATGGTTCCCGAGACGTGCCCACGCGACCGCCCCGCGCCTCCCTCCTGACCGTGCTCAGCATCGGCTACCACCGCTGGCAGGACACGCTCAGAGCAGTCGTTGACGAACGTCCCGACCTCGACATTCGCCTGATTGTGTCGGTGCTCGACGGGCCATGCAGTGGCGTTGGCGCCGTCCGGGTTGGCAACCGTGGTGGAAGTTCTGGTGAAGAGACCCCGCGGCGCTCAGATCACCGCAGGGATCATTCGGGCTCCTCACGCACTGATTGACCGCCGGCCCTACGCCTTCCAAGCCGCCAGTTCCTGTGCCGTGTCGTTGAAATGCCGGTAGCGACTGACCTTGCCGCCCTTGTCAAACGTCCACACGTGCACTGCGTCGTTCTTGAGCGACTTGCCGTTCTTCTTGAGGGTTGATTCGAGCCGCAGCACCACGGCAACCGTGTTGCCCGTCTCGACGAACGTGTGCGGATCGAACACGGCGAAGTCGAAGTTGTCGCCCACCGCCTTGAAGAATCCGGGAACCTTCTTCTTGCCGCTGAAGTTGCCGTTCCACGGGCACTCCTTCGACGCGACCCGGTCGTTGTTCCAATCCACGTCGTCCGTGAGCGCGGCGAGAATGGTGGGGACATCGCCCTTGCCGAACGCTGCGTACAGCGATTGAATCGTCTGCGTGTGGCTCATGAAGACCTCGCTCTGGTGGGGTATGGGGAATGCGAACGTAACTCCGTTACTGCCGTTCCTTCCACGCCGCATACGTTGCTTTCACCAACGCATGCACTCCGGGTTTACGCAGGTCCGATACAGCGTGCAGCTGAACGTACCGATGCACCTTGCCGCTACCATGGAGCAAGGCGTGAGGGTCTGCGAGTTCCCTGCCACGCACGAGTCCGAGCTTGACCCCGGTCTTGCTCAGGATCAGCGTGCACACCATTCCTCGGTATCCAGGGCCGTAACCGTACGCAATCACGGGCGCCGTGGCATCGGCCTGCTCCTCAACCCGTGGCAACCACGTCCTTAGCTGTTTGCGGGCGGCGGATGCGAGGGCTTGCACGTCCGGTGGATAAGCTCCCATCAGCTGCTCAACAGTCCGCAATCTTTCTAACATGCTCACTCCCCCGTGCCCGCCCGATTCTCGGGGGTTGTGTTTCGTCGCCGAAGGTCGTCGCCTCAACCTGCTAGCTGCTGCCGCCGCACGCAAGATCATCGTGGCGACTCTGAAACGGACAGAATGTTCCCGTCGGGGTCCTTGAACCACGCGACTCTCGTGCCGCTCGGCGCGAGCCAAACGCCCTGTTCATTCTGCTCCAGGAACGGATAACGTTCGAGTACCACTCCGCGCTTGACGAGACCGGCAACGACGCGCCGTATGCTCCGGACCTGCCAGCCGAGCGCCGTGAATGAATGCGGACGCACTGCGTCCGCCTTCTGAATGCGGAGGGGAACGCCGCCCGAGTCGAACAACAGCGCGAACTGGTCGTCTTCGATGAGCCGCAAGCCGAGGGTCTTGGCGTAGAAGGCCTTCGAGCGGGCCGGGTTACTGGTGGCGAGGAAGGCGGTGAGCTGGCTTTTGCCGATCATCTAATTCATCTCGCGGAATGGAATGGTGTGACAGTTACGTCATCGGCGCCAGGGCAACCTTCAGGTGTTCGACCTCGACGCTCCCACACCCGCATGTGGAGCTAGTGCCTCGCACCTCGACGGAGAGGTGGACCGTCTGAAACCCTGGCGCCCCAATGTCCAACTGATACGTCCCTGCGCTTCCCATCACATAGCAGGTTGTCCCAGGCGGCTGATTGCATAGAAGTGGACCGCTGTAGCCAGGAGCTTGGACAAACGACCCGGTAATACTTCCGCCTGAGATGCTTGATGTGACTGTGATCGTGACCGCGGCCGGCAACACGCAAGGCGGGATCACGCAGTCAGCGCTGCCGCTTGTGCACGCGGTCACCATTCCCACGAGGCACGCGCGAGCGCTACGCCAGCCCGGCACGCGCAAGCCAGTAGTTCGAGAGCGCCCCCGTGATTTCTTCTCGATTGAACTCAACGACATCCAGCTTGTATCGGAGATACTCCACGATTGCCTTTGCTTCCCATGCCGAGAATACGGAGAACTGGTGTTGCCTCGCATCAAACCACGTCCGGTCACCGAAGCGTCGCTCGTTGAGCTTCGTGTTTCGGACCGCGTCGCTCAATCCATGTGTGAGATGAAATAACGGGTCCGCGCGATCGAGCGCGCCGTCAAGATCGGCGATCAGATACGCTGGGAGAAAATAGCGAAACGCCTCGTCCGAGAAGAAGCTGAGCGCCGATGAATACCCGCTGGGCGCCTGCTCCAGGAATGCGGGGTCGAGCGCACGCCAATCGCTCTTGTCGCTGAACTCCTGCTCCACCAGGAACGGCTCGTCGCCTTCATTGCCCCCGCGCAAGGCCCAATTGCCGGGCCGCTCGACATTGGCAAACGCTTGTCGAATCAGCTCCTTCAGGGCTTCACGGTCCATGGCGATGGTCAACGTCCCGGGCTCGGTGCGACACCCCACCCCACGAGCGTCGCGCGACACCATGAATCCAGGCCGGCCGCGTACTCGTCTGCGCCAAAGGCTCCCAAGTCTACGATCGTCGTAGTGAAGCCTCCCTGGACGGCCCGTTCGCGGGGCCGCGGAGGCGCCGGCCACCCGTCCGGATTTCGTGAACCATGGGCGCGAAGCCCGCGCGCCACGCTGGCGGGAGAATCTCCCGATATGTACACCCTGCACAGCACGAGCCAGCATCGGTCGAGTGCAGACGCGGTCTGTCCTTCGGGGTGCTGAAGGGTATATGCGGCGAATGCCAGCCCGTGCCGGCTTCCCCAAGGTTCCTGGCGCGAGTGGTCGAGCGCGAGCAGCTCCGAGAACCGGTCGGCACAAGTGGGTTCTGAGGGCTTAAACCGAGCACCGCATTGTACGCATGAACCTGAGGTCAAGATCCTCTCCATGGCCGACCGTCCCCCGTTCCAGTCACAACCGGCTTCGTCGCGCGGCGCGAGAGGAAGCGGCTTGCCTGTACGCTCCTCCAATATTGCGTGAATGCCGGCGCCAGGGACGCAGCCAGGGCCCATCCTTCCGATTCGATGGCCGCTGCGACGGATTGTTCGGTCACGAGATCATCCGCACGTGACTATACGACCGTCATGCTCCGGGAGCGGTTGAGCCAATAATACAGGGGAAGACTGAACCCGAGTCCTCCGAGCAGCGACAGGAGAACGAATGAATGCCACGTCACGTGCCCGATCGGACGCCGGGCGAAGTAGACGCTGAGGATGATGAGCGCGAGCAGGACGTCCAGGATGAATCCGAGGGCGAGGTTGTCATGCAGGACCGGGCCGAGGCCGTGAAACTCGAACATGAGCCAATAGACGAAGAAGCCATTTGGCACCACAAGACCAATCAGGGCGAAGAGAAGGAGCCACATCGGGATGCCTCCGGTTCGTGGGCACTGAAACAGTATCGGATCCTACATGTGGCCGCGAGGTGTTTCCGGGTGAGCAACGAGAGCGCGAAGCTGCGAACCAATCAGGTCAAGCTCGGCTCGGGGCGGTAGCGTCTTGTAGGTCGGCCCGAATCTCAGCCCGAATCCGTCGCCCCGATAGCGCGGAAATACGTGGAGGTGCGCATGGAGCACTTCCTGCATTGCGGCTTCTCCGTCGGCGAGAAAGACATTCACACCTTCGCACCGCACGTCAGACCTCCGCAACGCAGCGGCGAGGCGGTGTCCGATTCGCATGAGCGATGCCGCGCCGTCAACAGTCAGGTCAGCGAGATATGCCGCGTGCTGAACCGGGACCACGAGCACGTGCCCGGGATTGACGGGCTGGATGTCCATGAACGCCGCTACCGTTTCGTCGCGATAGACAAACGTCGCCGGACGCTCCGAAGCCAGGATCTGGGAGAAGAGGCAGCCGTTCACGTGTCGTCCGCCTGCAATCCTTCGGACTGGAACTCCGCGAGCTCGTCGTCGGTTAACAGGCGGCCAGCCGCTGAATGAGCGGTCCGGGATCCGGTGTTGAAGGCACCAGGCCGCTCCGCAGCACGTGCTCCGCGATATCGCGCGTGAGTGCCACCTTTGTCACGGGGCAGAGTGGGAGAAGTTCGCGCTCGCCGCCAACAAGCCGACGACGACAATCTGCAAACCAAACCTCAGGGGCAATGGGTGGTCTGTCATTTGATCACGGTTGCGGGGTCGAGAAGCACCGGCGCCTGGACGACGATCAGTAAGGTCGCGATCGGTCCCAGGAAGAGCGACACGATGAACCACGCTAGACGTCCTCTACCCTTCGCCTCCGCAAGACCAGCATTGATCAACGCGAGGGAACCCCATCCGAGGGCATGATCCTGGCTGACGAGCTGGGAATCCATTTGCACCTTATTCCATTAGTGTAGGAGACGATGCGCGATCAAGTCATTGCCATGCTCGACGCCATCAATTCTAAGCCAACGCCGAGAACCAGGCGAGCATCTCTGATTCCGCCGTCTCAATCCGGCATTCTTCAGGAGCCATGATTTCTGATGGGGTTGGGTGGGCATGCGGGTCAACCCGCGCGTCGTTGCGGTTCAGGTCGCGTAGAGCTCGTTGAACGACGGACCGGAAACGGAATGCCGAACATGCCCTCGAGTGGCGACTGACCCGCGGTCCATGCCTCGGTGCCGGGCACGAAAGAGCTCGTGTCACCACCCGCCGCCACGTCCCCGCGAAAGGAGTGCTGAACACCGCCCGGTGGCCGAACTCTGGCGTGCATACTATACCTTTTCATACTATAACTATATGTAGTACACTCACCCTCCTGCCACCTGGCCGCCCGCCACTCTCTTGCCCGCCCCGAACCCCTTCCGCATCCACGGCCGCGTCTCCGGCCCGCATTTCACCGACCGCGCCGCGGAAGTCCGGCGCGTCGCCGGCATTCTCGGTGAGCCCGCCGCCAAGATGCTCGTCAGCGGCCGGCGCCGCATGGGCAAGACGTCCATCCTCGGCGTCGCCGAAGAACGCGCCCGGCGGTCTGGCATTCCAGTCCTGTACGCCGATCTGTCCACAGCAACCTCTCTCGCTGAAGTCAGCACCCGCCTCCTCACCGGCGCAACCGAAGCGCTCGGCCGCCGCTGGAAAGATGTCCTCGTCGATATCGCCAAGCGGGCCGCGCACGCGGTCACGCTCTCGTTCAAAGACGGGCACCCGGCCCTCGGCCTCTCCCCCGCTGCCTTCGCCGACGACGTGGCGGAGCACAAGCAGACGCTGGGCGCCGTGCTCGACGCCATCAACGCCAGCGCCAAGGCCCACAAACGCCACATCGGGATCATCATCGATGAGTTCCAGGAGATCCAGACCGTCGCCGACGCCAACGCCAGCTGGCACCTGCGCGGCATCATCCAGCGGCACGAACACGTGAGCTACATCTGCGCCGGCTCGCGCCGCCATCTCATCGAGGAAATCACCGGCAAGGACGGCGCGTTCTTCAAGCTCCTCGATCCGCCGCTCGAGGTCGGCCCGATCGAGCCGGGGTTCTTCGCCGAATGGATTGAAAGCCGGCTCGAGCACGGGCGAGTGAAGGTCGAGCTCGGTGTGGGCGCGCGGTGCGTCGCGCTGGCGGCGCCGTGCACGCGCGACGTCGTGCAGCTGGCGCGCGCCGTGTTCGAACTCGCGTCGCCGGCCCGCAAGGCGTCGGTCGCGCTGGTCGACAACGCGTTCAGTGAGGTCGTCGCCTCCCAGAGCGACGCCGTCCGCCATCTCTGGGAGAAAGCCAGCCCGGCGCAACAGCACGCGCTACGCGCAATTGCCGGTGCATCAGCCGGGCTGACCACCGAAGCGACGCGCAAGCGCTTCGCCCTGGGCCCGAGCGGGGTCGTCGCCGGCGCGCTTCCCGCGCTCCTCAAGAACGACTGGATCGTCAGGGACGCGCAGAGCCAGACGCTACCAACCGGCTACGCGTTCGACAGTCCATTCGCGCGTGGATGGGTGATCGCTCACGCGCTGCCGGACCTCGGCATCCAGCGGCCGATGACCGCGCTGCCCGGAGAGGAGTAACCGGGAGGGACGCATGAGAGATTTCAAGAAGATTCTCATCGTGTTTGGTGATGGCCGTATCGGGGTGTTGACAGAATGAACGGCCGCCCCTCAAGTCGCCATCATGGCTGCGAGCCGCTCGAGCACCTGGCCGAGTTCCGGTATCTCTTCCAGCACCTCTACCACCGGATCCCGACCCAGCCGCTCCATACGGTCGATCGCCGTCTTGATCGTGAACGCGCGCGGGTCGAGCGCCTGGTTCACTTCGTCCCAGGTAAGCGGCATGGACACGCTCGCGCCGGGCAGCGGCCGCACGCTGAAGGGTGCGACGATCAACTGTCCATGCCGGTTCTGCAGATAGTCGAGATAAACCTTGTCACCACGCTTGGTCACGTGGCGCGTGATGGTCGCAATCTCGTGCAGCTCGCGCAGGACGACCCGTGCGAGAAGCTCGCCGAGCGTGCGTGACTGAGCATAGGTGCACTGCCGGCCAAGCGGGAGCAGAATGTGCAGTCCTGTCTTGCCCGTGGTCTTCACGAAACTTGGCAGGCCGATCGACTCGCACAGCTTGCGCAAGACGAGCGCAGTGCGCACCACATCGGAGAACGGCGCTTCCTTTGGATCGAGATCGAACACGCACCAGTCGGGCTGCTCCAGCGATCCGACGCGGCTGTTCCAGATGTGCATGGGGATCGAGCCGAGGTTGGCGACGTACAGCAATGATTCCACGTCCTCGCACACGAAATACCGCACGTCGCGCTGCGAGTCCTCGCTCCAGATCGGGATGGTGCGTATCCATTCCGGTGCAAACTCGGGCGCATCCTTCTGATAGAAGGACTTGCCGTCAATGCCATCGGGAAAGCGCGTCATCACGAGCGGCCGGTTCGCGAGGTACGGCAACATCCAGGGCGAGATGGCGCGGTAATAGTCCACCAGGTCGCCCTTCGTGTACCGGTCGGCCGGCCAGTACACCTTGGTGAGATTCGAGAAGTTGAACGTCTTCTCCGCCTTGGGCCGCACGGACTCGGCCGGCGCAGCCGAGACCGCTGTCTGGGAGTTTGCAACCCCGGAGCTTTCGCCCTGCCGCTCACAATCGCGGGGATCCTTGTCAGTCCGCATCCGCAGGAACGCCGGGTGCCGCAACACCCCGTCGGGCGTCCACTCACGGTAACGCACCTCGCACACGTGAACGGGCTCCACCCAGGTCGTGGTCTTCGTGTCGGGAATTGCGTCGGCCCCCACCGGAGGCGCACATGGCGGGGTCGAGCGAATGATCGGATCGAGCATCGCTTTCAGCTCGGCGAGCAGGGCATCGTTGAATCCGGTCCCGACGCGACCGGCGTAGACGAGTTCGCCGCCCACCATGTCGGCCAGTTGCAGCGCGCCCAGGTGACCCCGCGCTCCTTTGGGCCTGGTGAAGCCGACGATCACGAAGTCGCCGGTGCGTTCCGCCTTGATCTTGAGCCAGACGTCACTGCGACCGCCGCGGTAGGGCGTGTCGGCGCGCTTGGCGATGATTCCCTCGAGACCCAGCGCCCCGACCTGTTCCAGAAATGCTTCGCCTTCGCGCTCGATATGGTCGAGGGCGCGGACCGCGCCGAGCTTCGGGAGCGTGTCCATGAGCATGGCCTTGCGCTGTGTGAGCGGCAGCGGGCGCAAGTCGAAATCTTCGAACGCCAGCAGGTCGAACGCGAAGAAGATTGCCGGCAACTCGACCGCGGCGCGCCTGATGTCGATCGGTGAGGACAGCCGGCCGCGCTGCTGCAAGCGTGCGAAGCTTGGCTTGCCCTGATCGTCCATCACGACGACCTCGCCATCCACAATGCATTCGTCGAGCGGGATTGCCTTGATGGCTCGCGCGATCTCCGGAAACACAGCGGTGTAGTCGTTGCCGTTGCGGGTAAGGAGCAGCGCCTCGCCCCGGAACTTGCTCGCCAGCAGGCGGTAGCCATCGAGCTTGAGCTCGAACAGCCATCCATCGCGTGAGAACGCCTTCTCCGCGGGTTCGGCGAGCATGGCCTTGACGGATTTCGGATCGACGCGCGCGCGCGGCGCGCTCGTCTGCTCGAGCGCCGTGCGGAGGTTGTCCGCCCGCGTCCGGCCGGCTTTGACATCTTCGACCGTCAGTCCGGAGAGCACCGACGCCTCAGGGAACTGATCGCCGGGCTGCTTCACCCACGCATCGCGCTCCTTGATCAGGAGCCAGTCCCGCTCGCTTTTCTTGATCTTCACGAGCGTCCACTTGCCGTGAAGCTTGTACCCGCGCAGCTCGAACAGGAGCTTCCCTTTCTCCAATCCTTCGCGCCAGTCCTCGAGGGGCACCCATTCACCGCGGTCCCACACGATGATTTCGCCAGCACCATAGTTCCCGTGCGGAATGATGCCTTCGAAGTCGCCGTACTCGAGTGGATGGTCCTCGACCTTGACGGCGAGCCGCTTGTCGGCCATGTCGTACGATGGTCCCCTCGGCACTGCCCAGGAGCGCAGCACGCCGTCCATCTCCATGCGCAGATCGAAGTGGAGCTGTCGCGCGTCATGCTTGTGCACCACGAACAGGCGGCCCGGAACCGTCGATACCGTGCCCAGGGGTTCCGGGGAACTGTCCGGAGACCGCTTGGCGCGGTAGGTGCTCAGGCTATCTGTTACCGGCGGGTCGTCAGCACTTGCGGTCACGGGCATTGTTCATGAAGGTTTCGGCGCTGCATCCCATTCCGGCTTTCCATCCCTGCCTCCCACGGCCCGCTCATGCCAGCCCGCTCGATCGGCACCGCCACAATCTCGTTCGGCCTCGTTTCGGTTCCCGTCAACCTCTATTCGTCCGCCGAGTCCACGGCGAGTGTCTCGTTCAACATGCTGCACAAAAAGTGCGGCTCGCGCCTCAAACAGCAATACATATGTCCCAAGGACAACGAGGTGGTGCCGCGCGCGGACACCGTCAAGGGATACGAGTTTGCCAAGGACCAGTACGTCATCCTCAGTGCCGACGAACTGAAGGCGCTCGAGGAGAAGGGTACGGGGATGATCGACGTCATGGAGTTCGTACCGCTGTCGACGGTCGATCGTGAGTACCTGGAAAAAGTCTATTTCCTGGGACCCGACAAAGGGGGCGACCGCGCGTATCGACTGCTCGCTGCGGCACTCGAGGACACCGGCCGCGCCGCAATCGGACAATACGCTGCGCGCGGAAAGCAGCACCTCGTGCTCCTTCGTCCCCTCAACGGCGTGCTCGTGATGGAGCAGCTCTACTACTCCGACGAAATCCGGCCGACCACCGAAGTGACGATTCCCAAGGGCGAAGTGAAGCCCGCTGAACTTGCGCTGGCGAAGCAGCTGATTGACCAGGCGGCGACCGACATGTTCGATCCAAAGAAGTACAAGGATACCGTCCGTGAGCGCGTGCTCGAGACCATACAGCGCAAGATTGATGGCCAGGACATCACGGCCGACGCGGCGCCGGCCAGCGGCACGAAGATTCTCGATCTGATGGAGGCCTTGAAGGCCAGCCTCGAGAAGCCCAAGGAGTCGAAGGAAACCAAGGAGGCCAAGCCCAGGAAAGCCGCCAAGGCCTCATGAAGCTCAAGGCGGGCACCAGCGGCTACGCCTTCAAGGAGTGGAAGGGATCGTTCTACCCCGATGGTCTCAAGGACGATGGGATGCTCGGCTACTATGCGAGCAGGTTTCCTACGGTTGAGATCAACAACACGTTTTACCGGCTTCCCAAAGAGGACGTGCTCCGTAACTGGGCTTCGCAGGTTCCGGACACGTTCACGTTCGCGATCAAGGCGAGCCAGCGGATCACGCATCACACGCGGCTGAAGCCCGATTCGGCCAGCGCGGTCGAGTTCCTGATCAAGAACACCGCGGCGCTCGGGAGCCGGCTTGGGCCGATCCTGTTTCAGCTACCCCCCAACCTCAAGAAGGACATTAACCGGCTCCGGAATTTCCTCGGTACTCTGCCAACCGATCGCCGGTATACAATTGAGTTCCGCCATGAGGGCTGGTTCGATGACGAGGTATACGCCGTGCTGCGCGAGCGCGATATCCCGCTATGCATTGCGGAGCAGCCGGAGTTTGCGTCGCCGGTGGTGGCGACGGCGTCGTGGGGGTACGCGCGGCTGCATCGGCTCGACTACGACGAGCCGGCGTTGCGTGAATGGGCGAAGCGCATCTCAACGTTGCCGTGGTCCGAGGCGTATGTGTATTTCAAGCACGACGAAGGGATTGGGTCGGGGCCGCCGGCGGTGGAAAAGTTCGTGAGCGCCTTCCCTGGTGAGGCGCCGGGGGAGGGTCGATAGCTCGGTGTTTTCCACAAGGGCCCCGGTGTTTCGACAATTGTGTGGGCGAATTCATGAATTGAATGCCCGGAAGTAGCGAAGGGGTGGTCGGCAGGAGAGCTGGGGTACTCGGAAGTTGCGTTGGCGTCGTCGGAACCTGCGTTGGGGTCCACGGCAGTGCAGGATGAACCGGCGAGACTTCTGGATGAGCGGCCGGAAGTTCTGAATGAACCTTCGGATGGTTCGGATGAACTGCCGGAACAAGCGTTGCGATCCTCGACACCTGCGTTGGGATCGTCGGAGGGTCCGATGGACCCGTCGGCGGGTCCGGTTGAACCCGCGGAAGTCGTGGATACTCCGCCGGCACCGACAGATGAAGCCGCGGAAGTAGCGGATATTCCGGCGGAGCGGACCGATGAAGCCGCGGAAGCAGCGGACATTCCGGCGGCACTCGCGGTGATTACGACGGCTCGGTTTTCGATCAACCCGGAACGGTCCGACATCAGCGGGGAAGGCATCAGAGTCCCGTCGCCCGCCGCCAGTACTCGAATATGAGCACCATGCTCAGCGTGTCGAGCGTGCAGTACTGAAGGAGCAGCGTTCGCCATGCCGCCTTCGCCGCCTCGTCATGCTTCTCGACTCCGTACATCATCGCCTCATAGGCGCGCATGGCGCCCGTGCCCTCGCTCACGTCCTGGCGCACACCGGCAATCTCGAGCGCCGGGAGTGCGTTGTACGGGTCTTCTGATTCCGAGGCAGGTTTGCCCGTCCACGCACTGAACTGTTCGCGCATCGGCGGGTCGGACTTCCAGAGCGCGTCGAGCACGACCTTGATCGAGGTCCGTCCCCGCATGCCGGGATGATAGAAATCGCCCGTTGCACACAGGTGCAGGTCGAAGATTCGCCGGTTCACGAGCGCATCGACCCACGCCACGAGGTCCGGGTCGAGCTGCATGAAGTAGCCGTGTTCGCGCGCGAGCTCCTTGAGCCGACCGCCCTCGAATGGAGACCACGCGAGCACCGTGTCCGCATCGCCGATCGCTTCGCGCAGCGTGCGCGCGAACTTCAGGTTGGGCCACGCATTGGCCTGGTTCAGCCATTCGCTGTGACGGGGGAATGCGCCGGGCGCGTCCACCGTGTGGCAACTCCATTGGAACACGACCTGACCGTACGGGCGCATGTTGGCGTGGTACGGCAAGGCGAGCCGTGAGACTTCGAAGTCGATGAAATGCAGCGGGAACGTAAGCGCCTCGAGTTTCGCGCGGAGGTTTGGCCCGATCCAGCGTTCCGCCGACTGCGTGTGCCGAATCTGCCGGAGCTGCCGCGCGGCGAGCGGACCGATTGAGCCGTCTTTCTTGACGAGGCGGCTCTCCGGAATGTCGAAGAGCGAGGCCTTGCCGGCGCGAACCATCGATTCGATGAGTGGCGTGCCGTCCGTATCACTCACCCGGCTGACCTGGTACAGCTCCAGCGCGTGCGGCGTTGCGGCCGCCAGGTCGCCCCAGCAGCGCACGAAGCCGCTCTCCTCTGCAGGCCCTTCGACGTGAAACTCACAGTCGCCGCACTTCGCGCCGCGAACGGCGAGTACGGCCTCAAACGGCGCGTCGAGCAGACCTTCGAGACGCGACGCCTCCGCGTCGACTCCCGCGCGCAGAATCGCGACCTCGGCAGAGGCGTCGACTTCGGTCAGGAGATCCAGCTTGGTGAGGTCCTCGGCGCCGCCCAGAAAGCGGACGCTCGTTAGCCGCGTTGCGCCATCGGGTCCCGCTTCCCTCGCGAGATCGAACAGACTCGGCAGGTTATCGATGGCCGAGCGCTTGCTCTTGTCGACGAGTACCAGGAAGGGATGCACCGTCACGCCGGGCAACAAGCGTTCGAGCAGCAGTGCCTGGAACGTGACGTCCTCGAACTTCGGCAGCCAGTCGGTGAGAATGGGATAGGGCTTGTTCTTGGACCGAAACGCGCCGGCGCCGCCGCCGCGCACGCTCTCGAGATGCGCCGCTCCGTCGAACGACTTCGCCTTGACCTCGAGCAGCCGGACAGCGTTGCCACGCTTCTCGATGATGTCCGCCCTGGCAAGGCGTCTCCCCCATGCAAGCGTCGCCTGAAAGAGCGTTACCTCGTCGCGCCTGAGGTACTCCAGCGTCCGCGCGCCGTCTTCCGCAGGGCCCCGTCCATATTCGAGGTGAATTCCGTCGGGGTGCGCGGCGCGCGCGAGCGCCTCGACCATGAAACCGCCGTCGGCGAGCAGCTGGAGATACGGATCGTATGCGCGGTTGTCGGGATATCGATTCTCGCGGAAGTAGAGCTTGGCATCGCAGCTACGTGCGAGCGCGAAGTCAGACTTCGACAGCGTCCGCGAGGACTTGCTGCCGCCCGCCATGTCGCGACCGGGCGCTACCGTGGCCACCCCGTTTGCGGCAGCGCCGGCGCGATTCTCAGCGCGTTCTGATAGTAGACCTTCTTCAGCACTTCGTCCGGAAGATCGATTCCATACAACTTCCAGAAGGCGTGATAGCCGCGGTAATAGTCGAAGTAGTCGTCGTGGGTCTCGAATACGCGCCAGTAGTAGGGATATTCCTCTGGCTGAAAGGAGTCCTTGCCGAACAGAATGCGATCCTGAAACGCGATGAAGAAATCGCGCGCCACGCGTGGCTGGCGCCCGATGTCGTAGAGCACGGCGCCCATTTCTGTGTACACATTCGGCATCTCGGTGAGCATCTTGCCCAGCCGGCCCAGGTCATTGGCGTGCCAGCCCATGTGCGCCGCCACGAACGTCGTGCTGCGATGCTTGCGGAACAGATTGTCCCGTTCCGTCATCAGCTGCTCGAAGCTCGGGAACCGGTCCTGCGGATATCGGCGGTCGCCGAAGAGGGCCAGCTCGAGCCATCGTTCGTTCGTGTAATCGATGGGCTGGAAGAACTCCTGCGGGTCTGCGGTGTGGATGAACACGGGAAGCTTGAGCCGCGCGCACGCGTCCCAGATCGGATCGAGTTCGGGATCGTCGATCTTAAGTCGTGTTCCATCGGGCTTCCTGGTCGACAGACCGAGGCCCTTGCCGATCTCCCCCACGCCCACTGCTCCGGCGGCGACGTCCGCTTCGAGCTGCGCGATGGCCTTCGCTGCCCACCCGGGTCCTACGTTGCGGAAGTCGATTCCAGCGAGCACCCTGACCCGATCTTTCATCTCCGGGGAGCTGCGGATCGCGCCGACGGCGCGTTGAAGGCGATCGCCTGACAGGTTGTCGGCGGAGACCATGAGCCGCACGTTCAAGGAGTCGAGCGAGGCACCCATGGTCGCCAGGGCGTCGGCCGAGTTGATCCGCCCCTGGGGATGGCCGTGAAAGTCGATGACCGGGTATTTCGCGGTCTTCACCGTGTGTGCCGGCACCACAAGCGTTGAATGCGGGCGATAATCGAGGATGCTCGGCGCGGGGAGTTCGGGCGCCATGCAACTCCGCGGCCGGATCTCGGTGGTGCCCGCGGGACATGACTCGCCCGCCTGAATCGGCGTGCCGCGCCCGCCGCCGCCCCGGCCGCCAGCCGGTTGGGCTACGATCGGCCCGGTGACAAGCATGAGGGCGCCCAGCCCAGCAATGACCAACCTGTTGCGCATGAAGGCTCCTGTTATCCGACGTGGTCCTAACGCGAGGACAACCACCGGGCGCTGACTTCGCCGACCTCGTCGAGCACGGCCGCGTCGTTTCGGCCAGACGATTTGAGAACGTGAAACATATGGTCGGCGCCATCGATCCAGTGCATCTCCCATGGCGCCGTGACGGTGGTGAGGGCGCGCTCCATGAGCGAACGTGTACACAGGTCGTCGCGGGTACCGTTGAAGCAAAGCACGGGCATGGCGACCCGCGACAGATGTGCATCGCGAAGCTTTTCCGGCTTGCCCGCGGGGTGCAGCGGATAGGCGAGCAGGAGCAGGCCGTCGGCATCAAATCCGTCGGCGGCGAGCATCGACGCCGCGCGGCCACCCATGGAACGGCCGCCGATGATCAGCGTTCGCGAGCCAAGCTCGGTGCGGGTGCGCTCCACCACGGCAGCGACCGTGTCCATCAGCTTCGGCATCGGGTCGGGACGGCCCGAGCCCTTCTCCTTGTACAGGAAATTGAATCGCACCGCGCCGAACCCCCGGCCGCGCAGCGCATTCACCACCGCCACCGTCGAGCGGTCCGACATGTTCCCGCCGGCGCCGTGCGCGCACACGAAGACGGCGTCCTCGGCGCCCGACGTGGGCGGCTCGTACACCGCCCCCGTCTCGTCGCTGCCAACAGCGACCCTCCACTCGGCTCCCGTCACGATGGCGCTTCCGGGGCCAGCTCCATCTCATCGAGGAACTGATGGCCTCGAGTCGCATTGCCGCCCCGCATGGCGACGTACGTCAGGACGAGCCGATCTTTCGTGCGCGTCATCCCGACATACAGCAGCCGCCGCGCCTCTTCCGTCTCCTCCGGCGTCGGCCCCCTCGTCGGCGAGCCGCCGGGCATTTGCAGGTCCTCCGCGCCCACCACGTAAACGCGCGAGAACTCGAGTCCCTTTGTCGAATGCAGAGTCAGGAGGTTGACGCGCTTGAGGTCCGGCTCATTGCCGTCAAAAGCGGAGAGCACCGCGCGTTCGAGGAATACCGAGAGCTGTGAGTGGAGTGGTCCATCGGGAATGTCGGCGATGAGGCGGCGCAGGCGGAGCATCGCGGCGGGATAGCGCTCGTCGGCGCCCTTTTCGGCCCGGATCTTCAGCATCAGCGCCGTGCCGCCGAGCCGATCGATCACCTGCTGCGGCGTTGGAGCGGACGGCTCGTCGCCCCTCTCCCGCTCGTACTCTTCCAGGCCGCTGCTGTAACGGCCGAGTGCGAAACCACGGGCAATGCGGCGGAGCATGACCGCCTCCGGGCAGAGTGATTGTTCATCGCTCAGGGCGAGAGCGATACCGAGGTAGTCGAGCAGGTTCACGAGCGCCGTCTTCCGGGCGCGCGACCGCTTCACCTCGTCGAGGGCGAGCACCACCTGTGCCAGGGTCTGCGTGTCATCGAGCGCCCGGTGCGATTGGCCTGGCGCGATCCCGAACTGGCGGGCGAGGTCGACGAGCTTGCGGCTCGTCGGGTACAGATCTCGCGCCAGCGGAAGGGTGTCGTACGTGCACAGATCGAAACGCTGTCCGAGCGCGCGCACCATCCGCTTCAGGATGCGAAAGTCGAAATCGTAACCATTGTGCGCGACGATGATGTCGGCGCCGCAGAAGGCGCGGAACCGTGGCCAGATGTCCTCGAAGGGCGGAGCCGTGGCGACGTCAGCGTCGCTCATGCCGTGCGCGCCGGTTGCCCCGGGGGCGATCGCCACGCGCGGCTTCACCAGCGACGTGAATGACTCGGCGATCTGCCCGTCCCGCACGCGCACCGCTGCGATCTCCACAACCTCGGCGTTGCCGGCATCCCGGTCGGTCGTCTCAAGGTCGATCGCGGTGAAATCGGTGAACGCCGCGACGACGTCGTTCATCTCGAGCAGTTGCGCCGCCTTGAAGACGCCGAGCGGTAATCCTACCGACGGCACATCGCCCGTCCCGATGCGCGTGGCTCCTGGCGGACAGTCGCCGCCGAGCCGAACCGCGTTGAAGCCGACCGCGCCGAGCAGGCCCTTGATGGCGATCTCCACACCACCCATGCGTGGCATCCAGATCTCGGCATATCGCTCTCGCGCCGCCTTGAGCCGCGAGGCGAGCGCGACGACATCGGGAAGCGAAGCCGGATCGCTGATCTCATCGAGGTGATCGTCGAGCACCGAGCGCGTCCTGCCGACGCGTCGCGAAAGCAAGTCCTGCACGAGCGACCCGAGCGTGGCATTCCGCTTGCCCAGCGCGTCGAGATTCCGCCAGTCGGCGAGGGCGCGCCGCATCTGGCGGCCGCTCTCGTGCGCGCGCGGGAAATGCGCGGCCATATGGTTGAGCTGGCGCCGGAGGTCGAGGTGGCTGGCCTCCGCCTGCGCGCGCGCCTCGTCGAACAGCGGACGGGTGAGCACGACGGCAAAAAACGCGTCGCGAAACAGGTCGTCGTCGGGACTGGCGATCACCCGCAGCGCCGCGATCACGTACCCCACGACGGGATCCTCGGCGAACGCACGCCCCTTGGCCAGCCGGCACGGAATGCCGGCGTTGAGGAATGCAATTTCGAGCCGCTCGCCAATCTCGTGCTTGCGGTACAGTATCGCGACGTCCCCCCAGTCGTGCCCGTGCTCTGAGCGATCACGCTGCAGGTCGCCGATGATCCACGCCACCTCGTCATCGTCGGTCGCGAAGCCCACCGCGGTGACTGGAAACGCAGAGTCGCGATCGGCCCGCGGGCTGACGTGGTCGGTGAAGATCGGCGCGTTCACCATCACCAGCTTCCGGGCGAACGCGAAGACCTCGCGCGGACAACGGCGGTTCTCCTCCAGCTGGATCTTTCGTGTGAGCCCGAAGTCGTTGAAGAAGCTCCTGAACACGGTGGGGTCTGCGCCGGCCCACGAATAGATGGATTGCTCGTGGTCGCCGACGGCGAACACATGCTTGTGCTCACGTGCCAGCGCGCGGATCACGCGATACTGCACTGGATTCAGATCCTGGAATTCATCGACGAGAACGACATCCCACCGGGACCGTACTGCCGCGCCATCCCCCGATTGCTCGAGCAACTCGGCGGCCTTGATGACGAGCGTGTCGAAGTCGACGAGGTTCCGCTTCGCGAGAAAGCGCTCGTACTGGTCGAACAACGCGGCGTCGTCGTGGCGGAGGGGGTCACCACGGAACCGGTACCCGGAAAAGCGCGTCAGCACGTTCCTGTGCCACAGCCTCGCTCCCTGAATGCGTCGCAATGCCTGGAGCTGATACTCCTCATCGGCAATGCCGAAACCGGGGTCGAGGTGCACGTGAATGCCGAGTTCGCGGAGCAGCTCCGCGCAAAACGCGTGAATCGTCCCGCGCTTCACCTTCGCCGCGGCGTCAGGCAGCCGTGCCTCGAGCCGGTGGGCGATCTCGCCGGCGGCCTTGTTGGTGAACGTGAAGGCGCAGATTCGCGCCGGGTCGAATCGGTGGTGCTCTACCAGGAAGTGAATGCGCTCGATGAGGCAGTGCGTCTTGCCCGCGCCGGGGCCGGCGAGCACGAGGAGCGCCTCGGGACCGGCTTCGATGGCGTCGCGCTGCGACGGCGACGCCAGGTGCTGAACGAATGCCTCGGGCGTGAGGACAGCCGCTCTCGTCAAGCGAACCGCTGGCGCGCCCGTTCGCGCGCTCTCAGCGCTTCTGCCTCCCGGTCACGCGGCGGGGCGCTCGTCTTGAGCGCATGGATGAGGCGGCGCGCGACCCCCGTCACGTCGTCCACGGCCTGGTTGAACACCATCTCGTTCACCCGCGACGGACGCGTGGTCCCGCTCAACTTGCGGACGAACTGGAGCGCGGATGCTCGGATCTCGTCGTCAGTCGCGGGCGGCTGGAAATTTGCTAGCGTTTTGATATTCCGGCACATGGCGCTACTCCTGTAAGAGCACTGTGCTTCAGGAATATGCCGCCATGGCGCGGTTCAATCCAGTCGAAGCGGTTCAGCTGCGGCGCTTCTCACATCGGTTCGTCGGCGCTCGGGCCGTAGATCTGCGGCACGGTCGATCCCATGGGGCGAAGGTATGTGGACAGCTGGCCCCGATGGTGGATGATGTCGTGGAGGAAACCCCACGCATTGTCGTAGCCCGACTCGTTCATCACCTGCTGGCCCTGAAACATGAACGGCACGGGGCGCTCCCACCGGGCCGCATCAAGCGCCTCGAGCCGTTTCGCCTGGTTCTTGTGATGCCGGTCGTACGTTTCGAGCACTTCCGCCATGCTGGCGGGCGCGGGTACCTCCGTCCACTCCATGGTGCCCTTCTCGAGGCCATCGACGAGAACGATCTCCTCGCGCACGATCAACCAGGCGATCTCGCGTGCAGTGCGTGATTTGACGTCGGGCCGATACTGCGACGCCTCGGGAATCCGTGAGATCACCTTTCGGGTCGCGGGGGCTTCCTTGGCCCAGTACTTCATGAACAGCGTTCTTTGGTCCATGATATTCTCCGCTGAGGGATGTAGAACCAACTTTCCGGACTGCGCTAGCCCTTCGGCGGCACCGGTGCCAGCACCACGTTCTGGATCGGTTTGAGGGTCCGCAGATACGCGAACACCGCGCGGAGATCATCGTCGGTCATGTGCGCGTACACCGGCCACGGCATCGGCGGCAGGATGTCGCGCCCCGTACCCATGTGCTTGCCATTGCGGATCGTCTGGATAAAGATCGAGTCGTTCCACGCGCCGAGCCCGGTGACATCCGGTGTGAGGTTCGCGGTAAAACTGACACCCCAGGGACCCACCCACGCGGTAAAGTCACCCGACGTGAGCGCGCCCCATTTCCCGGGACCGACGACATTCCGCGGAATGTCGGGCAGTTTGTCACTCGCTGGATGCCCGGACAACAGGCGCGTCGTGTCTGGCACCGGGCCGGCCGCAGTAAACAGTTTCGGAGAATGACAATCGTGACATCCAGCCATGCTCACGAGGTAAGCGCCGCGCTTCGCCGGGTCTTCCTTTGCGCTGGCTTGCGGCGACCGCGTGGGGTGCAGGAGGCCGCCACGACGCCTGTTGCGATAGACAGCCCCACGAATACGCCGCGGACCTTCGTCGAATTCGTTCTCATGAGTTCGTTCCGCTGCGCTCGGTG
>DASZZO010000315.1:0-2570 GCA_035544915.1 Gemmatimonadaceae bacterium | reverse complement strand
CGGCGTGAATTCGGCCGCGGTGCTCAAGGCCACCACGCGGCCCTGGAACTCCCGGTTGGGGAATGCATCGAGCACACCGCGCACAGGCTGTCCCGCCTGCACGCGGGACAGGGCCGCCTGTGACACGTACACGCGCACCGTCTGACGCCGCGTTTCGGCCAGTTTGAGCGCAGCCTGGCCCGCACCAATCACCTCGCCCGGCTCAGCGGCGCGATTCGTGATGCTGCCCGAGACAGGCGCTAGGAGCACGAGATCGCGTTCGGCGGCCCTGGCACCCTCCAATGACGCGCGCGCCGCGAGGGCATCTGCGCGCGCGGCCTGTATGCGCTCTGGACGCGTTCCCTCCCGGAGCAGCGCAAGCGACGCGCGGAGCGCATCCCGGTGCGCCGCCGTGCTCACGGCGAGGGCGTGTGCCGCATCGTACTGCTGCGCGCTTACAATGTTGCGCTCCGCGAGGCCGCGCAGGCGGTCGGCGTCCTTCGATGCGCGATCCGCATCGGCCACCGCCGCAGCTACCTCGGCTTCGGCACGCGCAATCTCTCCGGCCCGCGAGCCGCTCCGCGCCTCGCGCAGCGCTGCCCCCGCGGCCGCCGCTCGTGCCGCGCGTTGCGCGACGTCGAATGGCAGGCTGGGAATCGCCAGGACCACCAGTGTATCGCCGGCACGCACCACCGCCCCCTCCTGCACCAGCACCCGCTGCACGCGTGCCGGCATCGTGGGCGCCACGCCAATCTCGACGTATTCCAGCGTGCCGGTCGCCTCGATGATGCGGGCGTCGGGCCGGGAGCAGGCCGCAGAGATGGTGCAGGCGATAAGGAGAAACGTGTGGCGCATGGTCGTCATGGGTTGCCGTGCCCCAAGCGTAGCGCCACTCGCTGCGCGACGCGAGCGCCGTGAACCGGCGATTAGTTTGAGGCATGAATGAGTCTGGTGCCGCGATGCCGCCGTCAATTCAGGGCGTGCTTTCACGTTTTGGCGTAATGGGCCGTGACGAGAAAATGCAGGCCCTGGTCTCGTACGCCAAACGGTTGGAGCCCCTGCCCGGACGGCTTGCCCAGCTCGACCGGGCACTGTTCACGGTGCCGGAATGTCAGACGCGCGTGGATCTCTTCCCGGAACTGCGCGATGGCGCCCTGCATTTCTACGCCGACCTCAACGTCAGGCAGTCGCCAACGATCGCGGCCTTTCTTGCCATCACCCTCGGCGCCGTCAACGACCAGCCCCCCGCCACGACGCTCGCGATTCCGCCGGATTTCGTCCGGATCATGATGGCCGGCCTGGGCCTGAGCGCGCGCGAGGCCGGGCTCAATGCGATGGTCGCACGCCTCAAGCGGCACGCGAGTGAAGCGCTCGACCTCATCCGATGACCAGGACAGACTCGTTTTGCGCTGCACCTCAGCCATCATTTCCGGAGAACTCGATGGACGCTGAACCTGCCGTCATCACCGTGCGCAAGAACGGCTCGCTACTCGTGACGGGAAACGTGCGACTGGTCGACCACGAGGGAAAGCCGATCGCGCGAATCAACGACAAGCCGAATATTGCCCTCTGCCGCTGCGGACAGTCGGCGAGGAAGCCGTTCTGCGATGGCACTCACAAGAACATCGGGTTTGTGGACCCGCCTGAGATCGATCCGGCTGCGGCGAGCCAAAGCGGCGATCCGGGAGGCTGATCTTCCGTCTCAGCGCCGCGGGCTGCCCGGCAGGAGCGACTGATGCCAGCTCCGCCCCGCCTCCGTCTCGAATCGCGCCCGGTAATCGGCCGCGGTGGTCACCGTCGTATCGAACACCGGCGTCGTGGCCGTCACTTCTCCCCGCGCGGCGAGGCTCTCGAACTGGTCGCGTGCGAGCGCATGAACAAGGCCGAGCCCGTCACGAAAAAACACCAGCCCGCCCGCGACGATCGAAGTCCCCACTGCCTCTTCGTGCCCACGCAATGCCCGGAACAACCCGTCAATGGAGCAGCCCGACGCGCCCTCCGTACGCTGATCCACGGCGATGACCAGGAAGCGCTCATCGCGCCAAGCCCGCGCGCACGTCAACGGATGCCCGTGCGCCTTCCACTGGAGGAGGTAGGCGTCCACCAACGCGAGCAGCTTCGCCGCGTCGATCGAGTCCACCGGCGAGGCCGAGCCGAAGGCCCACACGCGGGCGTCATCCGGGATTTCTGAAAATGGAACGAGTGGCATGTCGGAACTCGGCGGCGTCCAGTTGTCAGGCTGATTCACGTACAGCCAATGATACCTTGCCGCCTAGCCGCTGCCCATCACCCGTTCCCACAGTGTGCGATCGTTCTTCGGCATCTCGATGGGCGGCACGCTCACGGGCACGTCGCCGGCAAGCAGGCGCTGGGGGTTCGTGACCGCGAGCAGTTCCGCTTGCTCGGCGAAACCCGCATCGGTCAGCGACTTGACAAAGCGCGCGCATCCCGGCTCGCCAATGGCGTGATAGTCGCTCGAGACGTAGTCGGCCCACCCGAGAAGAAGGATGGTGCGCGCATGTGCGGCGGCAGTCTTGCCGTAGTCGCCGAACAGCGACCCGACGTTCACCTGCAGGTAGGCGCCGGCCAGC
>DASZZO010000314.1:0-6730 GCA_035544915.1 Gemmatimonadaceae bacterium | reverse complement strand
CTTCGCCACCCATGGCCAGGGCTGTCGCAACTCCACGTACGCAAGCGCGCCGAACGTGATGAAGGAATCCATGGCGTGGCCACTCGGAAACGAGTACCATCGCGCGACGGCGAGGGCTGACGCGAGGTCCGGCCGTGCCCGCGCGAAGATCAGCTTGAGTCCGAGGTTGAGGAGCGCGCCCAGCGCCGCGGTAACCACGACGAAAACAGCGGAAGCGCGTTCCTTCCGCGCGAGCAGTGTCCCGGCCACCAACGCCACGATGGCCCCGAGGCCGATCGTGCTACCGATGTTCGTCACCCCGGTGAAGAGCGCCGTGATGGCAGGCTGCCGCTCCTGCCCGAACCACGCATGGATGGCTTGGTCGGCGTGATAGACCGCCGAGCTGATGACGGTAATCTGCTCCGAAAGCACGACGAACACATATCCGGAGCCGATGGCCGCCGCACCACCGATGGCTATCATGAGGAGAATGGGAGCGTAGGAACCAACAGTCCCGGAAGGTCCCAGCGACCACTTCCCCACGCGGCTGTTCAGGAGCCCTGCCGAAGCGCCTTTTGCGCCCGCCTTCACAACGTGGACGAGGCCTCTGAGCGGCTTGTAGCAGAGCGACCAGAAAATGAGAAACAGGACGACCGGGATTGCGACCGCGACGACCGCCGGAGGCATGAAGGTGGCCATCATCAAGGCACCACGGCGACGCGCTTCGCCCGGATGACGCCGCGTTTGCTCTGCTTGCCTTCCACAACGATCACGCCGCCCTCCGGAAGTGCGGCGACGTCGATCGGCACGCGAGACTCTCCCCACGAGGTGACAAGAGACGTATCGTCATCGATGCGAACGGCCACCGGCTTCGCTTCATCCGCCTCGTTGTCGGACGTCACACCAGCAACGACGAATGTTCCTTTTCGCTCTGGATTCGGTGCCGTTCCCACCACGGTCACCTTCCGCCCGCTCTTGAGGAGTTCGTCCATCTGCTCCGTGCTCTCGCGTTGTTCGGGCCCCGGTTTCCTTGCCACCGTGCGTTGGGGGCGTTGATCCGCGCCCTGCGATTCGGCAGCGGGTGCTTTATCCTTCCCGGCTCTCTCCTCGAACAGCGCGCCGCTGTAGGTGCGCGGAATAGCGACACGCAGCGCCCGGGGCATGGCATCGAAGCGGTACGTGACGATGGCATCCGGACTTTCTGCCTGCTTGGGGAACTTCGGGGACGCCGCCGACTGGCAGTCCTCGGGTTTCACTCGGCTGCCATCGAGCTGGAGGTCGACGGACGCGGGCACGCTGATCCAGAAGTGCGCCGCCTGGAAATATTCGGAGCGGCCGCCACCGGGTTCGCGGTGCAGCAGGATTGAAAGAATCTGCTGAACTGTCGTGAGCGGGTCTCCCGCAGTGATCACGCATACATCGAGAATCCCATCGTCTATGTAGGCTTCCGGCGTCACCTCGGTGATGTTTCCGTACCGGCGCGTATTGCCGATGATGACCTGCAACGCCTCGCCCGCCCAGTGTACGCCCTCGCTCCCGCCGGCGCCCGATGCTCGTATCTCGATCGGGAAGGCGCGCTGCGAGGGCAGTTCTTTTGCTGCGGCGAGCGCCACGGCCGCCTCCCCGATCTTCTCCTTGAGCGGCTTGTTCACGCGGCGCAGGATGGCAGCATCGATGCCCAGACCTGCCATCAAGAGGAAATGATGTCTGCCACCGGAGGTCAACGGCTCCCTCTGTCGGTCGCTCGTGCTGCGCGGGAAGGGGCGAGCGTCCGCCTCGACGTGCCCCAGGTCGACCTTCCGCCCCTCACTGTTGATAAGGAGCAGGGCGGCCTTGACCGGGTCTTCCGGCAGGCCGATTTCGTGGGCCCAGACATTTGAGGTCCCGCCAGGAATGACCCCGACAGTCCTCCCGCGAGGTCTGGACGCCATCACGCCATTGACGACTTCGCTGAGGGTGCCGTCTCCCCCATAGCCGATCACGAGTTCGCAGCCGTCTTCGGCCGCGTCCTCGGCCAGCTGCATGGTGTGCCCACCGAATTCCTTGAGTGCAATGCGCGTCTTCCAGCCTGCCGCCGAAAACACGGCGAGGATATCGCTCAACCTCTCGACGTTCTTGCCCAATCGCGGGTTAATGATCAGCTGCGCCAGTTTGCGTTTCATGATTCGTGCTACCCTCGCTGTCCATCGGGTGTGAGCATTGCGCGTCGCAGGATCCACAGGCAACCGAACCCCAGCACGAAAGACGCGGCGACGTCACTGGGATTGTGCTCTCCACGATATACCCGTGAAAACGCCACGGCGACCGGGAAGGCGAGCAGTATGACCCACCAGAGCACGGCTACCCACTTTCGCGTCGCGTGCATCGCGAAAACCAGGGCGATTCCGCAGTAGACTGCGATGGCAGCGGCGACATGGCCAGAGGGGAAGCTGCGCATTGGGGGAAAGGTGTCCAGCTGTGGCACACTCGGGCGCGCGCGGGCCACGACGCTGGCGGTGAGCCAGTATACCATGTGCTCACTCACCAGCGCCGCCGCCAAAAAGAGGAACTCGCGCCATCTGTGGTATGCGATGCGCATCGCAAACCCGGCCACGACCATGGCGATGGTGAGGCCCGGTATGTAGGCGGTCTGTGAGACCAGATCACTCACGCGGTTCCACGTCGGTGTCCGAGCCGCGGCGAGCGCCTGGTTGGCCTGGCCTTCAAGGGTAAGTGGCCAGACGTGCACGAGGACATGGGTAACGAGCAACCCAAGGCCGATCATCGCCGCCGCCAGCAGCGCAAACGGCAGGATGACGCGAGTCAGGACTCTTGAAAGCATTTCCTAAAGGGACTCCGTGATGGCGTGAATGAAGTGAATGTAGTGTAGCTTGTGGTCAGGATGGAGCCGTCTTCGAGCGCCGACGCGTGACGTACATTCTCCTTCTGCTCGGAGGAATGGTTGGCGGCCTCATCGTGGCGCTTGTCTACATGACGCTTGCCGCGAACGCCGCTGCGAATCACCAGGACCGGGTGATGAGCGTACCGCAGATCGAACCCGATCTCGACCAATTTCTCCGGGCGCTGCATGGCGCTGCTGGGGCGCGCGTACTGGCGGGCAACGAGGTCGAGCTGTTGCAGAACGGCGACGAGATCTTCCCGCCGATGCTCGCCGCGATCCGTGAGAGCCAGTCGACCATTCACTTCTCGACGTACGTCTATTGGGCGGGGGCCGTGCCTCGAGAGTTCGCGAGGGCGCTCTCCGATGCCGCCCAACGTGGCGTGATCGTGCGTCTTGTTCTCGACAGCGAGGGCAGCGAGCCAATGCCGCACACGCTGGTACATCAGATGCGCGACGCCGGATGCAAGGTCACATGGTTCCGCCGGATGCGGTGGTTCGACTGGATGCAGTACAACCACAGAACGCATCGCCGTCTGCTGGTCGTGGATGGCAAGATCGGTTTCACCGGGGGCGTGGGCATCGCCGATGAGTGGACGGGACACGCGCAGAGTCCCGCACACTGGCGCGACACGAACGTACGTCTCACGGGCCCCATCGTCGCCGCGCTGCAGAGCGCGTTCACCGACAACTGGAATCAGAGCACGGAGGAGCTGCTGCTCCACCCGCGGGATTTTCCGCACCTCACGCCCGCGGGCGATGTCTCCGTCTGCGCGGTGCTCAGCACGCCGGCGAATGGCGCCTCGTCGGCGCAGCGCGTCATGGCGGCACTCATCGCCGGCGCCACGCGCACGCTGGACATCAGCAATGCGTACTTCGTCCCCACGCCGTCCTTCGTCGACGCGCTCTGCTCCGCGAGCGACCGGGGCGTCGTCGTCCGCATTCTCGTGCCCGGTCCCTGGCACGACAAGAAGATCGTCCAGCGCGCGAGCCGGCACAGTTGGGCACGGCTCGTCGCGCACGGTGTGGGCATCCATGAGTACCAGCCGACGATGATGCATGCGAAGACCGTCGTGGCTGACGGCGAGCTCCTGCTCGTGGGTTCGGTCAACTTCGATCCGCGTTCGTTCTCCCTGAATGGAGAATTCGGCGTGGTGATCGTCAGTCGCAAGCTGGCGGCTGACGCGATGCGGGTGTTCGAGGCCGATATCGAGCGCTCGATCCCTGTGCTTCCTGCCACCATCACATCGCGCGGCATTGCGAATCGCGCGGTGGATGGAATCTGCTATTGGGCGCGCGCGCAGCTCTGAGCCGGTGGCCGGACTTCGCCGCCACATCGATTCGGTCAAGTGGCAAGCGCTGATCATGCGAAGGTTGGCGAGCCCCAATCGCAGGGCCCGCCCCTCCGGCGCGTTCTTCGCCCGGCTCAGGATTCCCTCGATCTGCGCCACGAGTGCGAACGCCTCCGCCCGGGGGTTGCCGACGGATGCTGAAGCAGCCCCCGTGTGAGCGGATCTGTGGGACCGATTGTGTCACGACGATGACAGCGCGCCCGGATGGCTGCAAAACGCAGGAACGGGCCCCCCTGACGGGGGTCTGACAGGGTGACGAGCCGACCGACGGTCTTCTTGACGGTGAGAGTTCCTCAGACGCATCGACCGTGGCCGCCCGCAATCGGGAGGTACACGCTTATGCGAAACACTCTGTCAGCCGCTCTCACTCTAAGCCTCGTGTGCGCTGCCGCGTCGGAGCGCGCAGCGGCCCAGGTCGGTTATCCTGCAATGCAGCCTGTGCAGAACGTCCCATCATTCAACCTGTACACGGCGCCCCAGCTGGACAATCTGCTCGCACCCGTCGCGCTCTATCCGGACGCGTTGCTCGCACAGGTCCTCGTCGCGGCAACATTCCCCGATCAGATCAACGAGGCCGCGCGCTGGGTCCGCTCCAACGGCCCCATCAGACTCGACGACCAATGGTGGGATGTCAGTGTCCGGGCTGTCGCACATTATCCTACCGTGCTCAACATGATGTCTGGCCGCAGCGACTGGACCACGTCGCTCGGGCAGGCGTACGTCATGCAGTCCACCGATGTGATGGTCGCCGTGCAACGGCTGCGCGCCATGGCCTATTCTCAGGGCAATCTCGTTTCGACGCCCGAGCAGCAGGTCATCGTCCAGGACAGGTACGTCGAGATTGTGCCCGCGCAGCCTGAGGTGATCTATGTGCCAGTCTACGACCCCACAGTAATCTATTTCCGGCGCGCCTACTGGGGCCGCGGTTTTGGCGCGTACTGGGCCTTTGGCAGCGGGTTCCCGATTGGTGCGTGGCTCGCGTACGATTGCGACTGGCGTGAGCGCCATGTGTACTATGACGGATGGCGTGGCGGCGGCTGGCGCGACAGGGCGCGGTCGCACTTCCACCTGACCGATGCCTACGTCGATCCGCGCTACGAGAACGTCCGCCTGAACCGCGATGTGATTCGCCGCCAGGTCGACGTGCACGGTATTTCGGATTACAACACCGTGCATCGCCACACGACCTTCGATGGACGTGGATTCACACAACCGGGGTCCGTGAGCCCGGAGAATCCGGCGAACAATGCAGCTGTCGACCGCCGGGGAAACGCGCGAAACGCGCAGGTGAACGACCGCCGCGGCTGGGGGATGGCGGGCCGGCAGGACCCGAGAGTGACTGCCCCCATGCAGCCGGTTCCGAGAGTAGCTGTGCCGATTCAGCCTGCTCCGGTCAACCCGGCGCCGGTGGAAATATCGCGCCCGCCGCGCCAAGCGGAGCAACCCGCGCCAATGCAACATCCGCGGCCGTACCCGACCCGGATCACGCCCCGGCCCGTGCCGGTGTATCCCGCACTGCCAACCATAGAAACGCCGGAGCGTGCGGCGCCGGCAAGGGCTTCGCAGGCCGTGCCGACTCCGTCATCAGTACCGGTGCGGACAGCGCAGGAGGCACCGCATTCGGCGCCGGTCAGGACACCTCAGATTGGGGCGCCGCCGCACCCGTCTCCAGAATCGCAACAGCAGCCCCGCCTTGCCCGCCCGGAGCCGGGAGCGGCGAAGCGGCCACAATAGGACCTCCGCCCACGCGGACGTTTCTGGCCGGGTCGATGCGGAAGGTTGAAGAGCTTGCGCTCTTCGAGCGACCGCGCATCCGGAACCGCTGATGAACGAATGCGCGCCTGAAAGCTACGACGCCAGAGCCTGGCCCGGGCGACCCTCCGGGCCCACAACCTCCACCGGCATCACGCTGAGCCTGAGGGAATTGCGGACAGTGCGGCGGAGCGGCCACCAGTCGTACAGATAGATATTCATTGGGCGCCACATCGCCACCCAGCCTGCGATGGTAAGGCTTTCGCGCAGATAGCCGATGAACGGCACCTGAGAACGGGTCAGCAGCTCGCGGGCGATGAGGCATGCGGCGAGAAAGAGCAATCCGATCACCAGGCTCAGTCGGCCCTCGCGCAATAGACGCCTGAACTCGAGCCCCGCCAGTTTCGCGCGGTACGCGAAGTAGTTGTGCACCGCATCGCGAATCAGCCTGGCAGGGTCCTCTGGAGGCCATTGCTCGAGGTGCACCCGCAGCCGCACCTCCTCGTCGAGCGGGTACTCGCGGCTCCAGTTCACGATGAACTCTTCCGCGTCGGCGTCCAGGTCCTTGTCGTGAAAGGGCGACGGATCCATCGAGTTGAAGAGCTGATGAACGTCGCGGAGCTTCAGCTCGATGAGATGGGGCGGAGCACTTGATGGCATCTGTCCATACGGGGATACGGTATACGTAAAATGCGGACGCCTTCCTCTCCGGCTATCGCATGACGCAGCCTTGCTTCACGCGAAGCCTGATATCGCGGAATGCCTCGAT
>DASZZO010000313.1:0-19155 GCA_035544915.1 Gemmatimonadaceae bacterium | reverse complement strand
CGCAACGTGCGCTGCCCGGTGGGGCGATGCCGCAGACACCAATGCCGGCAGCGACCCGCGAACTCGTCATTCGGTTCCTGTCGCGCAACGCCCGGCAACCCGGCGTCGCGCCCGCAGTAACCCCGGTCAGTGTCCCCATCGCGCACGCTGATGGCTCGGCGCTCTATGCGCGATGGTGCGCCAGCTGCCACGGGCCGGCCGGCCGCGGCGACGGGCCCAATGCGAAGTACCTGCCGGTTCGCCCCGCCGTGCATGCGAGCGATGCGCAGATGCGCGACCGGCCGGATGACTCGCTCTACGACGCCATTGCGGGGGGCGGAGGGGTGATGGGAAAGAGCGCGCGAATGCCGGCATTCGGCGCGACGCTGTCGCGCGAGGAGATCCGTTCACTCGTTGCCTGGGTGCGCACACTGTGCAAGTGCGAGGGGCCGGCGTGGTCGCGAAGCGCAAAAAACAGGTCCTGAGCAGGCGGCGGCGATTGCGGCCATGGCAGATCGCCCTGCTGGTGGCCGCCGCGGTCCTCGTACTCGCCTGGCGCGTGTTGCGTTTCGCGCTTCCCGGCCATGCCGGAGCGGATGCGCTTCCGCCGCCGCGCGAAACACCCCGGCCGAGTGCGGTCAGTCGAGCTGACTTTGTCGGGTCTGAGCGCTGCGCGGGTTGCCACGCCGCCCAGTATGCGACATGGCGCCGCTCCACACATGGACGCGCCGGCGGCACACCCCCGACCCGTGACCTGGTGATTGCCGCCTTCGACGGAAACCCGATTCGCTTTGCGAATGCGGTGGTTACGCCGCGGGCCCGTGGGGCCGTATATGAATTCATCGTCGCAGAGGACGGTGAGGCGTCCCGTACGTACCTCGTGGACGGTGTCATCGGCGGCGGTCATTTGGAAGGCGGCGGCACGCAGGGGTTCCTCACCAGGCTCGGCGACGGAACCCTGAGGTTTCTTCCGTTCGACTGGTCCGGCCCGGGACATTTCTGGTTCTGCAACACGATCTCACGCGCGGAAAAGGGGTGGGTGCCCATCACGCCGGCGCTGCGCCTCCAGGACTGTGGCGATTGGCCGCCGACGCGAGTGCTCGGCGACCAGTCGCGCTACGGGAACTGCCAGAACTGCCATGCGAGCCAGCTCTCGGTTTCGTTCGACACCGCAGCGCATCGCTGGAACACTGCCTACAACTCGCTCGCCATCAATTGCGAGAGTTGTCACGGGCCCGGAAGCCGGCACGTCGAGACAATGGGAACGGCCAACGGCGCCCGCGGGGCTGACATCGGCTACGCGCCACTCACCACCCTGAGCAAGGACGCGTCGATCGGCGTGTGCTATCAGTGCCATGCCGTGAAGGACCATGTCCGCGACGGTTTCCTTTCTGGCGATTCGCTTACGGCTTTCTACTCCCTCAAATCGCCGCTCCTCGGCGACCGCCCGCTGTATCCCGACGGCCGTGTTCGCACCTTCGCGTACCAGGAGGGGCAACAATACAGCGACTGCTACCTGAATGGCGGGATGACGTGCACGTCGTGCCACGACCCTCACTCGCAGGGATACCGGACCGTCACGGGCGCGCCGTTGACCGGCCGGTTCGATGACCGGCAATGCACGAGCTGTCATGCGAGCAAGGCCGGCAGCGGACGTAGCGCAGGGGAGCATTCGCATCACGCCGCGGGATCGGCGGGGAACCGATGCACCGCGTGTCACATGCCATATCTCCAGCACCCCGAGACAGGTAACCCGGGGCGTCCTGCTGTTCGATACGCCCGGTCTGATCATAGCATCTCGATTCCGCGGCCAGCGGCCGACAGTGCCCTTGGCATAGCCGGTGCGTGTGTGGGGTGCCATGCAGGGCGGGCGACTGCAGACTTGGAGCGGCAGGTGCACGCCTGGTGGGGCGAACTCAAACCGGTGAAGCCGCTGATTGCGGCGCAGCTGCTGTTCTCGGCAGAGCTGCGCGCCTCGGCCCCTCCCAGCCTTGCAGCCGCAGCCCCCCTTTTGCTCGGAAGCGCCGCCGACAGCGCAGACGATCGCCACTCGTATGCGCGATTCGCGGGAATCGCACGGCTGCTCGAGACATACATCAAGCCCGATGATCCGGCACTCGACGTAGCAGGCGTCCAGCGGCTCGAAGCACTCGCGACGAACCCGGACGGGGAAGTGCGCGCGATCGCGCTCGCCACGCTGCACCTCGCGCGCGGAGCGGACCCCGCCGTGCGGCGCGAACTGGGGGCGGCGCTCCGGCGTGCAGGCGCGCGTGACGCATCGCTCAGGGCTCGCTGGACACTAGCCCTCGGTTCCATGGGCGACCGGTATGCCAGCGCGGGCGATCTCGCCTCGGCGCTGGTGGCGTACCGGCGCGCCCTCGAGATAAGCCCGCTCAGCGCGCAACTGACGCTCAACCTGGCCAACGCCCAGCGCGACGCCGGTGACCTCGATACGGCGATCGAGAGCTACAGGAAAGGCCTGGAGATCGATGCGCGGCAACCACTCGCCTGGGTGAACCTGGGCATTGCACTGGTCACGGCCGGTGACACCGCAGGCGCGACTGACGCCCTGAATCGGGCAGCAGCGCTCGATCCAGGTGAGGCTCTTGCGTGGTTCAACCTCGCGAATATCCAGCTCGCCCGGGGCGAACTCGACCGGGCGGCCACCCTCTATTCGAAGTCTGCAGCGCTCGACCCCGGCATCGCGGTGACGCACTTCAGGCTAGCGAGGGTATGGCTTCTGAGAAAGCAGTTCCCCGCGGCGCTCCGAGAACTGAGGCGGGGGTTGGCGTTCGACTCGACGGATGCGGCAGCGCGAGAGGCGGCGAACGCACTGCAGAAGGCAACGCGACCCGGTGGGCGGTAGGCGCCGAGTCGCCATTACGCCGGGTCGGTTGACAACGTTGGCCGGGAGGCCTAATAAACCAGCACCGTTTCGCCCGCAAACATCGAGACAGTATGTCGTTTGGCCGAGCGTGTAGTAGTGCGAGCGTGTCAGGCATTTCTCCGTAAGTTCGACCCCCCACTAAGGAGGATGGCATGTCGGCTGCCGTACGATCGAAGCTCCCGAGCGTGATGCTCGCCCTGAGGGCCTTCGCGCTCCCGGGCGCAATGGCCATCAGCATTGGCGTGACCCCGATCCTTGCGCACGCGCAGCAGGCCGCTGGCGTGGGCGTCATTGAGGGAGTGATCCGGGAGACCGGTACTGGTCGAGCGATCGAGGGCGCACAGGTCACCATCTCCGCCGCGGGGCTCGGCTCGGTGACCAACTCTCGCGGGGTCTACCGGCTGGTGAATGTGCCGGCGCGAGAGGTCGTCGTGAAGGTCCGCATGGTGGGGTACACGCCGGGTTCGAAAACGCTTACCGTCGGCCCCGGCCAGACGCTCACTGCGGATTTCTCTCTCGCGCAGTCGGCCATATCGCTGCAGGCCGTGGTGACCACCGGCACGGCTGGAGCCACCGAGGTCAAGCGGCTCGGCAACACGGTCGCCACGATCGATCCGCCGAAGTTCGCGCCGATCAACAACGCGTCCGAGCTGCTCCAGGGCCGTGAGCCCGGCGTTCAGGCGATCGCGACCTCCGGCCTCGCCGGCGAGGGCATGCGTATCCACATCCGCGGGAACGCGTCGCTCACCCAGTCGAACGAACCCATCGTGTTCGTGGACGGCGTGCGCATCAACTCGCAAGGTTCCAGTTCCGCCGGATCCTCGATCTCGCGCATCGACGACATCGACCCCGCGACCATCGAACGGATGGAGATCCTGAAGGGAGCCGCTGCTGCGACGCTCTACGGCACTGAGGCGTCGAGCGGCGTCATCCAGATCTTTACCAAGCGTGGTGTGGCTGGCGCGCCCAAGTGGGATTTCTCCGCCAACGTCGACGGATCGACGTTCCCGACGAACCGGCTTGACGACAACTGGGGCGTCGCGACCACCCAGGGGCAGGCGGACTCGCTCAAGAAGATGTGGGGGCGCAGCGACATCGCGCCGTTCAAGCCGTTCTCGCAGCCCATCCTCCGGAACTACTTCCACACCGGCGTCACCAAGAACGCGAGCCTGTCGGTGACGGGCGGCACGCCGAACCTCAACTACTTCGTCGCCGGCCGTTACAGCTACGACGACGGTCCGTTCAACGCCGACGCGCTCGGCGGCTTGGCCCACGACTATTCGAAGCGGGCGTCGGCCAGCTTCAACCTCAGCACGTTCCCGACGTCGAAGCTCCGGATCGGTGCTCACGGGCAATACATCAACCAGTACGCAGATCGGCCGGAGTATGGCAATAACATTTACTCACCGGTCACGCTCCTGGTGTTCTCGAAACCGGACATCGCGAACTGTCGCAACTCCGATCCCAGCGGGACGGACCCTGATCTCGGCGTCGCCTCGCCTGGCAAGTGCAAGCTCGGCGGCAACGCGACGGGCTCCCCGGGCGCTTTCGGCACGCCCACTGAGACAGCGAAACGCTCTTCAATCATTGCGGCCGACCGCTTTCTTTCCGCCCTCGACGTGCAGTTCATTCCGAGCACGCAGTTCAACGTGCAGGCCACGCTGGGGGTCGACTATACAAGCGAGACGACCACGAACTATCAGCCATTTGGCTACAACGTGGACGGCATCATCAACGACCACATCCTAGGAGCGAAGGGGATCTTTCAGGGCAACGACCGCGAGATCACCATCGACACGAAGGCGAACTGGACGCGCGATTTTGGCAGCACGTTCAACTCCGCTTTCGTGCTCGGTGTGCAAGGCTTCATTTCCAAGCAGACGCTGCCGGGGTCCAATGGCTACGATTTCCCGGGGCCCGGCATTGCCATCACAAGCGCTTTGGGGAACCAGTTCGCCAACGACGGCGTGATCGAGAAGATCAATGGTGGCTACTTTGCCCAGGAGCAGCTCGGCTTCAAGAACTACCTCTTCGTAACGGGTGGAGCCCGCTACGACTATTCCTCGGCGTTCGGAAAGTCGGCGGCCGGGGTGCTGTATCCAAAGGTGTCGGTCTCATTCGTGCCTACCGACGTGCCGGGATGGACCTTCGGTCCGCTGTCGTCCTGGCGCCTGCGCGCAGCGTGGGGGCAATCGGGGCGGCAGCCCGACGCGCTGGCCAAGTTCACGACCTTCCAGGCGGCCGGCGGGCCATCGGGCGCAGGACTCGGGCCCGCGAATATCGGTAATCCGGATCTGAAGCCCGAAGTCGCCACTGAAAATGAATACGGAACAGAGTTCGGATTCCTCCACGACCGCCTGGGCATCGAGGCGACCTACTGGAAGCGCGACATCAAGGACCTGCTGTTCGCCGTGCAGTACCCCGTGTCGGGTGGCTTCACCGCCACGCAGCTCACGAACGTCGGCACTATGAAAGGAGAGGGCGCCGAGATCGGGATCAAGGCGTTCGTGATCCAGCGGCCCAGTCTGTCCGTGGATCTCTTCGCCAACACCGCTCTTCTTCGCCAGAAGATCACGTCGCTGGGCGGGTCGCCGCAGATCAAGATCGCCGCGAACTACGCGCGCATCAGGAACTTCCTCAAGGTCGGCTACGCGCCTGGTGAGATGTTCGGCGCCAGGCTATTGAAGGTCGCGCCCGGCTTTCTGCCATACCAACTGCCCGGCAACGCGAAGGGCACGCCCGCGACAGAGGCGCAGATGCTGGCGTTCCTGGCGGGTCCAGTGTCGTACACCAATCTGTTCAATGGCAACATCATCATGCTCGAGAACGGGCTCAATTCCGATCTCGGCAAGCCCACGCCGGACTATACGGGCGCGTTTGGTGGCGCAGTGACGTTCCAGCGCAACTTCCGGGTGAACGTGCTGTTCGAATACAAGGGCGGGAACTACACATACTGGTGCCTGGTGTGCGGGTTCCGGAACGCGTCGCCACGCGGCACGAACTCCGCGGCGTTCGCACGGGTTCAGGCGACATTGAAGGATCCGGCCAGCACGCCGCAGATGCGCCTTGGCGCGGCCAAGGACTGGCTCTCGCTCGCCTCGCTCACTCCGTACCAGGGGTTGAACGAGACCTCCGACGGGTCGTTCGTCCGGTTCCGCGAGTTGAGCCTCACGTACACCGCCCCGCAGTCGTTCGCTAACCAGCTGCATGCGCGCGACATGTCCATCACGCTCAGCGGCCGCAATCTCTTCCTCTGGACGAAGTACCGCGGCGTCGATCCTGAAGTCACGAACACGGGGCGCCAGACAGGGAACAGCCCGGATAACTTCTTCCAGGAAAATGTCGACTCCTTTGGCCTGCCGATTCCCCGGCGTATCGGCCTCTCCGTCCGCCTCGGCTACTAGGAGATCGAAAACATGCCTATCATCAAATTGCGTGGCTCGAGGGCGACGCCTGCAGTATGCTCGATCGGCGCTGCTGCGCTCGTTCTTCTCACTGGCTGTACGAGCGTCCTCGACGTCGCGAATCCGAACAACGTGAGCGCGTCAGCGCTCGATGTGTCCGCCGCCGCTCCGGCCATCGTGAACGGAGCGGAAAACCTCGCCGCGAACGGGCTCTCGTCGATGTACAACGCCGCTATCCCCGCGAGCGATGAGGCGTACTGGGTGGGGTCGCGCGATGACTATCGCCTGCTCGACACGGGCGGCTTCGACGCCGTCGCCAACGAGTACGTGCAGTCGGGGTATATCGTGATATCGCAGGCCCGCTGGATGGCCAACCAGGCCATCATCAAGCTGGAAGGGTTCAACGCCGCCAACCAGCTGCTCGACAAGCAGCTGCTGGTGCGGGCCTACTTGAACGCGGCGATCGTCTACACGTCGATCGGCGACATCTACAATGACGTCGCGTTCTCCGATCGGATCGTGGCCGGGAAGAATCTGGGTGAAGCGAATATGGTGCAGGTGTATGACTCCGCGCTCAAGTGGCTCGACAAGGCGGTTCCCCTCGCCACCGGCAACCTGAAGGCGGCAACCATCGGCATGCGAGCACGCGTGCATCACGCGCGGGCCGTGTGGCTGAAGCTCAACCCGAAGGGGACGACGCCAGCGAACCCGCTCGTAAGCGACGCGGCGATGCTCGCAGACGCGCAGGCCGCGCTGGCACTGATGTCCGGCGATTACAGGTACGAGGCGCTGACGACGGACCTGAACCGCGGCGATGGATCGAGTGGAGGTTTCGGGTTCGAGATGAACTCGCGTGTCGAGTATACGCCGAGCAAGGACCTTGCGAACATCGATCCGAACAGCGGAAAGCCGAAGGCGATCATTGCGAAGGATCCGGTCACTGGCTTGGTCGACGCGACGGCGGTGAAACAGATGAACCGCGTCCTCAACGCGACGAACCCGGACGTGAACAACCCGCCGATGACGCAGGTGAGCGAGCGGGAAATGCGCCTGCTGGTTGCCGAGAATGCCCTTGCCTCGGGCAACACCGCGGGCTTCGACACCGCAATCAATGGCCTGCGGGCAATGGATGGAAAGGCGGACTACACCGGTGCGGGTCCGACACGCCTCCAGCTGTTGCAGTGGGAGCGCCGGGTCAACCTCATCTTCCAGGGGCGCCGGCTGAACGACATGTACCGGTTTGGGGTAAAGGATCAGTTCTGGCTGCCAACGAGTGTGGCGGTCAGGATCCCGGGCTGTTTCTTCCCGATTCCGCAGATCGAGATCGATTCGAACAAGCTGCTCTCGGGTGTGACGGCCTGCAAATAGATGGACGCCTGAGGTTCAGCATGGCAGAGGGGGAGCCCCGAACAGGCTCCCCCTCTTTGCGTTTGTGTGTGATCAGCGCGCTACGGCGGCGGGGTGGGGGGCCGGCCGGAGGAACCCGACACGAGACCCGTCGCGTGAGCAATGGCATAGATCACCCCGATTCCGCCGGCGGAGAGCAATGAAACGGTGGTCGCCGTTCGGCCTCGGGACAGCACTCGTTCCCTGACCGTGCGGATGTCTCCGGCGCTCAGTGAAACCGTTTCGCCGTTCCAGGTCGACTCGCCCAGGTCGCGCCTGTTCACCACACGGAGTGTCACGGTGAGTCGCGCGTCCCTCGCCTCCTGGACCTCGCCTTCGATCCAGACGGCGTTGGTTCCAATGGCAGGCGCTACGGAGGCACTGCCGGCGTCGGTGAGTTCCGCGCGGACGTATTTGCCCGTAGAGGCGGCACTTGTGGTAATCGGGTGGTAGACGTAACAGCCGGTGAGGATGACTGCTGCGGCCACGACGATGACGAATCTCATGTTTTTCGCGTACCCCAAAGTCAATGGAAAGGGACATGATGCATGTGCGCCGCGATTCGCGAAAGTAGGGGCGTGGGCTCGTTGGTTTTCTCTTGACTGTGGGACAAACGTTGCGTTGACGATCGGTTCCGCGTGTACGGTCACCTCGGAGTGCCATGTCTTGCAGTTCCGCGTCTGTCGCATCTCGGCACCGTGGACCACGAGTCCCTGGCGCCGCAGGAGTCCCTCAGTACGCGCTCTGAGTCGGTTGGTGCGCGCCGCCAGGCCGTCGGGATTCGGTGCGAGTCCGTTGGAATGCGCTCCGAGTCCGTTGGGATGCGATACGAGGCCCTCGGCGCTCGCCCCGCGGGCGTCAGTGCCCGGTGAGCGGTCGACGGCGCCCGGCATGAGCCGCGTGGCGCCGATCGCGAGGCCGTTGGGATCGGCGGCCGGCTCGTTGGCGCCGAAGCCGAGGAGCGTGGCGTCCGGCGTGAGGTCGGCTGACCCGGCCGCGCGGTCGTCGCCGGCAGCCGCTGGGTCGATGGCGCCCGCTGCGGGTTCGTCGAAGGCCGATGAGTCCGGTGCGGAGGCCGTCGCGCGGACCGCGATCCCGAGTGAACGGACCGCGATCCCGAGTGCGCGGTCGGTGATGGCGACTCAGCGCTCCTTGATTCCAATCACGCGCACTGTGATTAGAAGTGCGCGTTTCTTGATCGTCGGCGCCCGGTGCGTGATCGGAGGTCCGCAGGTCCTGATCGGAGGTGCGCGATCCGTGATCGCCGGGGCGCGCCGGGCCATTCCAAGCTGGCGGAGTGGAGTCCGCGTCGCCGCGGCCAGAGGGAGCGTGTGCCCTGGCGCGGAAACCCTCTCCCCAGCCGACAATAGCGACCCGCCGAGGGGCGTCAGCGGCGCCTCCGCCTGAGATAGCGTCGCCTGAGACCGAGACAGCACCGATCGCAGTCCCTATCTCTCTACGCCACCTGATCGCCTGGTTGTCAAGGGGACACCGCGCCATTAAACGCAGTTGACTTCCAAGCCGCGCCCGCTATGTTCCTAAGGCTCTGGCCGAACGCGTGTTACGCCAGTCCAACACACGACAGCAAAACCGGTGAACTGCGCACCGGCACTTATGGGTTCGCCAACGTCGGCTGGTCGCATGCGACGCGCGGAGACTGTGGGATCAGTCGACTGATAGCAGCCGCTTCATGCGGCCGCCGAGGCTCCCGAAAAGCAACGCAGGACAACTTGACGCCGTCCCAAAATGACGGCGCGCCGAGGGTCCCCAACCGCGCGCGAGTGGCGGCTGTACCCGGCGAGAGCGGATGGATACCGGTTTCCGGTGTCGGGATGCGAGTTCCGACGTGCGGACACGCCTGGTCCAGCCGCGTTTTTGCTGGATTCCGAACCGCAACGAACGACCTTACGAGAACGAATAGACGATGGCTCGCAGTACCGACCTCCGTTACTACCGCAACATCGGCATCATGGCCCATATCGATGCGGGCAAGACCACGACGACTGAGCGCATTCTCTACTACACGGGGAAGTCGCACAAGATCGGCGAGGTGCATGATGGCGCGGCCACGATGGACTGGATGGAGCAGGAGCAGGAGCGCGGCATCACGATCACCTCCGCGGCGACGACCTGCTTCTGGCGCCGCCACGGGCTGCTCGAGGAGACGGGAACTGCGACCGGCACCGAGTATCGCATCAACATCATTGACACGCCGGGCCACGTGGACTTCACGGTCGAGGTGGAACGCTCGCTGCGCGTGCTCGATGGCGCGGTTGCGCTGCTCGACTCGGTGGCCGGCGTCGAGCCGCAGACCGAGACCGTCTGGCGGCAGGCGGACCGCTACAAAGTTCCGCGCATGATTTTCGCGAACAAGATGGACCGTGTGGGCGCGAACTTCGACCGCTGCATGGCGATGATCAGGGACCGCCTCTCGAAGGACGCGTATCCCCTGCAGCTCCCCGTGGGATCGGGCGAGTTGTTCACGGGGCACATCGACGTCATCGAGCGCAAGCAGTTCATTTTCGACGAAGAGTCGCTCGGCAAGACGTTCACAGTGACGGATGTGCCGGCGGACATGAAGGATGCCGTGGAAAAGGCGCGGCATGACCTGGTGGAGGCCGCCATCCAGTACGATGACGAGCTCATTGCGAAGTATTTCAATCACGAAGAGCTGACCAATGACGAGATTCGCCACGCCATCCGCGCGGCGACGATCAAGATGAAGTTCGTGCCGGTGCTCTGCGGCGCGTCGTTCAAGAACAAGGGCGTGCAAGCGCTCCTGGACGCGGTGGTGGACTATCTGCCGGCGCCGACGGACGTGCCACCCATTGCGGGCCACTTGCCGACGCACGACGAGACGTTCGAGACGCGCGACGCGAAGGACGACGCGCCATTTGCCGCGCTGGCATTCAAGATCGCGACCGACCCGTTTGTCGGAAAGCTGACGTTCTTTCGCGTGTATTCGGGCGTGCTGAAGGCGGGCTCCTACGCCTACAACTCGTCCAAGGACAAGCGCGAACGGGTGGCCCGGCTGCTCCAGATGCACGCCAACAAGCGTGAAGAGATCGAGGAAGTGCGCGCCGGCGACATCGCCGCCGCGATCGGGCTCAAGGACACGCGCACTGGCGACACGCTGAGTGAGGAAGACAAGCCGATCATCCTCGAGTCGATGAAGTTCCCGACGCCGGTCATCTCGGTGGCGATCGAACCGAAGACCAAGGCCGACCAGGACAAGCTCGGCATTGCCTTGAACAAGCTGGCGGAGGAAGACCCGACGTTCCGGGTCCACTCGGACCAGGAAACGGGACAGACGATCATCTCGGGCATGGGCGAGCTGCATCTCGAGATCATCGTGGACCGCATGCTGCGCGAGTTCAAGGTGGATGCGAACGTGGGCCGCCCGCAGGTGGCCTACCGCGAAACCATCCGCAAGACGGTGAACAAGGTCGAGGGCAAGTTCATCCGGCAGTCCGGGGGCAAGGGCCAGTACGGTCACGTGGTGATCAACGTGATGCCGGCCGAAATGGGGCACGGATTCGTGTTCGAGGACAAGATCACCGGCGGCGTAATTCCGCGGGAGTACATCAAGCCCGTGGAAGCCGGCATTCGCGAGGCGCTCGAGGGCGGCATCCTGGCCGGCTATCCGATGGTGGACGTGAAGGTCGAGCTGATCTACGGCTCGTACCACGACGTGGACTCCTCGGAAATGGCGTTCAAGATTGCCGGCTCCATGGCGGTAAAGGAGGGCGCGCGCGCCGCGGGCCCCGTGCTGCTCGAGCCGGTAATGAACGTGGAGGTCGTCTCACCCGACGCGTACATGGGCGACGTGCTGGGTGACCTGTCCTCGCGCCGCGGCCGGATTGGCGGCATGGTTCAGCGCGGCGAGGCGCAGGTGATTTCCGCGAGCGTTCCGCTCAGCGAAATGTTCGGGTATTCAACGAAGCTCCGGTCGATGTCGCAGGGGCGCGCCGTGTACTCGATGGAGTTCGCCCACTACGAAGAGGTTCCGAAGTCGAAGGCGGAGGAAATCATCGCGAAGGTGAAGGCGTAGCACAGGCAGGCATGGAGCAACTCCGACGCAGCAGTTCTCAATCAACCCCGTAGCAGGATAGAACAATGGCCAAGGCAAAGTTCGAGCGCACCAAGCCGCACGTGAACGTCGGGACGATCGGTCACGTGGACCACGGCAAGACGACCCTCACGGCGGCCCTGACGAAGGTGTCTGCGGACCGGGGCTTCGGCACGAAGTACATCTCGTACGACCAGGTGGCGAAGGCGTCGGAATCGCAGGGACGGCGCGACGCGTCGAAGATCCTGACGATCGCGACCTCTCACGTGGAGTACGAGACGAAGGCGCGCCACTACGCCCACGTGGACTGCCCCGGACACGCGGACTACGTGAAGAATATGATCACGGGCGCCGCGCAGATGGACGGTGCGATTCTCGTCGTGAGCGCGGTGGACGGCCCGATGCCGCAGACGCGCGAGCACATCCTGCTCGCGCGCCAGGTCAACGTGCCGCGCATTGTCGTGTTCCTCAACAAGTGCGACCTCGTCGACGACCCCGAGTTGCTCGACCTCGTCGAGCTCGAGGTGCGGGAACTGCTGTCGAAGAACAAGTTCGACGGCGACAACGCGCCCGTGATCCGCGGCTGTGCGATCAAGGCCATCGAGGGAGATCCGGCGTGGGTCGCCAAGATCGATGAGCTGATGACCGCGCTCGACACGTCCATTCCGGAGCCGGTGCGCGAGGTGGACAAGCCGTTCATCATGCCGGTGGAAGACGTCTTCTCGATCACGGGCCGCGGCACAGTGGCGACGGGGCGCATCGACCGCGGGAAGATCAAGACGGGCGACGAAGTGGCGCTGATCGGTTTCAACTCCGACAAGAAGTCGGTGGTCACGGGCGTCGAGGCCTTCAAGAAGCTGCTCGATGACGGGCAGGCCGGCGACAACGTGGGCCTCCTGCTCCGGGGCATCGACAAGAAGGACGTGGAGCGCGGCATGGTGCTCGCGAAGCCCGGCTCGATCACGCCGCACACGAAGTGCGAAGCGGAGGTCTACGTCCTCACCAAGGACGAGGGCGGCCGCCACACGCCGTTCTTCAAGGGGTACCGCCCGCAGTTCTACTTCCGCACGACAGACGTGACGGGCTCGATCGAGTTGCCGGCCGGCACGGAGATGGTGATGCCGGGTGACAACATCCAGATGACGATCGAGCTCATCATGCCGATTGCGATGGAGACCGCGCTGCGGTTCGCCATTCGCGAGGGCGGACGGACGGTTGGAGCTGGCGTAGTCACGAAGATCCTGGCGTAACGACAACCGAGGACGTCCCATGGCAGGCAGAATCAGAATCCGGCTCAAGGCCTTTGACCACGCGGTGATCGATCAAGCCGCGGGCGACATCGTGCGCACGGCGGAGAAAACGGGGGCGCAGGTGTCCGGTCCGATTCCGCTCCCGACGAAGACGCAGCGGTGGACGGTGCTGCGTTCGCCGCACGTGGACAAGAAATCGCGCGAGCAGTTCGAGCTCAAGACGCACAAGCGCCTGATCGATATTCTCGATTCGCGCTCGCAGACGGTGGACGCGCTGACGAAGCTCGACCTGCCTGCGGGCGTGGACGTCGAAATCAAAGTGGAGTAGTGGCGATGATCGGCATCATCGGCAGAAAACTGGGCATGACCCAGATCTTCAATGAACAGGGACAGCAGATCCCCGTGACGGTGGTCGAGGCGGCGCCGAATCCGGTCACGAAGGTCGTGGCCGGGAACGAGCGCGGCAAAGGCACGTTCGCGAGCGTCGAACTTGGCTCGGGCGTGCAGCGAGTGGCGCGCGAGTCGAAGAAGGGCGAGCGCGACCCGCGCGGCCGCCGCGCGAGCAGGGCGGAGATCGGTCACGCCGCCAAGGCGGGGCTGACGGCGCCCCCGGCTGTCCTGCGGTCGTTCCGGCTCGACGATGCGCCAGGCAAGAATCCGGAGATTCCGTCGTATAAGGTGGGCGACGTGATCACGGTGGGCGTGTTCAATGTCGGCGACACCGTAAAGGTGACCGGGACGAGCAAGGGCCGTGGATTCCAGGGCGTGGTCAAGCGCTGGAGCTTCCATGGCGGTCCCAACACCCACGGCAACACCAAGCATCGCCGGCCGGGCTCGATCGGTCCGGGGACGGACCCCTCGCGTGTCATCAAGGGCAAGAAGATGCCGGGACACTTTGGGGCCGAACGGTGCACGCAGACCCATCTCCGCGTGGAGAAAATCGACGCAGCGCGCAACCTGATCTATATCCGTGGTTCGGTCGCAGGGCCGACCAACGGGATCGTGCTCGTCCGCAAGCAGGGATAACGCCAAACACCATGCCTGACACGACCAATATCGAGGCGGCGTCGTTCTCCGCGCAGGGCACCCCGCGAGAACGGGTGGCGCTGCCGGGTACGATGTTCGACGGCACCGTGAACGTTCCCGTGATGCACCAGGCGGTGAAGGCGTTTCTCGCCAACCAGCGCCAGGGCAACGCGAGCACCAAGACGCGCGGCGAAGTGATCGGGGGAAACCAGAAGCCGTGGAAGCAAAAGGGCACCGGCCGCGCGCGTCAGGGCTCGACGAGAGCGCCGCAGTGGGTGGGCGGCGGTACCGTCTTCGGCCCACGCCCCCGCAAGTACACGGAAGTGGTGCCCCGTCAGGTGAGGGCGCTCGCGCGCAAGAGTGCGCTGAACGCCCGTGCGCGCGAGGACGCCCTTTTCATTATTGACGCGCTCGAGTACGACGTTCCAAAAACGTCAAGGTTGCAGCAACTTCTGGCGCGGCTCGACGTTGCGCATCGCAAGGTGCTGATCTTGACGGACGGCGTAAAGCCGAACGTGTTCCTCTCGGGCCGCAACATCCCGCTGGCGCACGTCATGCCCTACAGCGACGTGTCCACCTATCACATCCTCTGGGCGGATGTGGTGCTCGTCGAGGCCGGCGCGCTCGGGCAGGAGCAGACGCCGCTTCAGGAGAAGGCGCTCGCGAACGTGAAGGTGCGCCGCTTCATCCGACGTGACGGCGATACGCCCGCCCCGGACACGGATGCGGACGACGGAGTGCCGAAGAAAAAGAAGGCCGTCGGGAAACACGCCGGGAAACACGCCGGGAAGCACACCGGGAACGCCAGGGGTGAGCGCAAGGCGCCCAAGGCCAGGACTTCTGCCAAGAAGGCGCCCGCGAAGAAGGCGCCCGTGAAGAAGGCGGCCGTGAAGAAGCCCGCGGCAAAGGCAGCGGCAAAGGCAGCGGCCGGGAAGCCCGCGGCCGGGAAGCCGGCGCCGAAGAAGAAGGGGAAGTAACCGATGCCGAACCTCCTCCGGACCATCGTGCGACCGATCGTCACCGAAAAAAGCTCGGCCGCCTACCAGGACCGCGGCGAATACACGTTCGAGTGCCATCCGCACGCGAACAAGCACGCCATCAAGCAGGCCATCGAATCGCTGTTCGGCGTGCAAGTGATCGGAGTCTGGACGTCGCAACAGCGCGGAAAGTTGCGGCGGGTGGGCGGAAAGTCCGGCCTCCGTCCGCGCTGGAAGAAGGCCATCGTGAAGCTGAAGGCAGGCGACACGATCGAGATCTTTGAGGGCTGAGACCATGGGAATTCGCCAGTTCAAGCCGGTCACCAAGAGTTCGCGCTTTCGTTCCGTGCCGGACTTCGACGTCATCACGCGCACCACGCCGGAGAAGTCGCTCGTGGAGCCGCTGAAGAAAAGCGGCGGCCGCGACAACCATGGACACATCTCCATGCGGCGGCTCGGCGGCGGGCACAAGCGGCAATACCGCGTGATCGACTTCAAGCGCAACAAGTTCGGCATCGTTGCGACGGTGAAGGAGATTGAGTATGACCCGAACCGTTCCGCGCGGATCGCGCTCGTCCAGTACGCCGACGGCGAGAAGCGCTACATCCTGCACCCGAAGGGACTCGTGCAGGGCGACACGATTGTGGCCGGCGCGGGGTCGGACGTGCGCACGGGCAATGCGCTGCCGCTCAAGGAAGTGCCGCTCGGCACCGCGGTACACAACGTGGAACTCATTCCCGGCAAGGGCGGGCAGATGGCGCGCTCCGCGGGCACGAGCGTACAGGTCGTGGCCAAGGAGGGTGAGTACGTCACCTTACGCATGCAGTCCACCGAAATGCGGCTGGTGCACGGCAACTGCCTTGCCACCATCGGCGAGGTGGGGAACGCTGAGCACGAGCTGCTGTCGGCGGGCAAGGCGGGCGCGACGCGCTGGGCAGGACGCCGGCCGAAGGTGCGCGGCGAGGTGATGAATCCCGTGGACCACCCGCATGGCGGCCGGACACGCGGCGGCCGGAACGTGGTCAGCCCGTGGGGCAAGAAGGAAGGCGTGAAGACGCGCAACAAGAAGAAGCCGTCGCAGCGCCTGATCGTGCGCGGCCGCAAGCGCGGCAAGGCGACGCAGTAACTGCATGCGACTTCGACTCACGACGGAACTGGCTAAGGAAGAGGCATAGGTAACCATGGCACGCAGCGTCAAGAAGGGACCGTTCGTGCAGGACAGTCTGCTCAAGCGCGTCCAGGGCATGAACTCGCGGAGCGAGAAGAAGGTCGTGAAGACCTGGTCGCGCGCCAGCACGGTGCTCCCCGATTTCGTGGGGCACACGTTTGCCGTGCACAACGGAAACAAGTTCATCCCGGTGTACGTGACCGAGAACATGGTCGGCCACAAGCTTGGCGAGTTCTCGCCGACGCGTCTCTTCCGGGGGCACACGGCCGCGGGCTCGAAGGTCGCAGCCGCGGCGGCCGAGGCGGCCGCGGCCGCTCCGAGGGGCCGGCCCGGCGCGCCGTCTGCAAGTCCTGGCGCTGCACCTGCACCCGCGGCTTCCGCGACGCCGCCGGCGAAGGGAGGGAAATAGCCCATGCCTGAGGCCCGCGCCATTCAGCGCACCGCGCGTCAGTCGCCGTACAAGATGCGCCTGGTCATCGACCAGGTGCGCGGACTGATGGTGAACGATGCGCTTGCGCTGCTCAAGTTCTCGAAGAAGCACGCTGCCAAGCAGATCGAGAAGGTCCTCCGGAGCGCCGTCGCGAACGCTGAACAGGCCGCGCGCACTTCCAACGAGGCGATCGACGTCGACGAATTGTACGTGAAGCACGCCATCGTGAACGAAGGGGCCAAGCTCAAGCGGTTCATGCCGTCCGCCATGGGACGTGCGACCCCGATCCGCAAACGGACCAGTCACATCGAGATCATCGTGGGACAAAGAGCAGAGAGGGCAAGGCGCTAATGGGACAGAAAACCAATCCGATCGGCTTTCGCCTGGGCATCTCCAAGCAGTGGAGGTCCAAGTGGTACGCAAAGCGTGATTTTCCGGCGCTCCTCAAGGAAGACGAGCTGCTCCGGAAGTATCTGAAGGCGCGCCTCTCCGGCGCTGCGATCAGCGACATCACGATCGACCGCAAGCCGGGCAAGGTGGTGGTGACGATTCATACCGGCCGGCCGGGCGTGGTGATCGGCAAGAAGGGTGCGGCGGTGGAGGAGCTCAAGAACGAGCTGCAGCAGCTGTCGGGGAAGGAAGTCGGCATCAACGTCGAGGAGATCAAGCGCCCGGAGATCGAGGCGCAGCTCGTGGCCGACAACATCGCCGCACAGCTTGCGCAGCGGATTTCCTTCCGCCGCGCGATGAAGCGCGCCGTGCAGAGCGCCATGCGAATGGGCGCCGAGGGCATCAAGGTGAAGTGCGGGGGGCGGCTGGGCGGCGCCGAGATCGCGCGCGTCGAGGGTTACCACGAGGGCCGGGTACCCCTGCACACGATTCGCGCGAACATCGACTACGCCATCAGCACCGCGAAGACGACGTTCGGCACCATCGGCGTCAAGGTCTGGATCTTCAAGGGCGAGATCGTCGAGGACCGGCGTGGCAAGACGTATTCAACGGATGCGTAGGGGAGACGACTGAACCATGCTCTCGCCAAAGCGCGTCAAGTTCCGGAAGATGTTCAAGGGCCGCATGAGCGGGACCGCGACCCGTGGCGCCACCGTCGCGTTCGGCCATTTCGGGCTGCAGGCCGTGGAGCCCGGCTGGGTGACGGCCCGTCAGATCGAGGCCGCGCGTGTGGCGCTCACCCGTCACATCAAGCGCGGCGGCAAGGTCTGGATCCGCATCTTTCCGGACAAGCCGATCACGAAGAAGCCGGCCGAGACACGCATGGGCAAGGGCAAAGGTTCCCCCGAACTCTGGGTGGCGGTGGTGAAGCCCGGTCGCGTGATGTTCGAGATCGAAGGCGTGGACCGCGCCATGGCCGAGAAGGCACTCGGGCTGGCGGCGGCCAAGCTGTCAGTGAAGTCGAAGCTGGTCGCCCGTGAGGAGGCGCACACCGAATGATGAGAGCGACGCAGATTCGCGAGTTGACCGCGCAGGAGATCACCACACGCATTGCCGAGCTGGAGCGCGAGCGCTTCAACCTGCGCTTTCGCGGGGCGACGCAGACGCTCGACGATCCGCTTCGCCTGCGCGTGATTCGCCGCGACATCGCGCGGCTCAGGACGGTGCTTCGGGAGCAGGAGATGGCGGGGCGTACGCAGGCCGGCGCTGCTGGCAAGGGGAGATAAGAGTCCATGAGTGAGATGCCGAATGCTGCCGCGGACGGAACGGCGCATGCCGCGCACCCGGGCGCCAGGACGTCGCTCGCGCGCAATGCGCGGAAGTCGCGCGTGGGCCTGGTGGTGAGCGACAAGATGCAGAAGACGGTGGTGGTCGCGATCGAGCGTCGCGTGCCGCACCCCGTGTACGGGAAGATGGTGACCCGCACGAAGCGCCTGAAGGCGCACGACGAGGCGAACGCCGCCAAGACCGGGGACACGGTGCGCATCATGGAAACGCGGCCGCTTTCGAAGGACAAGCGGTGGCGGGTGGTCGAGATCGTCGAGCGGGCGCGCTGAGGGGATGAGCCAATGATTCAGCAGGAGTCCATGGTCAAGGTGGCGGATAACTCCGGGGCGAAGACGGCCCAGGTCATTCGCGTGCTTGGCGGAACGCGACGGCGATACGCCGGGCTCGGCGACATCGTGATCGTCGCCGTCAAGAACGCCCTGCCGAACGGCACGGTGAAGAAGTCCGATGTCGCGCGCGCGGTGGTCGTGCGGACGGTGAAGGAAACGCGGCGCAAGGACGGGAGCTACATCCGGTTCGACGAGAACGCGGTCGTGATCATCACCGAGGAGGGCGAGCCGCGGGCGACGCGCATCTTCGGGCCGGTGGCCCGCGAACTCCGGGAGAAGAAGTACATGAAGATCGTCTCGCTCGCGCCGGAGGTCCTGTAACATGCGGATCCTGACACACCGAAAACGGCGCGGCATCCGGAACCGCACGCGTCACGAGATCAACAGCGAACGCGTCCGGCTGCACGTGGCCCGGGGCGACACCGTGCGCGTGGTGCGCGGCGACGACAAGGGCAAGGAAGGCAAGGTGCTCCGCGTCTATCGCAAGACCGGGCGCGTGACGATCGAAGGCGT
>DASZZO010000312.1:0-2946 GCA_035544915.1 Gemmatimonadaceae bacterium | reverse complement strand
CCTGCCGAGGGGGCCCGCAGTCGGGCGCGGCGGGCACGGCTCAGTTCGGCGATGGCGGCCTCGGCGGCAGCCCGTCCCCTGGCGCCAAAGAAGTCCGCTGCCGTCACGGCTTCAAGGCGCCGCCGGAGCGCGTCCACGCCGGCTGGGATCTCGTCGCGCGAGCGCCGGCCGCGCCGCAATACTTTCGCCTGCGCGCCGATCGCCTTGTACTGCATCGCGCGATCGGTGTCGAAAAGCGTGCGGACATCACTGTCGCGGAGTCCGTCCACGAACTCCGACGTCGTCAGCCACGCCTGGCCGCCGCTCGCCGCGATCTCCCGTACCACCCACTGAAAGTCTTCCTGACATTGCGGGCGGTTCGGCAGCACGTAGACGGAGTTCTTGATCGGGAGGGCGCCGATCTGCTGGAGGCGCCGCCCGATCTTCACGCGCAGGTAGTCGGGCTTTGGCGGAATCTGGTGCATGAGCACCAGCCATGGTCCCGCGCGATCGCCCTGGGCGCTATCTTGTGCAGGTCGAGCGGGGGTCTGCATTGCCGGCTTCAACACAGGCGAACCATTGTCATATCCCAACTGTATGATGTCGCCACGCGCCAGGCAACTACTGCGGCACTGCCTCGCTACCCTCGCTGTCGCGTCGTTCATTTCCGTGTTCGCGGGTGCGGCGGCACATGCGCAGCAGGCCTCGAGTCCTGCATGGGCCGAAGTCGGCCGGATCCTTGGCACGCCGGAAACGCCGACTGGTGGCTACCACCGGTACAATCTTCCGCGTCGTGACCTGACCGTCCGGATCGGCGACGTCACGCTCGCCGCAGCCCTTGCACTCGGGGGGTGGGCCGGATTCGACGGACCGCCGGACGACGCGACGGTCATGGGCGACCTGGTGGTCACCACGACAGAGATGCAGCCCGTGCTCGGGGAGCTCGCGCGACAGCACATTCCGGTGACGGCGGTGCACAATCATCTCGCTGGCGAGAGCCCGGCCATCTTCTACGTCCACATTCATGCGCAAGGAGTCGCGACCGATCTCGCGGCGCGGATTGACCACGCCGTCGCGCTGACCGCGACGCCCCGCCCCGTAGGCGCTGCACCCGCCGGACCCGTAACAATCGATACCGCCACCGTGTTTCGCGTGCTCGGCAGTCAGGGCCGCGCGCAGGGGAATGTTGCGCAGCTGTCTTTCATGCTCGTGCAAGAGCCCGTGTCCATGCACGGACACGCCATCCTGCCCTCATTGAGCTACGCAACTCCCATCAATGTGCAGGCCGTCAGTTCCACGCGGCTTGTCGCGACCGGCGATTTTGCCGTGCTCGGTCGCCAGCTCGGTTCGCTACTCACGGCGCTCGCGGCACATGGCATCACCGCGACCGCAGTGCACTCGCATCTGGTGGATGAAGCGCCGCACGTCTACTACGTCCACTTCTGGGCCGACGGTGCGTCGGCCGACGTGCTGTCAGGGCTTCGGGCCGCACTTGATGCGGCCCGGTGAGCGTCGTGCCGCGCCGCGCGCCCCTCGGGGCGGATGTTCAGACATAGCCGATGAACCAGCGCGCGCTGCTCGGCTCTGCGCTGGTCTCGTTGCTGCGCAACAAGCTGCGCAGCTCCCTCACCGTCCTCGGCATCACGATCGGGATCGCCGCGGTGATCTGTGTGGTCGCGATCGGCAATGCCGGCCAGGCGCAGGTGGAGCAGCAACTCAATAACCTCGGTGACAACTTCGTATGGATCGAGGCGGGCGGCCGCGCCGTGAACGGCGTTCGCACCGGAACGCACGGGACCAAGACACTGACCGTCGGCGACGCAATCGCCATCAAGAACCAGGTTGCACTCATCAAGAGCGTGTCGCCCAACGTCGACGCGTCCACGCAGATCATCTACGGCAACCAGAACTGGTTCACCAGCTATCGCGGAGTCGCGCCCGAATACTTCGAGATCAAGCGGTGGGCGATTGACCAGGGCGCCGCGTTCTCACAGGACGACACCGACCGTGCCGCCGATGTCTGTGTCATTGGCCGCACCGTGAGAGACCAGCTCTTCGGGGCGGAAGACCCCATCGGAAAGGTGATGCGTGTCAAGAACATGCCGTGCAAGGTTGTGGCCACCCTGAAGCCGAAGGGCCTCTCGGTATCCGGGCAGGACCAGGACGATACGATCATCCTCCCCTACACCACCGCGCAGAAGAAACTCAAGGGCGCCACCTGGCTCGACGACATCCTCTGCTCCGCCGTGTCGCCGGAGTCGGTAAAGCTCGCCGGCCAGCAGGCGGGCGCGCTGCTCCGCGACCGCCACCACCTGCGGCCGGAAGAAGAAGACGACTTCAACATTCGCAATCCCGAGGACATCATCCAGGCCAAGCTCGACGCCAGCCACACCCTTACGCTCCTCCTCGTCGCCATCGCATCCATTTCGCTCATCGTTGGGGGCATTGGCATCATGAACGTGATGCTCGTCTCGGTCACGGAGCGCACGCGTGAGATCGGCGTGCGCGTGGCGGTGGGCGCAACGGAAGAATCCATCCGGCTGCAGTTTCTCGGCGAGAGCGTGATGCTCAGCCTCGTCGGCGGTGCTGCGGGTGTGCTCGTCGGCATTGCGGGCACCGTCCTCGTTGGGCGGACACTCGGCTGGCCGATGCAGCTTTCACTCGAGGCCGTGATGCTCGCGGCGCTCTTTTCCATTGTCGTCGGTGTGTTCTTCGGCTATTACCCGGCACGCAAAGCGTCGCTGCTCGATCCCATCGACGCGCTGCGCTACGAATGACCCCGCCAGAGGGAGCCCTTGCGCAGCGGGGTGGAAGCCGCAGAGTCTGGTGGGTCGCGATCGTCCTCCTGCTGCTCGTACTCTTCGCGACGCTCGCGCTCCGGCGTGGCGACGAGATCCAGTACCTGACGGTGAAGGTGCAGCAGGGCGACATCCACGATGTCGTGGACGCCACCGGCACCGTGAACGC
>DASZZO010000311.1:0-8517 GCA_035544915.1 Gemmatimonadaceae bacterium | reverse complement strand
GCATTGTCAACCAGCGCGAAGTGGGGACCGATACCAAGAGCTTCGCCAACGCGCTGAAGTACGCGCTGCGCGAAGATCCCGACGTCCTGCTCATTGGTGAGATGCGGGACCTCGAGACCATTGCGGCGGCGCTGACCATCGCCGAAACCGGGCACATGGCGTTCGCCACCCTGCACACGAATTCCGCCGCCGAGGCCATCAATCGCATCATCGACGTCTTCCCGAGCCATCAGCAGGCGCAGGTGCGCACCCAGCTCGCCTTCGTGCTTGAGGGGGTCATCACGCAGACGCTCCTCCCCAAGCGCAGCGGAAAGGGCCGCGTCATGGCCGCCGAGATCCTGGTGGTGACACAGGCCGTCCGGGCACTGATTCGGGACGACAAGGTGCACCAGATCTATTCGTCCATGCAGTCGGGCAAGAAGCACGGCATGCAGACCATGAACGACGCGCTGTATCAGGCTTACATGGCGCGTGAAGTGGCCGAGGAGGACTGCCTCAGGGTGTCACACGACCCCAACGAGTTCCTCCGTATGATCGGCAAGGCGCCCGAACCGGACGAGTCCACGGCCCGCGACCTTACGGGAACCCAAGCCAGGGCGAGCCAGGTGGCGGGAGGGAGGCGTTAGTCGTCAATACACAAGGCTGCCCTCAGCACCCTGCCAGCACCCTGTTTGGGAGTAATTGATGCCGACGTTCACCTACACTGCTCGCGACGCAAAAGGCGACCTCAAGACCGCGAATATAGACGCGCCCAATCGCGAGGACGTGGTGCAGCAGCTTCGACGGCTGAGGATGAACGTCGTCAAGGTCGAGGAGCAGTCGAAGACCAAGCAGAAAACGGGCGGTAAGATCTCGATGCGCGACATCGTGATCTTCACGCGCCAGTTCTCCACGATGATCAACTCGGGCCTGCCGCTTGTGCAGGCGCTCGACATCCTGTCAAAGCAGAGCGAGAGCAAGGCACTGCAGGCAGTTACCCGGCAGGTGGTATTCGACGTGGAGTCGGGACACACGGTGGCTGACGCGCTGGGCAAGCATCCCAAGGCGTTCAGCGACCTCTACGTGAATATGGTTGCGGCGGGCGAAGCCGGTGGTATTCTCGACACCATCCTCATGCGTCTGGCGACGTTCATGGAAAAGAACAACGCCCTGGTTCGGAAGGTGAAGGGCGCGATGATTTATCCCGGTGTCATCATGAGTGTGGCCGCAATGGCCATTACGCTGCTGCTCATTTTTGTGATTCCGGTGTTCCAGGACATGTTCGCCTCGGTGAACCTCACGCTGCCCCTCGCGACGCGCTTCGTGATCGGATTGTCCTCGGCCCTGAAGTCGTACTGGTGGGCGATCGGTCTGGCCATCGGCGGAGGCGGGTACCTGCTGAAAAAGTACTACGCAACGCCTGACGGGAAGCTTCAGGTCGACCGGTTCCTGCTCCACGTCCCGGTCCTCGGCGACGTGCTGCGGAAGTCCGCCGTGTCGCGGTTTACGCGCACCCTTGGCACCCTGATCAGTTCGGGCGTGTCGATTCTGGACGGGCTGGAAATCACCGCGAAGACCGCCGGCAATCGCGTTGTGCAGGACGCGATCATGGCGAGCCGCTCATCGATCGCGGGCGGCGACACCATAAGCGCACCGCTCGCCAAGTCGAACGTGTTTCCGCCCATGGTCATCTCCATGATCTCGGTGGGTGAGCAGACCGGTGGTCTTGATGAGATGCTCGCGAAAATCGCCGACTTCTACGACGAAGAAGTGGACGCCGCAGTGAGCGGCCTCCTTTCCCTGCTTGAGCCGATCATGATCGTGTTCCTCGGCGTAGTGGTGGGTGGCATGGTGGTGGCGATGTACCTGCCGATCTTCGACATGGTGAACGCGGTTCAATAACGCCGACGGCATCGGCCGGGAGCTCCTCCATGAGTCGGAGGAGGTCCGTGACGGTGCCGTCAAATCCGGGGATGGAGCGCGGTGCCCGCGAGGGCTCACTCCGCTCTGAGCACTTCCGACGCATCCGCCCTGCTCGCCCGGGCTGCCGGAACCCACGACGCCACCACCACCGTCAACAGGACGAGAAGTGGCACGGTGACGAAGGTCACCGGATCGGCCGGCGCCACCCCGAACAGCAATGTCCGCATGACGCGGGTCGCCTCGAGCGCCACGCCTAGGCCAATGGCGACCCCGAGCACGCTCAGGGCAAGCCCGCGCCTGACGACGAGCCATTGCACTTGCCACCGGCGTGCGCCCAGAGCAACGCGGATGCCGATCTCGCGTGTGCGCCGACGCGCCAACTGGGTGACCACGCCGTAAACGCCGATCACGCCCAGCGCCATACCCACCGTCGCGAACGCCAGGAATAGCGCCGTGAGGAAGCGGTCCCGGGCGAGGGATGCCGCACGCACTTCGTTCATCGTCTTCATCGACGCGATGGCAAGGCCGGGATCGAGCGCAGCGACGCTGCGCCGGACGGCGGGCGCGACAGCGAGAGGGTCTCCCGTCGTTCGCACCAGGAGCGTCATGTGACGCCGGACGTCCTGCGCGGCGGGAGCGATGAACTCCGGGCGCGCCGGTACACCCATGCCCGTCTGCCGCTCGTCGCCTACCACGCCCACGATTGTGCGCCACGCCGACGCTGAATCGGGGATCCGGTCGAATGCCACGCGAAGTCCGACCGGGTCCTCACCACCAAAGTAGGTTCGCGCAAGCGTCTCATTGATGAGCACTACGAGCGGCGTGGCAATCCGGTCCGCCTCGGTGAACAGGCGTCCACGCAGGAGCCGCACACGCATGACGCGCTGGTAATCGGGGCTCAACTCCCGGTGGACGACGTCGCCGCCACTGCTCATGGGCGGACGTCCCGCCACGGCGAACTCGCTCGACCAAGGGGGGCCGCTCAGCGGAAGACTCGACGCAAGGGCCGTCGACTCCACGCCCGGGAGCTCGCGTGCGCGGCGTTGCAGTTCCTCGAAAAAGGCGTTGATTCTGGTCGCGCCGTCAAAGCGAAGCCCCGGAAGGTCCAGCGTCACCGCGAGCACACGCTCCGCCTCGAACCCAGGACTTACGTGCTGCAACAGCATATAACTCCGCACCAGCAGTCCCGCACCCAGCGTGAGCGCGAGTGCGATGGCAACCTGGCTCACCAGGAGCGCGTCGCCCCATCGCCGCGTTCGGCCGGCACCGCTCGATGTACGTCCCTCCTCCTTGAGAACGTCGGCGGGGTGGCGGCGCGCGGTCCAAAGCGCCGGTCCGGTTCCGAACGCGACCCCGCAGACCGCGGTCACGAGGAACACAAACGCGAGCACGCTCCAGCTCATCCCGACATCGCGTACGGGCAGGAGGTCATGCGGCATGAGCGCCGCGAATACCCGTGTGCCCCACCATCCCAGCGCGAGCCCCGCCACGCCACCGAGGGCGGCGAGCACCAGGCTTTCGGTCAACGCCTGCCGCGCCAGTCGCCCGCGCCCTGCGCCAAGGGCGCGACGCACAGCGGCTTCGCGTGAGCGCACGGCGGCGCGAACGAGCAGGAGATTGGCGACGTTGCCACAGGCGATGAGGAGCAAGCCTCCCGCGGCGGCAAATGCAACGGTGAGAGGGAGGCGTGCCGCACCGGCGAGGAAGTGATGCAGCGGCTCGATGCTCGCGCCCATGTGCGCATTGGTTGCCGGATACTCCGTCTTGAGTCGCGAGACGACGGTCTGCAGTGCCGTGTTCGCGCTGGTGAGCGTCGCGCCGGGCGCGAGCCGCGCGACGACACGGATGAAATGGGCGCGCCGAAACCAGACCTTCGTGCGGTCCGCGGGGTCCCACGCGAGGGGACGCCAGACATCTATATCGAGACCCGGAATCGAGAAGCGCTCGGGAAGCACGCCGACCACCTGCACCGCGCGACCGTCGAGAGGCACGGTCTTTCCGATGAGACTGTCGCTTGCGCCGAAAACGTCACGCCAGACTCGGTAACTCAGCACGGCCGGCGGTGGATCGCCGGTTCCCCGCCACGTTTCAGCCTCCTGAAAAGTTCGCCCGAGCGCCGCACGAACGCCCAGGACATCGAACAGGCCCCCGCTGGCCGCCGTGGTCGTGAGCAGGCGCGGTGCGCCGTATCCGGAGAGCGTCGTGGTCGCCTGAAACGGCTCATACGCAGCGACGCCGCGGAATGCGGCAACCTGGTCCTTCCAGTCGAGATAATTCGCCGGCGCCGCATCCTGGAGGCGCCAGCGGAAGTCCGCGTTGTCTTCGCCGACTGTCACCAGGCGGTCGGGATCCGTGTACGGGAGCGGGCGAAGGATGACCGCGCTCACCGCACTGTAGATGGCCGTGTTGGCGCCGATTCCGAGCGCGAGCGTGACCACCGCAGCGCCGGCGAACAGCGGAGCGCGCCGGAAGGTTCGCAGTGCGTAGCGCATGTCGGCCGTCGCTTCGCCGAGACGCTCGAATGCGGCGAGCCTCCGTTCACGCCGCTCCGCCGAGCGCCGTAGATCCGCGCGCGTCCCGCCCGGTTCGCCCAGCATGCGCCGAGCTTCAGCGCGCGCTGCGTCGGGCGCCATTCCGCGGGCCGTAAGGTATTCGGTCTTGGCATCGATCACCGATGCCAACTCGGCGTCGGCGTCGCGATGCGCGTCTTCCGGCCGCCCTGGCGGGAGGCGGAACAGGCGGCGTACCCCTGCGCGAATATCGTCGGGGATCATTCGCATGTCCGCCTCAGGCTGAACGAGCGGCGAGGACGGCAGTGAGCGCCGTGACCGAACTCTTGAGCGACTCCACCTCTCCGCGCAGGTGTGCACGCCCGGCGGCGGTCATCTTGTAGTAGCGCGCCCGCCGGTTGTTGACGGTGACTCCCCATTCACCCACGAGAAGACGTCGTTCCTCCATCCGGTGAAGGGCCTGAATGAGGGCGGCCTCTTCGATGGCCAGTTCACCGGCCGAGCGATCGGCAAGCCACCGCCCGATTTCGAACGCGTGCATCGGGCCCCAGGACAGGGCCTTGAGGACGAGGGCATCGAGGGTTCCCTTGAGCAACGGCATGAACGCCAGCTCCTGTAAGTTCTTCATCTAAGACACATAGGGGAGCAGAAGCGTTGCGTCCACCATCCCGCCCAACATACGGCGCCCGCTCCGCGTTCTCCCGATACAACGATCGCGACGCCCCCAACCGCGTTTCGCATTGTCAATCATCCAGCCGGAGTATCCGACCGATGCGCAGACTGATTTCCACAGCGACGCTCTTTCTCCTCACCGTGGAATCGGCGCCTCTCGTGGCACAGTCCTTCCCCAGCGACGACCCGGTGATCAAACGCATCTGGATGCTTGGCATGGACAGCAGCCGGACCGCCGATCTTGCCCAGGCGCTATTCGACTCGCTCGGACCGCGGCTCATGGGCTCGCCGGACATCAAGCGGTCGCAGGACTGGCTGGTGGGGATGTACAGGTCGTGGGGCGTCGACGCCCGGAACGAGCAGTACGGAACCTGGCGCGGGTGGCGGCGGGGCTATTCGCACATCGACTTGATCGAGCCGCGCCAGCGATCGCTCGAGGGCACCATGGTGGGTTTCAGCCCGGGCACCAACAAGAGCGACCTGACGGCGACCGCAATCGTTCTCCCCCGATTCGGTGACAGCACCGAGTTCGTGAAGTGGGTGCCGAGCGCCAGGGGGAAGTTCGTCCTGGCGTCGGCGCCAATGCCGAGCTGCCGTCCCACGGAGGACTGGGCGCGCAATGCGACAGCTGAGTCCAAGGTTCGCTACGACAGCCTGCGCGCGCAGGTGATTCGCGAGTGGGCCGGCCGCAACGTTCGGGGCACCGGCTACAGCCTGGCGCTGGGCGGTGGCGAGCTGGGCATGCGACTCGAGGAGGGTGGTGCAGCCGGGCTGATCACATCGCGCCCCAAGGACTCGCGCGGCGCACGGGAAATCTTCGAGACGTACAACGCCAGAACGCCGACGGTTTCGCTCAGCTGCGAGGACTACGGCCTGGTGTTCCGCCTTGCCGACAAGAACCAGAACCCGAAGATCCGGATGAATCTCGACGCCCAGGCGTTGGGGGAGGTGCCGGTGTTCAACACCATCGCGACCGTCAAGGGGAGCGAGAAGCCTGACGAGTACATCCTGCTCTCCGCCCACTTCGACTCCTGGGACGGCGCGAGCGGTGCCACCGACAACGGAACGGGTACCCTCACCATGCTCGAAGCGATGCGCATCCTGCGCCAGGCGTATCCCAAGCCGAAGCGCACCATCGTCGTGGGGCATTGGAGCGGCGAAGAGGAGGGGCTCGTGGGCTCGCGGGCATTCAGCGAGGACCATCCCGAGATTGTGAAGGGGCTTCACGCATCCTTCAACCAGGACAACGGCACGGGCCGAATCCAAAACGTGAGCGGTGGCGGACTGGTGGCCACGGCCGATCACATCCCGCAATGGCTCTCGCGAATGCCGAAGGAGTTCCAGGGCCAGATCACATTCACTGTGGGCGGACCATCGGGCGGCGGCAGCGATGGCGCGTCGTTCTCATGCTACGGCGCGCCGGCGTTCGGGCTGGGCGCGGCGAACTGGGACTACGGCAACTATACGTGGCACACGGAGCGCGACACGTACGACAAGATCGTGTTCGATGACCTGAAGGGAAACGCGACGATCACCGCGATGCTCGTGTACCTGGCGTCGGAAGATCCCGCCTTCATGTCGCGCGAGCGTGTCGCCCTGGAAAAAATGGCGGCGGAAGCGGCGGCGCGAGCTGCGGCGAATCCGGCGGCGGCTGGTGGGCGGGGTGGCGGCGGCCGCGGCAGTGGGCCCACGACGTGGCCGACGTGCGTGAAGGCGCCAAGGACGACGTCTCCGCGGCTCAAGTAGGAGGCGTCGGACCGCGCATCACCACACCCATTGCTTTTCGATACTCGCCCGGCGTCACGCCGAGGTGAGCGCGAAAGGTTCTCGTGAAGTGCGGCTGGTCCGAGAAGCCTGCATCGAGCGCAACTTGCGATAACGGTCTGTCGTTCGCGAGCAGGCCACGACGAGCGCGCTCGACTTGGAGCCGGCGCGCATACTCGCCTGCGGAACAGCCGTGAAACCGCTGAAAGGTTCGCGCCAGATGCGCCGGATGGACACCCGCGACCGCTGCCAGCTCGGCGAGGCCGGGCGCACGCGAGAGCGAGGCCTCGAGCAACTCCGTGACGTGCGAGAGCCAGCGCGGCGCCAGGCGCTCGTCGGTCGTGGGCAGCCTGGCGAGCTCCGCAACGAGCGAGAGCACCGCACCTTCAGTGGCCAGGGCCGATGCGGAGTCGTTTCGCCGAACCTCGTGCCGCACATGCGCCAGGAACGCGGGCGCCAATCCCCGCCGGATCACGCGCGGCGAGCGCGGCAGTCGAACTCCGTGCTCATCGAGCCAGGCGAGCCACGCGCCGCTGAACTGAATATTGAAGAGCCGGGAGGGTTCCCGAAACCGATGACCGTGCGCTTCCTCCCGGGGGTGGAAGAGCACATTGCCGCACAGGCAATCCGTGCTGCCACGGCTACGCCGCTCGGTGAACTCCCCCTCGAGCACGAGGGAACAGAGCGGCTGGGTGTGTGCGTGCATCCCGACTTCCAAACCGCGCGAATAGGACGTTTCGGCCAGCGTGATGCCGAGCACCTGCCGTGAGTGTCGGACGATGCCGGCGAAGTCTCCGTTTTCGAGGGCGATGGTCACGCCATGACTCCGGGCGCTGGATGCCGCTTCGTACGTCCAGATGGATGCTCGGGTTCCACGGCAGGAGAGTCTCGTTCAAGACGAGGAAGTGGTATGCTCCCTAGCATTGGTCAGTCTCCAACGGAGAAACGGATGCCGTACCAAGTCCCGAAACTCGCCGCGGCTGGCGGGGTCGCGCTGCTCGCAGTCTTCGCCGGCGCCGCAGGCCGGATTGTCCCGCTCGCCCACTTGCCCAAGCCTGATACCACGCTCATCGTCAGTGCCGCCTGGCTGGCTGCGCACAACAAGGACCCGAATGTGGTCGTACTGCACGTTGACCACGCCGATTCCGCGTTTCGGGCGGGTCACATCGCTGGTGCGCGTTTCGTGAACTACATGCACTATACCATGGATGTCGGGGGCATCGGGACCGAACTACCTCCCGTCGATTCGCTGCGCGCGCTCTTCGAGGCCGTCGGTGTCTCCGACGGCTCGCATGTAATCGTTACCGGCCCGCCGTTGATGGCAACACGGGCCTTCTTCACGCTCGACTATCTCGGCCTCCGCCACGTGTCCATTCTCGATGGTGGTCTTGGTCCCTGGCGCGCAGCCGGCGGCGCGGTGACGCCGGGTGAACCGCCCAGCGTCAAACGCGGGCACATAACCCCTCATCCACGCCCGGAGATCGTCGCCGGGAGCGACTGGATGCTGGCACACCTCGGCAAGCCGGGCGTCTCGCTCATCGACACGCGAACGATCGAGGAATATGACGGCGTCGGCGAGCGGCGCGGGCTGCCAAGCAAGGGCCACCTGGAAGGCGCGCGCCGGCTCGAGTGGCAGGAGGCCATGCGCGACCCCGCCGAGTTTGCGCAG
>DASZZO010000310.1:0-67354 GCA_035544915.1 Gemmatimonadaceae bacterium | reverse complement strand
CGCTCCGCGCTCGTGGTTGCGCTCAACTACGGCGGCACCCAGCCAGCGGGTCCCATCGCGCGATACGCCCGCGGCGACGACTACCACACGGTGATGCGCGAGAAGCTCCACGAGCTCGCGGCGTGGCTCGGCATCGCCTCGGGCAGGCTCGCCCACACGCGAACCTTTGTCGATACCGGCCCCGTGCTCGAACGGGATCTCGCGCGCCGCGCCGGACTCGGCTGGTTCGGCAAGAACACGAATCTCATCAACCCGCAAATCGGCTCGTTCTTCTTCATCGGATCACTCTTCACCGACCTTGCGCTCGAGCCCGATGCGCCGTTCGAGGCCGATCGGTGCGGGACGTGCACGCGCTGTCTCGACGCCTGTCCGACGCGCGCCTTTGCCGCCCCGCGTACGCTCGACGCCACGCGGTGCATTTCGTACCTCACCATCGAACTCAAGGGCGCGATTCCCATCGACTTGCGAGCGGACATGGGCGAACTGCTCTACGGCTGCGACATCTGCCAGGACGTGTGCCCCTGGAATGTGCGCTTCTCGCGCGATATCTCCGAGCCCGCACTGCTGCCGCATCCGGACAGGACTTCGCCCGACGCGCTGGAGCTTCTCTGTCTCGACCAGGCGGGCTGGCGTGCGCGATTCGGCGCGAGTGCGATGTCGCGCGCCAAACGGCGCGGACTGGCGCGCAACGCCGCCGTCGCACTCGGAAACCGTCGCGATCCGGCGACGATCCCGGCGCTCCAGGCGGCCGCACGGGACGACCCCGATGCCATCGTGCGAGAACACGCGGAGTGGGCGTTGGGGCAGTTCGCGTGACGTCCGATGCTCGCGGGCGGGTGATGGCGTTCAAGAGGTCGCAGCCGCGGACGCCACGCCTCACACGGCGCATCGTGCGCGCGCGTGGTCTGGCGTTCGCCGTGTTCACGTCCCCTGACGTGGGCGAGCGGCCGCCGCTCCTTTGCGTCAACGGCGGGATACTCTATAGCCACGCGCTGCTCTGGCCCGCACTGGCGCCTCTGGCGGCACACCGTCAGCTCGTGCTGTACGACCAGCGCGGGCGCGGGATGAGCCAGGCGGCTCCCTCGCCCCGCTCGTCACGCATCGAGTACGATGCCGGCGACATTCCGGCGCTGCGCGACGCGCTTGGCCTGGCGCGCTGGGACATCCTCGGCCACTCGTGGGGCGGAGGCATCGCCATGCTCGCCGCCGCGCGCGATGCGATCGGCGTGCGGCGCCTGGTGCTCGTGGACGCCGTCGGCCCGACGAGCGACTGGGTGCCGCAGTTGCACACCGACGCGGTCGCTCGTCTCGAAGGCGCAGTGCGGGAGCGGCTCGGCGTCCTCGATCCGCTCTCCCTGCTCGCCGACGACGCCCCTGCTCACGCGGAGTACGGGCGGGCCCTCTATCCAGCGTATTTCGCCGACCGGGAGTTCTCGCGGATGTTCGCACCGCCACGAGAGGAGAGTGTCACGGGGGCCGCCGTCGCGGCACGCCTGCGCCGCGAAGGTTACGACTGGCGCGCAATCCTCCCCCGCATCGCCGCCGCCACGCTCGTGGTGCACGGTGCGCAGGACCTGCTCCCTCCGCGCCTCGCGCGGGAAACTGCCTCACTGATTCCGCGCTCGACTCTGTTGCTCATCGAGGGCGCTGGCCACATGCCCTTCTGGGAACAGCCGCAACGGTTCTTTCAGGGCGTGAGCGCATTCCTCGACCGCCCGGATCTCGGCCAGTGAAGCGTCCGGAACTGCTGCTTGGCGCCGTGCTGGTCAGCGTGGCGGCGTTCGTGGGGTTCGAGGCGCGCAGTGCCCCGCCCCGGGTCGTCACCGGATCGGCAGCCGCGGATTCCGTGGCGATCGGCGGAACAACCGAAGGGCTCGGGCTGTCACACATGCGGCGATCGATACTTCCGCCGCCACCGCCGCGCGATTATGCGGACATCAGCGCCCGCCTCGCCGCAGGTCGCGGGTCGACATACCTGGATGACATCCTGATGGCGCGGGACAGCAGCATCGCGCGCTGGGTGGACCGCAGTGAGAACCCGATCCTGGTGTGGGTCCAGCCACGACCCGGGCTCAAGGACTTCTGGCCCGAGTTCCGCGATCGCGCGCGCGATGCGTTCTATACGTGGTCATCGGTCGGCGTGCCGATTCGCTTCTTGTTCATCGACGATTCAGCAGCCGCCGAAGTCCGGCTGCGCTGGGTCGACCGGTTCGCCGAGGCCGCCGCCGGCAAGACGTTCTGGGCACGCGACCAGAACTGGTGGATCGTCGATGCCGACATCGAGATCGCGCTGCACCGGCCCACCGGCGAGGCTTACGACGGGCAAGCGATTCGCGCGATCACGCTTCACGAAGTGGGGCACCTGATCGGGCTCGACCACAGCCCGCATGCCGATGACATCATGGCGCCGCGCGTTCGCGTGCTCGGCCTCTCGCCGACGGACGTGCGCACGGCTGCGCTGATCTACACGTTGCCGCCCGGATCAGTGTTGTCGCCCGGGACGCCGCGGCCGCCGCGGGCGCCGCGGGCGCCGCGGGCGCCGCGGGCGCCATAGCGAACCGCTCCCCTACCTCTCGCGTTCCCGCCAGCGCAGCGTGAGTGTCTGCGCTTTTCCTCCGCGCACGACCTGCAGGTTGACCGCGTTCGTCCTGGCGTTACTGATGATTCGCTGGAGCGCGCGCACGGATCCAACAGTCTGGCCGTCCGCCGAGATGATCACGTCGTTCCCGCGCAGACCTGCATCCTTGGCCGGTGACCCCAGTACCACCTTGATGACCAGGAGGCCGTTGTCGACGCCGAGGGACTGGCGCCAGTCGTCGTCGAGCGGCATCAGGATCGCGCCGGCGACACCGGGGTTCTGCCCGGTCGTGAATCCGAAGGTAAATGCGCCGGGCGGTATCGCCGGCATGAACACGTCGGCTGGAGACGTGCTTGCTGCGCCCGGCCGGGCAGTGCCCGTCGCGTGCCGGTCAAACTTGTGAAACATGATCGCGGGCGCGACGCGTTCGGGCGCGATGAGCTGCTCCATCGTCGCGCAATCGGAGCCAAATCCCTCGGGCCGCTTCTCGATCAGCACCGTGACGTCCTTCGTGGTCCCCGCGCGCTGCAGACGCACCTGCAGCTTCGCGCCGGGCTTGAGGATCGTGCCGAGCATGATGGGCTTGCGTGCATCCACTCCGCCGATGGAAAGCAGCACATCGCCGCTCCGGATTCCGGCGCGCTCCGCCGGTGAGCCCGGCTGCACGGTCTCGATGGTGCCGAGCTGGTACAGCGCCGGTTCATTCTCCCGTTGCGAGACCATCTGCTGGTCAAAGACGACCCCGAGATATCCCGCCGGCAATGATTCCTCACCCGTGCACTGCATCTCGATCTGCGTCATCAGTCCAGTGTTCCGGCGCGCGATTCTGCCCATGGAATCGGCAAGTTCCTTCATTCGCCGGGCGTCGACCTGCTGTCCCCTGGCTGCTTCCTTGAGCGACATGCCGATAGCCTGCTCCATTTCACGTGAAGCCAGGAACTCACGAATCATTTGCTGGAGCTTCACCGCGTTCACTTCGACGCGCACCATCGCGGAATCGCGGAGCGTGTCGGCTTTTTGCAGGCGTGCGCGCACGGACTGCGCGGCGGCCGAACCTGGCGCCGTTGTGCACCACAACGCTACTGCGGCGAACAGGGTTCTCCGCGCCCGGCGTCTTCCTGCGTTCAGTCCGCGCCCCAGGTCCTTCCCCTTCATCAGTATCTCCTGAACTTGCTGGCAGCGGGCATGGACTGCTTGAGCTGTGTGAGCGTGGCTTCACGCTCCGTCAGTGTGCCGAGATAGTACTGATTCAGCACCGGGTCCTGCGGCGCCTGATACAGCGCAGCTCGTGTGGCGGCAGCGATCTCATCGAGGGCCGTGAGCCGCGTGCGATATGTATTCTGGTTGAGCCCGACGAAATGACCGCTGGTGTCCTGCGCCGCAAGAAACGCGGCCGCCGTCTGGTACGTCTGCTGCGCGGACGAGAGCGCCTTGAGCGCGTCGTCCGTCGTCTTGAATTCGCCCGCGGGCGAGGGAACGCCGGCAGCCGCCGTGCCCGAGGCCGCCCCCTCGGGCTTGGGGAGTATCGGCAATACTGTTGTCGCCGTCGCGCGACCGGCCACCACGCCGCCACCCATCAGCACGAGTCCTGCTGCAAGGCGAACCGTCCAGGTGCGGGCAACGGCGCCGCGGTTGCGTGCCGCGATCAGCCCTTCAGCGCGTAGCCGTGGTGCAAGGGCGTCGAAACTCGAAATTGGCGTAGCGGGCACCACCTGCGCCGCCGCCGCCATACGCAACAGCTTGCGTTGCGCGGCGAGCTCGCCGCAGCAATCGTCGCACGTCGTGATGTGTGCCGCTTCCATCGGGCTCGGCGTGTCGTCGGACAGCGCCGCGAGACGTTCAGAAGTGAGATGCGACATCGTCTTCGTCTTCCTTCGCCGGCATGGTTGCATCAACGAGATTCGCGAGGAGCCGGCGAAGCTTGGCTCGCGCCTTGAACAACTGTGACTTCGACCCACCCGACGTAATGCCGAGCTCGGTCGCGATTTCTTCATGCGTATATCCCTCCACGTCGTGCAGCACGAACACCGTGCGCGCGCCGGGAGAAAGCTTCTGAACCGCCTCGTCGATGGTTTGCGCGAGCAGCGAACGATCGCCGTCGTGCTCCACCATCGACGTGTCCTCCTCGATCTCTGTCTCGACCTTCGAGAGCCGCCGCAATCCCCTGAGCGCGTTCAGCGTGCGGTTCACCGCGATGCGGTGCGCCCACGTCGAGAACTGTGAGTCCCCTCGGTACGTCGGGAGAGCCCTGAAGATCTGAATCCATACTTCCTGTGCTACATCGGCGGCCTGATCCGGGTCCCCCACCAGCCGCTTCACGAGCGCATCGATGCGGGGCGCGTGCTGCGTCCAGATGGCGCGCAGCGCGGCTTCGTCGCCGTTGGCGGCGCGACGGATCGTGATTTGGTCGGTGGGAGGCATGTCTGTCCGCTTATTGGGTCACGTGACGGGACGGGATGGTTGCACGATTCTTGCCCGGACAAGGCCCGAGAGAGTTCCAATTCAACCCTTTTACCGCTCCGCTGGCGACTGTCAACATTTGTGACATTACAGCAGTGTGGCTCGTCTTGACGTATCGACTGGTGGGAGGTACGTCTGTGCCTCCAGTAAGGGTCCGTTCCATAGGTTCTCCCACAACAGAGCAAGGCCGCAACAACGTGATCCGCCCGGTTCTCCTCGCAGCGGCATTTGCTTTGGCACCCCTCGACGGCCTGCCCGTCAAGTTGCCGAAGGCCGTAGGCATGTCTTCCGAACGTCTTGCGACGATCGACCGTGTGGTGCGGCGCGGGATTGCCGCGGGAGGCTATCCGGGCGCCGCTGTCGTCGTGGGCCGCAAGGGCGCGGCGGTCTGGGAGAAGGGCTTCGGCAAACTCGGGTGGACGGCAGACAGCCCGCGCGTTGTCGCCGACCGGACCATTTACGACCTCGCGTCGTTGACCAAAGTGGTCGGCACGACCACGGCGGCGATGATTCTCTTTGACGAAGGCAAGCTCGACCTTGACGAAAAAGTCGCGCACTACCTTCCGCTCTTCTCGGGCGGGATGAAGGACGATGTCACCGTGCGCCATCTCCTGGAGCACCGGGGCGGCCTCCCAGCGGGGCGCGATCTGTGGCGCCATGCCCACACACCTGAGGAGGCAAAGCAACTCATTCTCGACACACCGCTCGAATACCGGCCCGGTGCGGGCCAGGTGTACTCCGATCTCGGCGCGGATCTCCTCGGCATGATCATCGAGCACATTGCAGAGGAGGGACTCGACACCTTCCTCACCCGGCGTGTCTTCGAGCCACTCGGCATGCTGGACACGGGCTTCCGACCGGCCGATTCGCTGGTGTATCGCATTGCGCCCACGGAAGTCACGCCGCCGCGCGGATACCCGCTCCGCGGCGAGGTACATGATGAGAACGCGTACGCCATGGGTGGTGTCGCGGGCCACGCGGGGCTCTTCGGCACGGCGGGTGACCTCGCGGTCTTCGCGCAGATGATGCTCAACATGGGCACCTACGATGGCATTCGGATCGTTAGCGATTCGACGGTCCGGCTGTTCACGTCGCGCGCCGCAGGAACTCGCGCGCTCGGCTGGGAAGTCGGCGAGCGGCAGCATGGCTCGGGCAACTATTTTGGTGAACATTCCTACGGGCACACGGGATTCACCGGAACGTCACTCTGGATCGACCCCGACCGCGAGATGTTCGTGGTGTTGCTGACCAATCGCGTGCACGCATCGCGCGCACGGCGCCCGGCGAAGGTCATTTCCGATGTGCGGGCCGATCTCGCCGATGCGGCGGCGCTTGCGGTAACCGATGAAAACTTCGCCGTCGCGGTGATGCCCGCCTCCTTCCGGGCCGACCGCGAACTCGGGTGGAATCGCGCGGTGCGCATCAGGCATCCCAAGCGGGGCAAGGCGAGCCTGCGCGGCAGATCGGCAAGGTCCGCGTCGAAGTCAGCCGGCGGCTCGAAGGCGGGGAGGCTGAAACACAGGCCGCATAAGAGCGTGCGGAAAAGCTGAGCGGCGGCAGTCAAGGGTTGGGAGCTTGGGAACCCCGACTCTCGACCCCCCAACAACTCGACCCTCAACTCCGGTCTTCCGCTATAGATTTCCTGTTCTGATGAGTGATGATCTCTCTGCCCCTGCGACTCCTGCAGCCGATCCTTCCCCGCTGACCATCGATCAGGTCAAGCTCGCGCTTCGCCGCGTGAAGGACCCCGAGCTCAACCTCAACATTATCGATCTCGGATTGGTCTATGACGTGCGGGTCGAGGGGAAAGACGTGCAGGTGGATATGAGCCTGACCTCTCCGGGCTGTCCGTCGGGGCCCGAAATCATGGGTGACGCGGAGCAGCAGCTGAAGACCATCGAGGGGGTGGGCGCGGCGACCGTGAACCTCGTATGGACGCCGATGTGGACCCCGGACCGGATCGAGCCGAGGGTACGAGCCTACTTGGGCTTCTGAGCCGGCGGTTCAGGAATCGATGTAGGGCGATTCCGCAGGTACGTTCTTTCGCGCGAACGGCTGGAGCGCAGAAACGAACCCTGCGCCCAGTTGCCCCACCTGCCACTTGCGCAGTTCGGCAACCTCGCCGAGTTCGGGGAGCGTACGCGGCATCCGCCTCACCACGGCCTCCATCCTCTCTCGCGAACAGAGCACGCCCGGATCGAGTTCGAGCCGTTTGGCCGACGCGTCCCTCACCGCCTTGAGCGCGGACACTTTTGCGTCGAACTCCGGGTCCTTGTCCCACCGCGCCGAACGCGGGAACTTCGGCAAGTCAGCGTCGGCCACCTCCAGCCCCCTTCGCACCGCCGCGAGCACATCGGTGCCGGCGCGCTCGGCCATGCCGCGCGGCATCCCCTTGATGGTGCCGAGCGCAGCGGTCGTCGCGGGCGCCGAACGTGCGATGTCGAGCAGGACATCGTTCGACAGCACGCGAAATGTGGCGCGATCGAGTTGCAAAGCCATCGCATCGCGCCACGTCGCGAGCTCGCGCAGCAGCGCCAGGTCGCGGCGTGTGAGATCACGTGCACCCTTGATGCGCAGGTAGCCATCCCCTGTTTCACTCGGATCCCAGCGCGTGCCTTCGAGGCGCTGGAACTCCTCCATTGCCCACGCGAGCCGACCTTTTGTCTCGAGCTCGTGCCTGAGCTGGTCACGCAGCGCCAGGAGGTGCAGTGTGTCCTGCGCGGCGTAGTGCAGCATCGAGGGGGTGAGGGGCCGCATCGACCAGTCCGCACGCTGGTGTCGCTTGTCGAGCTTGACGCCGAAGTTCCGCTCCAGGAGTGCCGCCAGTCCGAAGGCGCTCACTCCCAGCAACTGGGCCGCGATGCGTGTGTCGAACATGTTGGTGACGTGCCAGCCGTAGTCCTGGTGAAGCAACCGGAGGTCGTAATCGGCATCGTGAAACACCACTTCTACCGCCGGGTCTTCGAGCAGCGCGCCGAGCGCCGCGGTCGCCCGAATGGGAAGCGGGTCGATAATCGCGTGTTCATCGCGGGTGGAGAGCTGAACCAGGTAGATCCGGTCCACAAACCGGTGAAAGCTCGCGCCTTCGGTGTCGATGGCGAGTTCGCGCACGCCGGCGATCGAGGCGAGGAATCGCGACACCGCCGCGTCCGTATCGAGGTACGCGACCGTCTGATCTGTTGTCGTGGAGCGATCGGTCGACTGGGGCACTCGCGTTCCGGGCTGACGGGCTTAGGTTCAGGACGAATCTAGCGACTGGACGAGCAAACACTTCCGTGATAGTTCTCGCGGGCGATATCTCGATCGGCTACGACGACGTCGGCAACGGCCTCCCCGTCGTTTTTCTGCACGGCTTTCCCCACAACCGGTCGCTCTGGGCGCCGCAGCTGCGCGGGTTGGCGGCGCCATGCCGTGCGCTGGCATTTGATTTCCGCGGCTTCGGCGACAGTTCAGTTGCGCCGCCGTTCTCGATGGACCGGTACGCCGACGACGTCGCTGCGGCGCTCGCGGCGCTCGGCGTAAAGCAGGCCGTGGTGACGGGCCTTTCGATGGGCGGCTATGCGGCCTTCGCCCTCTGGCGCCGGCACCCGGCGCTGATCCGTGCGCTCATATTCTCCGATACGAAGGCTGGCGCGGACGACGAGAAAGGGCGTGCCGGACGCAGGGAGATGATCGCCCTCGTCAATGAAAAGGGCTCGGCCGCCATTGCCGACCGGATGATTTCCGGAATGGTCGGCAAGGCCACGCGCGAGAAGAATCCCGACCTGGTAGAGGCAATGCACCGGATGATGTCGCTCGCACCGGCGGCGGGCATCGCCGGCGCGCTCGAGGCGATGCTCAATCGCCCGGACTCCGTGCCTACGCTCGCGACGATCACCGTCCCCACGCTCATCCTCGTCGGCGAGGAAGACGCGCTGACACCGCCGAGCGAAGCCCGCGCGATTCATCACGGGATTGCGGGCAGCAGCCTGCAGATCATCGCCGGCGCGGGGCACGCCAGCAATGTTGAGCGACCGGCGGCATTCAACCACGTGCTAAGCGAGTTCCTGACCTCCCTGACGAGTCAATAGCGGAGCGCGGGCTCTGGTTCTGATCCCGTCAGCGTGAGGGCCGGCCGGGCGGATTTTCGCCCTTGAACACGTCGCGGTTGATCTGGACGTACTGCTTCATGTTCGCCGGCACGTCCTCTTCGGGAAAGATCGCCGTAACCGGGCACTCGGGTTCGCACGCACCGCAATCGATGCACTCATCCGGATGGATATACAGCATGTCCGGGCCTTCATAAATGCAGTCCACCGGGCAGACGTCCACGCAGGACTTGTCCTTGGTGTCTTTGCAGGCTTCGGTGATGATGTACGGCATGGATCGGTCCCTTGGGCCTCAGCTGTCGCGCGCACGGCGTTGTGGCAGGACGAAACAGTCTATCGCGGCCGACGACGCGCAACAAGTCGCGGGGCGTCATCCTTTGACACGTCGCAGCCCCCCGACCTATATCACCCCATGCGCCTCTCGGTCAACGGCCGCCCCCACGACATCAACGTCGCCATTGCCGCCACGCTGCTCGAAGTCCTGCGCGATGAGCTCGAACTCACCGGCACGAAGCTGGTGTGTGATCGCGGGGAATGCGGCGCATGCACCGTCCTCCTGGATGGCGACCTGGTGTATGCGTGCCTCACTCTCGCCGAGGCATGCGATGGCACGAGTGTGACCACGGTCGAAGGACTTGCATCGCCCGGGGGAGGGCAGGCACTGGCGCCGCTCCAGCGCGCATTCATCGCGCACGACGCCGCGCAATGCGGCTTCTGCACGCCGGGCCAGCTCGTCGCCGCGCATGCGCTGCTCGCGCGGAATCCGCATCCCGACGACGAGGAAATCCGGACGGCGATGAGCGGGAACCTGTGCCGGTGCGGCACCTACCCGAAGATCATGAATGCCATTCGGGCGACGGCGGCCGGCGAGTTCGCGCAAGGGAGTAGCGATGCCGCGTAAGCCGAAGACTTCGGGGCACCCGCGTGGCGGATTTGTGCGGACTACCGTCGAGGTGGAAGGCCGCAGCGAGACGCGCATAGTCGAGATTCCCGCGTTCGAGCCCGCTCTGTGGGGAGACGACGCGCCGCTCGGCATCGTGGGCACGCGGGCTGCGCGCATGGACGCAGATGAAAAGGTTACCGGCCGCGCGCGGTATACCGCCGACATCTCGCGCCCGGGAATGTTGCACGCCGTCGTCATTCGCTCGCCCATTGCGCGCGGAACGATCCGCTCGTTCGACGCATCACGGGCAAAGGAAATGCCCGGTGTGTACGGCGTCCTGGGCCCCGGCGACGCGCCCCCCGCGACCCGTCTCTTCGCGCGCGAAGTCTTCTATGCGGGGCAACCCATCGCCGCAGCGTGCGCCTCGAGCGAGCGCGCAGCATGGCGTGCCGCGCAGGCGATCGCCGTGGTGTACGATGCGGCGCCCTTCGCCGCGTCGTTCGACGAGGCGGTCGCTCCAAGCGCACCCAAGGTTCGTTCGAGCGGCAACACGCCGCCCGAATCACCCCTGGTCATCGCGAGAGGGGACGTTGACGCCGGACTCGCGGCGGCCGACGTGGTCATTCAGCGGGAATATCGAACGCCAGTCGCGCTGCACACCGCGCTGGAACCGCACGGCGCCGTCGCCGAATGGGAGGGCGACCGCCTTACTGTATGGGAGAGCACGCAGGGGATTTTCCGCGTGCGCGACAATGTAGCTAGGGCGCTCGCCGTTCCGCATTCGAAGGTGCGCGTGATCATGGACTACATGGGTGGCGGCTTCGGAGCGAAGAACGGGGCCGGCGCACACACGTACGTCGCAGCGCTCTTCGCCAGACGGACAGGGAGGGCCGTCCGGTGCCTGAACGATCGCGAGGCCGAGCAGAGCGACAGCGGTAACCGTCCCTCCACGACGCAGCGGGTCACGCTCGGCGCGACGAAGGATGGCACGCTGACTGCGATTCGCCTGATCGCCGACATTCCGCTAGGCATAAGCGGATGGGAGGGCGGCCCCGCGCAGTTCTATCACGACATGTACGCCTGCCCGAACGTTCGCTCCGAGGAAGTGTTCGCGTATGTGAACACGAGCGGCATGCAGGCGTTCCGCGCTCCCGGCTACGTGGAAGGAGCGTTCGGCCTCGAAAGCGCCATGAACGTGCTCGCGACGCAACTGAAGATCGACGCGGTCGCGCTGCGCAAGAAGAATTTTGCCAGGCGCGACCCGCGCAAGGATCGCCCGTACAGCGGCAATAAGCTTCTCGAATGCTACGAGCAGGGCGCCGCGCGATTCGGCTGGTCGGCACGAAATCCCACCCGGACCCCGTCACCGAGTTCACGACTCAGGCGTGGCCGCGGTGTCGCCGCGCAGGTCTGGCCGACGGGGGGCGGCCCTCCTGCCTATGCTCTCGTCCGGCTCAACCCTGACGCGTCCATCGACGTGCTCGCCGGCACACAGGACCTGGGCACCGGCTCGCGGACGGTCCTGGCACAGCTTGCGGCGGAAGCGCTCGGCGCAAGGCTTGAGCACGTGCGTGCGATCATCGGCGATACACAAAGCCTTCCGTACACGGGCAACTCATGGGGCTCGATGACCACGGCATCGTTGGGCCCCGCGGTTCGCATGGCGGCCGAGGACGCCCGGCGGCAGTTATTCGAGGCCGCCGCACCGATACTCGACACCACCCCCGACACGCTCGAGGCACGCGACTCACGCATCGTGGTGCGCGATACCGACCGGACCATGACGTTTGCCGAAGTCACGAAGCAGCTTGGCGACGTGATGATCATGGGCAAGGGATCGCGAGGGCCGAACCCGGCCGATATGGCGATCATGACCTTCGGCGCCCAGTTCGCCGAAGTGGAGGTGGATGTCGGAACCGGCATCGTACGCGTATTGCGCATCGTCGCGGCGCACGACGCCGGCCGGATCGTCAACCCCACGCTCGCTGAGAGCCAGCTCGAGGGCGGCATCCTGCAAGGACTTGGTTACGCACTCTTCGAAGAACGCGTGCTCGACCTGCGCCTGGGGCGCCCGCTCAACACCGGCATGCACGACTACAAGATCCCGACCATGGCGGACGCGCCCGAGATCGACGCGTTCTTCGTGGATAGTGCCGATCCAGCGGCCAACCATACGGGTGCCCGCGGCATTGCCGAGCCCCCGATCATTCCGACCGCGCCCGCGATTGCGGCCGCGGTGGCCGACGCGATTGGTGCGGAAGTCACCGAGATTCCGCTGACCCCATGGCGCGTGCTGGCCGCGCTGGAGAAAAAGGAGTAGTCAGTCCTGCCACGGAGGCGCGCCGCCCGCTTCCCGCTTGAGGTCGGGATTGTGTCGATAGAGCGTGGTGGTCCGTCCAATCACCTGAATCACCTGCGCACTCGTCGCGCCTGCCAGCTGTCTCGCAGCCTCTCCGGACGGAATGTCTGCGGTGCGGCCAAGCTGCACTTTTACCAGCTCGCGCGTGCGCAGGGCATCGTCCAGAGACTTGATGAGGGTGGCCGACAACCCGTGCTGGCCCACGTGGACAGTTGCACTGAGGCCGTTGGCCTGCGCACGCAACGCCGCCCGTTCCTTTCCGGTGAGTCGTCCGTTCAACGGGTGACGCCCGGTGAGGAAAAGAACGGTAACGGATTGAACGGAAGTCCGTCGCTAAAACGCCGCGCATCGAGCAATCGCATGACTTGAAAGTGCAGGTGAGGCGTGCCGGCGGGTGCGTTCCCCGTGGTTCCCACGTAACCGATGACCTCACCTCGATTCACCACCTGCCCTTCGCGAAGTCCGCGCGCGTAGCGATCCAGGTGCGCATAGTAATATGCAAAACGGCGTTCTCCGTCCGTCGCCCATATCACGTTGCCGCCCAGCGTGTTTGTACCGACACGCACGATCACGCCGTTGTCGGCAGCGAGCACCGCGGTCCCGCGCGGCGCAAGAATGTCGAGTGCGGCGTGTCGCCTGCCACCGTCTCGGGGAGCGTGGTACGTGTCGGTAAGCTGCGATGGCGAGACACCCGCCACGGGAACCATCATCCCGCGCGCGCGCAGGGCGTCGAAGTCCACGCCTTTCGACGGCGCAGCCCCCGCGGAAAGCTCGCCCGCTGGAAAGAGAGGCGATTCTGCGGGTGGCTCGGGTAGCGGCGCCAAACGTGGGGCGACCCGGCTCGCCGGCGCGCACGCCGCCGCGAGCAGCCCCAACGGAAGCAGGAGACGTGAGGAGTGCATGCACGAGTTACACGACGGCGCAGACCCTTCAGTCACGCGACTGCGGTCGACGTGGCAGCCAAGGCCGGCGCGAGCGCGTCCACGAGTCCGGCGTAGACGAACGCACGGGACCGGGAGCGGCCAGTGATTTCGCTGGCGATCCCCAGCTCCGCAAGGCGAGCTACCGCCGCGCCTGCAGTCGGGGGGGTCTGACCGAGTGTTCGTGCGGCGCCCGGCACAGTGATCACGAGCTGATTCGCCAGCAATTCAAGCACGTCCAGCGCCGAATACGCGGCGCGTCCGAACGCGTCCCGCACGCGTGCCTGGTCAATGTCCAGTTCTCGTCGCGCGTCCGCCAGTCCGCGCTCGGCGGCGCGAGCCTCACCGGCGAGCGCGCGGAACGCGCGCCCGAGCCATTCGTTCCAGTCCGGCGCGCTCGGGCCCTGGGCCAGCACGCCATCACCAGCAAGTGGCAATGTGAGCCATGCGTCCGTAGTGGCGCCGCCAACGCACAGCACCAGCGACGTTGCCAAGGAGGCGAGTGAACCACGGCTGCCGCCGGACGACGCGAGCAAGGCACCGGCGGTCATCGCGGCTTTAAGCAGGGGCGGCGGTCGTGGCGGAGTGTCGCGCATGAGTTCGATGATCGCAGCCTCGGATACGGGGGTTGACGGCGACAAAAAGGCGATTGTGTCGGCCGCCCCCCCCGGTGACGGGCTACCAAGGAGGTCGCGGAGGACCTCCAAAGAGGGTACGACCCCTCCCCGTGCGCTGGCAGCGCCCGTTCGGAGGGCAGCCGCGTAGCTGCGAAGTGGCGAATCCATGTCGCCATCGGGGTGCAGGAGGGCGAGCATCCCCCGCCGCGAGGCGCCCGAGGGCGTTACGATGCAGCGGAGAACAAGCAGTTCGCGAAGCCCCTTCGGCGCCAGCGATGCGGTGCCATCCAGCCGGCCGATCGCAGTGGCGGCATCCTCGTATGACCGGATGGTCGGGGCTCCTGCCTTGTGCAGTTGAGCAAATGCATCCGGTTGTACGGCGGCCATTCAGTCCGATGGTCCTGCTGGCAGTTTGCTCTTGTTAGCCATTTGGTTGATTAATACTACTGTACTAATCTTTACTAGTACCAGACTCAACAAAAATGTGCAAACTGGCGTACAGTAGCATAAATAAATTAGATGTCTATGTTTATCTTTACTGATCCTCCCATGCGAACCCAGCCACGAGCCTCGTGAGGCGCCTCGTCTTGAGATCGAGCGACAATACCGTTGTCGCGCCCGCCCTTTCCGCAGTCGCTCGCGTGGCAATATCGTCAATACCATCGCCATCAGCATCAAACGCCACGAGCAACTCGTGGGCTCGAAACCGATAGTCGGTGACTCTTAGGGATGTCACCTTTCCGAGGGTGTCGATGAGGACGATGCGCTCGCGCACCCACTCGGTGTTGCCGGCTTTCAGGCTTACCGACAGAGCTACTCGGGCCGCCCCAAAGCAGCCCACGACCTGCGAACTCGCAAATGACAGTTTGCGCTGCAACCGTTCATATGGTGGCTGTGGGCCCGTCCGCAACTCCTGCATCAGCGAATCCCGCACACTTTGCACGCGGCCGCTGATCTGGCGTGACAGCGATGCATCGCGAACGCAGCTATCCGCGACTGGTGCGGCCCCTGAATCTGTGCGGAATGCCGTTGCGACGAATATTGATTTGCTGCGGGCCAGCGAATCTAGGGCAGGTGACCCGGTCACGCGGAGCACGATGCGCCCATTCCAAGTTTCTACTGCAGTCGCCTTGACGTCTTCGGCGCCCCGGGGCCCGCGCAACCTGAACATAGTTCCCAACGGCACGGGCGACCGCATCTCGACTGCCCGGCGATAGGCCGCAGCACGAGAAGAGTCGCGGCGAACTTCTGCGTCGACCCGCCCGATATCTACGTAGATCCGGCGGTTGCGCATCGATGCCAGAAACCAGTCTTCGCCTACTGGCGCGAAAACAAGATACGCACTGATGCTGTCGGCCAATGGCGATAGCGGTACAAGGTTTGCCGGGCCCGTGGCTGGACGCCTCGACGCATTGCCCGGCCTCGCATTGGGCGGCGACGGGGTGGTGTCTGATACAGAGAGTTCCGCCGTGTCGGGTTGCGCGGGCCTCTCGCTCGGCCTGCAGCTGACGGTGAGCGCCGCCACCCCTGCCATCGCGAGGTGACGGACGTGGATCATGAGCCAGTGGCGCGGGCAGGGACTTTCTGGGCGCACGTGAGACTGAAGCTATTCGCCGCACCCGGGCGTTCAACCGCGAGGCAGTCACGTGCCCTTGGCATTCCGGATGCGAAGGGCCCAACTTGTGACCATCGTGCATCCATTCACCTATCACCGTCCCGACTCCGTCCGCGCCGCGCTGGACGCGCTAGCGGCACAGGGCGCGTACGCCGTGGGAGGCGGAACGGACCTGCTCGTGACCATGAAGGAGCAGCTCGTTCGCCCGCTGCACCTCGTGGATCTCCGCCGACTTCCGGCGGCCCGCGACATCGTTTTGCGGAGCGACGGTTCCGTACGAGTGGGCGGAGCCGTGCGCATCGCCGACCTCGCGGCGCACAGCGTGATCCGCGCCAACTTTGCCGCCCTCGCGGAAGCCGCCAAGCTGGTGGGCACGCCGGCGCTCCGCAATATGGGCACCATCGCGGGCAATCTTTGCCAGCGCCCACGGTGTTGGTATTTCCGGAAGTGCATCCCGTGCCTCAAGAATCACGCAACGGGCTGCCCGGCAATGGATGGAGAGAACGAGTACCACGGAATTTTCGACGAAGGTCCCTGTCGTGCAGTGCATCCGTCCGACCCGGCTGTTGCCTTGACCGCGCTCGAGGCAACGGTCGAACTCGTGGGCGCGGGCGATGCTCGACGGAGCGTCCCCATGGCAGATTTCTACCTCGGCGCCGCGGCAAACGCGCGAGCGGAAACAACAATCGCAGCGGATGAACTGATCGAGGCGATCGAGCTCCCCGCACATTCCTCCGGCGGGACCCAGCGGTACCGTAAGCTGATGCAGCGCGGCGCGTGGGACTTTGCGCTCGTGGCCCTTGCAGCCGTCAGACGATCCGATGGCGAGGTGCGGCTCGTACTCGGCGGCGTGGCGGCGCGGCCGTATCGGGTGAACCAGTCCGTTGAAGAAGACGTGGCGAGTGGTGAACTGGATGATGAGAGCGTGGACGCGCTGGCCGAGCGCGCACTCTACGATGCAATGCCTCTGGCGAAGAACGGCTACAAAGTGAAGCAGGCGGCGGTGTTACTTCGGGATGCCATGCGAGAGCTGTCAAGAGCGTGAGCCGCTTCTCCGCCTTTCCTGTCGGCGCAGTGATAGTCGGCGCCGGAGCCGGCAAGCGCTTCGGCGGGCCCAAGGCGATGGCTACCCTCACCGATGGGCGCCCCTTTCTCGATGCCATCGTACAGACTTCGCAAGACGCGGGACTCGGCCCAATCATTGCCGTGCTGCCGCCTGGTATACGGGCTCCCTCCGGCGTACGCGTCGTCGTCAACGCCAATCCGGAATCCGAACAGATCACGAGCGTTCGCCTGGGGCTCGCGCAGCTCACCAACGCGCAAGTCATCGGTGCACTGGTCTGGCCCGTCGACTACCCGTTCGTCGGGCTCGAGAGCGTCCTGGCGGTACTCGACGGTGCCCGGAGAACCGATGCCCGGATCGTCGTTCCCCTGTACGAGTCGCGCCGCGGGCATCCGGCCTATCTTCATCGCGACACGTGGCGCGAACTGATGACCGTGGCCCAGGGCGGCACGCGCGCCGTAATCCGTAGCGATCCTCAACGCGTTTGCGAGGTACGGGTGGACGACGCTGGCGTGCTGCGCGGAATCAACACGCCCCAGGATCTCATCAACGCATCAGGTTCTGGGTAGCGGCGAGCCCTCCTCTTTTTCCGGCACCACGCGCACCGCCGCGCCGTAGCAGAGCACTTCGGTCACGCCTGGCATCACCTCGGTTGCATCATACCTGAGCGCGAGCATGGCGTTCGCACCGAGCGACTGTGCGTGCGCGACGGCCGACGAATACGCATCCGCCCGCGAGCGCTCACACAACTCGGTCAGCAGCGTGATGTCGCCGCCGAAGAACCGCTGCAGGCTCACCCCCACCATCCCCAGCGCGCCGCGAGAACGCACGATGATGCCGCGCACCACGCCGTAGGTCTGCGTCACCCGATACCCTTCGAGCGAGTTCGCCGTCGTCGCAAGGAACCCCTTCTCGAAGGTGCTCATGGTTTCACCGTCGAAAGGTCCACGCGCGAGGCGTTCGCCGGCGTGCGCCAGATGCGATGAGTCTGCGCCTTATAGTCCGCCTCCTTTGCCTCGAAAATGTTCGGCACCCAAGTTTGCGGATTGCGATCGATCAGGGGGAACCAGCTGCTCTGCACGTGTACCATGATCTTGTGTCCCCGCTTGAAGCGGTAGCTCTGGGTATGCAGGTCCACGGTCACCGGAGTGATCTGCCCCGGTACCATCGGGGTCGGTTTCTCGAACGAGTCACGAAACCGGGCGCGGAATACATCGTTCGCCACCATCAGTTCGTAGCCGCTGAGTTTGAAATCCGCCTGATAGTCCTCGGGATACACATCAATCAGCTTGACGACGAAATCGGCGTCTTGCCCGGTTGTGCTGGCGAAGAGCTTGGCGGTGATGTCGCCCGCGACAACGACGTCTGCAGTGAGAGGTTCGGTCTCCCAGTGCACTACGTCGGGCCGGTCGGAAACAAAGCGCTGGTCCTCGAGGAGCCATACCGGCCAGCCGGAACCCTTGGGGTAGTAGGTAGGCTCGATGGGGCGATGCCGGTAGGGGACCGGATGCGCCGGATCGCTCACGTAGCTGTCGTATCCGCCGCTCTCTCCGTTCCCGGGCGCCGAAAACGAGAGCCGGCCATTGGCGCGAAAATACAGCGACTGACGGGTGGCTTCCTTGGGCGGCCACGCGGTGAACGTGCGCCACGTATTGCTTCCTGATTCGAAGACAGTCGCCTCGGGCTGTTTGAGCGTGCCCTTGTCCTTCAGATAGTAGGCGAAAAACGGAGCCTGAATCTGGGAGCGGTAGAACTCGCCAGTAGCCGATCCGAAATCGATAGCGCCAAGCTTCTGCCCACTGCCACGACTCCACCCGCCGTGGTTCCAGGGGCCGACGACGAGAAAGTTGTTGGACTTCGTATCGTGCTTCTCGAGTTCGCGGTAGATGGTCACAGGCCCATAGAAATCCTCCTGGTCCCACCACCCCGCGACGTTCAGCGTGGGAACCGTCACGCGCTTCAGATACGGCTTCATGGCCTGACGTTGCCAGAACTCGTCGTAGTTGGGATGAAGACGAAAGTCGTCCCACGTGGGGAGTTTCTTGTCTTTCAGATAGCGCGATTGCGCATTCGACAGCGCACCGAGTTTCAGATACCAGTCATAGGTGTCGTATGTGTCGAACTGGAACTGCGAGCCGCCTTTCGCGTTTTCCACCATGTACGAGTACTCGAATCCGTAGCTCAGGCGAAATGCGCCGTTGTGGTGGAAGTCGTCGCCCATCCACATGTCGGCTGGAGACGCCTGCGGGCTCACGGCCTTCAGAGCAGGATGGGGATCCAGCATCGCCATGGCGGTCGTCCAGCCAGGATAGCTGACCCCGAGCATCCCGACGCGTCCGTTGTTGCGGGGAAGGGCCTTCGTGAGCCATTCCACGGAGTCGTAGGCGTCGGTGCTTTCGTCGATCGCGCGGGCACCCGCGTCGACGGGACGCGGCGCGCGCTGCATCACGAACGTTCCTTCCGATGCGTATTTCCCCCGGATGTCCTGAAAGGCGAAGATGTAGCCTTCCGCGACGAGTTCCGCGTACGCACGTGACAACGGGAATTCCGCGCCCGGCACACCGTAAGGCGTGCGGACGAAGAGAATGGGCAGTGGCCCGGCTTGCATCCTGGGTACGAAGAGCGTGGTGTTCAGCCGCACGCCGTCCCGCATGGTCACCATCACTTGCGAGAACGTAAAATTCGAATCCGCTGCCGGTTGTTGCCCCTCGACCTTCGCTACGAGGACAGCTATCGCAAAAAGGACGCCGCGCGCGGCAGGGTGCAAACGCAGGCAGAAAGCGGCAATCATGGGCTGCTCCGGCTGGGGAATGCGTGTTCCGCCGAAGCTACCACGCACGCCGTGCGCGTGAAACCCTTGTCCCGGGACCGCATCGGCGACAGAATCAGGAAGGCTTTCGCATCCGTGGAGGTTAAATGCGTTCTTTCAGACTCGCTCTCGGGCTTCTTCCCCTCGCCCTCGGGGGTCAGGTCACAGCGATCGTCCCAGTGCAGGATTTCACCGTCCCCTGGGGGCGAGAGGGGCGTCCTCGTGACCCCGCGGTCCACCCCGACGGCAGTGTGTTTTTCCTCGGGCAGGAGGGCAACTACATCGCGCGGCTGGATCCCCGGACCGGTGCGTTCAAGAAGTACGAGATCGACCCCGGCACCAACCCCCACAACTGCATCATTGATGCGAAGGGAAACGTGTGGTATTCGGGCAACCGCAATGGGATGATCGGCAAACTCGACCCATCCACCGGGGCGATCACGCGATTCCCCATTCCCGATAGCACGGTGAAGGATCCGCACACCATGGTGTTCGACAAGAAAGGGAATATCTGGTTCACGGCGCAGGGGTCGAATGCGGTGGGTTACCTCGATGTCTCGACGGGCAAGTTCCGCATTGTGAAAATGCCGTTGCCACCGGGCAGAAGAAGCACCAATCCCTATGGCATCGCGCTCGATTCGAAGGGGCGGCCATGGTTCAATCTTTTTGCCACCAACATGATCGGCACGCTCGACCCCGAGACGCTCGAGCTCAAGACTTACACTCTTGCGAACGACAAGACGCAGGACCGCCGTATTGCGATCACGTCGGACGACAAGATCTGGTACGTCGACTACACGCGCGGCTACCTCGGCAAGCTGGATCCGGCCACGTCGAAGGTCGACGAATGGCAGCTTCCGGGCGGTCCGAGCTCACTTCCCTATGGAATGACGGTCGATGATCGCGATCGCCTGTGGGTGGCTGAGGCGAATCCTTCAAGGCCGAATCGCCTTGTGGGCTTCGACCCCAGGAGCCAGGCATTCTTCAGCGTGACCGAGCTGAAGGGCGAGCGGAATACGGTGCGCTACATGGTGTTTGACCGAAAGACGAAGATGATCTGGTTTGGATCTGACGCAGGATACATCGGGAGGGCGGACGTGTCTGGAGTGAAGACAGCAATGTGAGGGGCTTTGCCCGGGGCAGGGTTCGTCGCCTGTGACCGGGACAAATAAAGAACGGGCGCTGCAGCCGATTTCTCGCCGCAACGCCTGCGGAACGCACGCATGACGCGCCGCTCACGCTACGCACCCCCACCCGGGCGCGCCGTTCTTCGGTTTTTCGAGCCTGAATCCTTGTCCACCCTTGATCGCACAGCGAACTCTTCCGACATCCGGTAAGACGTTTGTTCGTGCCACGATGTTAACTGAGGAACGTTCGGACCATGCGAGACGTTGACATGATATTCATCGGGGGCGACTATTGGACGCTAGCGAACCGTCGCTACGCTTGTAAGTACATATCCTTCTTGTGTTTGTGATGATAGCGACTACATACGTGTAAGAACCGCAAGATTATAAAGAGCCGTCGCGATCCTCGCATCGCCCAAGTCTGTATGCTCCCTTCAGTTCCCGTTAATTGACCTGCCTTGAAAGACGAGTAGTTTTATCGGCATGAGTTCTTCCATCGAAGCGCTGGTCAATCGCGAGTACCAATACGGGTTCGTGTCGGAAATCGATTCCGATACCATCGCTCCTGGTCTTACGGAGGACGTGGTCCGACTGATCTCGGCGAAAAAAAACGAACCGTCGTGGCTCCTGGACTGGCGGCTCAAGGCGTTTCGTCGCTGGCAGACCATGACCGAGCCACACTGGTCGAACGTCAAGTACCCGCCCATCGATTATCAGGCGCAGCGATACTACTCCGCGCCGAAGAGCGTGAAGCCCTTGCAGTCGCTCGATGAGGTCGACCCGGAGTTGCTCAAGACCTACGACAAACTCGGCATCTCGCTCACCGAACAGAAGTTTCTCACCGGCGTCGCAGTGGACGCGATTTTCGATTCGGTGTCGGTGGGAACGACGATGAAGGAGGAGCTCTCCAAGCACGGCGTGGTGTTCTGTTCGTTCACCGAGGCCGTTCACAACTATCCGGAGCTGGTGCAGAAATATCTCGGCTCCGTCGTACCGTATTCCGACAACTTCTTCGCGTCGCTCAACTCGGCGGTGTTCTCCGACGGCTCGTTCTGCTACGTACCGAAGGGGGTGCGGTGTCCCATCGAACTCTCGACGTATTTCCGCATCAATGCTGCGGACACGGGACAGTTCGAGCGCACGCTCATCGTGGCCGACGAGGGCGCCTACGTGAGCTACCTCGAGGGGTGCACAGCGCCCAAGCGGTCCACCAACCAGCTTCACGCGGCTGTCGTGGAACTCATCGCTCTCGATAACGCCACGATCAAGTACAGTACCGTGCAGAACTGGTACGCGGGTGACAAGGAGGGAAAGGGCGGTATCTATAACTTCGTCACCAAGCGTGGCAAGGCGCACACGAACTCCAAGATCTCGTGGACGCAGGTCGAGACCGGCTCCGCCATCACGTGGAAGTACCCCAGCGTGATCCTGCAGGGTGACGACGCTACGGGGGAGTTCTATTCGGTGGCGGTGGTCAACAACATGCAGCAGGCAGACACCGGCACCAAGATGATCCACATCGGGAAGAACACAAAGAGCACGATCATCTCGAAGGGAATCAGCGCTGGTCAGGGACAGAACTCGTATCGCGGGCAGGTCAAGGTGATGCCCAGGGCGCACGGGGCGCGCAACTACACGCAATGCGACTCGATGCTCATCGGTAACAGGTGCGGGGCGCACACGTTTCCCTATATCGAAGTTGCAAACAATACGGCGACGCTGGAGCACGAGGCGAGCACGTCGAAGATCGGCGAGGACCAGATCTTTTACTGCAAGCAGCGCGGCCTTTCAGCCGAGCACGCTATTTCGCTCATCGTCAGTGGATTCTGCCGTGAAGTGTTCAAGGAACTCCCGATGGAGTTCGCGCTCGAGGCGCAGCAACTCCTCGGTATTTCCCTTGAAGGATCGGTGGGGTAACGCCCCGCCCGCCACGAAACCACAGGATCATCACTGTGCTCAACATCGACAATCTCCACGCCACCGCGAGCGACAAGGAGATCCTGAAGGGCGTCTCGCTCACCGTGAGTGCCGGCGAAGTGCATGCCATCATGGGCCCGAACGGATCCGGGAAGAGCACGCTTGCGCAGGTGATCGCCGGGCATCCCGGCTATGTGGTGACTGACGGCACCATCTCCTATGACGGCAGGGATCTCCTCGCCATGCAACCGGAGGAACGTGCTCAGGCCGGTGTATTCCTTGCATTCCAGTATCCCATCGAGATTCCCGGCGTCACCAACGCGTACTTCATGCGCTCGGCATATAACGCGGTGCGCAAGGCACAGGGAAAGGAGGAGCTCGATCCGATCGAGTTCCTGGAAATGATGGACGAGAGGCTGAAGCTCGTGGACATGGACGTCTCGATGCTGCATCGCTCGGTAAATGCCGGTTTCAGTGGCGGCGAGAAGAAGCGCAATGAAATCCTGCAGATGGCGGTGCTCGAGCCGCGGCTCGCCATACTCGACGAGACTGACAGCGGCCTCGACATCGACGCGCTGCGCGTGGTGGCGGAGGGCGTGAACAAGCTCAAGCGGCCCGACAACGCGACGATTGTGGTGACGCACTACCAGCGCCTGCTCAACTACATCGTGCCTGACTTCGTGCACGTGCTTGCCCAGGGAAGGATCGTGAAGTCCGGCGGCAAGGAGCTGGCGCTGGAGCTGGAGGCGAGGGGGTACGACTGGGTCCTGGAGGCCGCTTGAGTTCCGCGTACGCCGCTGCACTCCGCGCATTGCCCCAGGCCGATTCGCCCGGATGGCTCCAGCAGTTGAGGAACGATGCGTTCGCGCATTTCGAGGCACTCGGCTTTCCGACCACCCGAAACGAGGACTGGCATTTCACCAGCGTGGCGCCGATCGCCGAGCGCACGTTCACGCCTCCTGCGCCCGGGCCGAATGCGGCCGTCCTCAGCCCGGCAGATGCCGAAGCATTGGTCATTGGAGATGCGTCCTGGCACCGGCTCGTGTTCGTCAATGGCCGGTTTGAGCCGGGGCTTTCCGCGTTTTCGGCGCTACCGGCCGAGGTCCGGGTCATGACACTCGCCGAGGCGGTTCGCGAGACACCGGAATTCGTCGCGGAACACCTGGGCAAGCTCGCGGCATATCACAAGGACACCTTTACGGCGCTCAACACCGCGCTCGCGCAGGACGGAGTGGTGATTCACGTGCCGCGTGGCGTGGTGGTGGACGAGCCAATTCACATCGTGCACATCGCCGACCCGCGCGCGTCCGGCAGCGCGATTCATCCCAGGCTGCTGGCCGTGGTGGATGCGCTCGCCCAGGTGGCACTCATTGAGAGTTACACCTCCACCGGATCCACAAGCTATTTCACGAACGCAGTGGCAGAGATCGAAGTGGGCAATGGCGCGCGAGTGAACCACTACAAGGTCCAGCGCGAAAGTACCGAGGCCTTTCATGTCGGCACGGTGCAGGCAAGTCAGGGCCGTGATTCCGCGTATCACTCGTTCTCATACGCGGCGGGCGGTGCGCTGAGCCGGACCAACGTTTATACGAAGCTTTTGGGCGAAAGCGGCGAGACGAAACTCAACGGGTTGTATATGGTCGACGGAACGCAGCACGCCGACCACCAGACATTCGTGGAGCACCTCGCGCCGTCGTGCGCCAGCCGCGAGCTGTACAAGGGGATTCTCGACGGGAACTCGCACGGAGTGTTCAACGGCAAGGTGTACGTGGACCCCCTCGCGCAGAAGACTGACGGTAAGCAGACGAACCATTCGCTCCTGCTTTCCCCGCAGGCGCGCGTGGACACCAAGCCGCAGCTCGAAATCTTTGCGGATGACGTGAAATGCACGCATGGCGCGACCGTGGGACGGCTGGACCTTGCGGCGTTGTTCTACATGAACAGTCGCGGCATTGGCGCGGATCAGGCACGCGCATTGCTGACCTACGCTTTTGCAGCGGAAGTGCTGGAGACGATCGAGCTGGACGTACTCCGCGAGGGACTGGAGAGGCTCGCGTTCGCCCGCTTTACGCTCGGCGAACCGCGATGAACAGCCGGTCTGTGGCCGGAATAGCCCGTTTGGCGCTGCTGACGCATGAACGCTGATCTTGACGAGCTGTATCAGAGCATCATTCTCGACCACAACCGGCGGCCGCAGAATTTTCGCGCGATGCCGGATGCGACCGCACACGCGGAGGGCGTGAATCCGATGTGCGGTGACCAGCTCACCGTGTGGCTCCGCCTGGATGGCGACCGCGTAGCGGACCTCTCGTTTCAGGGGTCGGGATGCGCGATTTCGAAGGCTAGCGCAAGCTTGATGACGGCCGCAGTCAAGGGAAAGACCCGCGAAGAGGCGAAGACCATGTTCGCCGAATTCCACTCGATGGTTACGGGGCGCGGGGGCGGTGAGGATCTCGGGGCGCTGAAGGCACTATCGGGAGTCTCGCGATTCCCCCTGCGGGTGAAATGCGCATCACTGGCCTGGCACGCGCTCAGGTCTGCACTGGCGAGCGAGACCCCGGCCTGATGATGGATGCGCCTGCTGTGGATGGTTTCGAGCGTGTGAGCGATGCGACCGTTGCGCCCGGCGAGCTGCGCGCTGCCCGTCTGTCGGACGGCACCGCGCTGTGCCTCGGCAACTCCGCCGGCGAGCTCTTTGCCGTGCAGAATGAATGCACGCATTCGGCCTTCCCGCTGAGCGAAGGCTTCCTCTTGCCGGGCGGTGTGATTCAATGCGGCTGGCACGGCGCGCGCTTTGATTGCCGTAGCGGCGCGGCGTTGCAGCAGCCGGCCTTCGATCCCCTCGAACGCTTCGAGGTTCAGGTGACGGATAGCGGGGTCTGGGTCCGGAGGCCCGGATGACCGTGGGCGGGAAGGCCGCGGTGGACGGCGGACGGGATATTCGCCCCCTGGCGCCCCGCTCCGACTTTCCACTGCTGTCGGCGAACCCCTCCTTGCACTACCTCGACTCGGCTGCGACCACACAGAAGCCGCGTCCGGTGCTCGATGCCATCACCACGTACTACGAGCGCGACAACGCCAACCCGCATCGGGGTGCGTACGCGCTGTCGGTTGCGGCCACCGAAGCGTATCAGCTGGCACGCGACAGGATCGCGGGCTTTCTGGGCGTCAGCGACAGCGACACGCTCATCTTCACGCGTGGAACCACCGAGTCGATCAACGTGCTCGCCACAGCGTGGGGCCGGGCGAATGTGCAAGCTGGTGACCGCGTTGTGGTAACGCGCATGGAGCACCATGCGAACTTCGTCCCGTGGCAGCAGCTGGCCCTTGCCGTGGGCGCCGAGTTTGCGATTTGCGAGTTGACACCGTCTGGGGAGCTGGACCTGCAGCACCTTTCTGAGCTCGTAACGCCGCGCACAAAAGTCGTCGCGTTCACCCATGTGTCGAATGCGCTCGGAACGATCACTCCGGTTGAGGAAATTGTTGCGATCGCCGGGGGGGTGGGAGCGCTCACCGTGTGTGATGGTGCGCAAGCGGCGCCTCATCTCACGGTGCGGTTCGACAAACTGGGCATCGATGCGTTCGCATTCAGCGGTCACAAGATGCTCGGGCCCATGGGGATTGGCGGCATGGTCGCGCGCCGCGAGCTGCTCGAGACAATGCCTCCCTGCCAGACGGGCGGCGACATGATCGCGAGCGTGGGCGACTCCCACACGACATGGAACGTGCTGCCGCACAAGTTCGAGGCGGGCACGCCCAATGTAGAGGGGGCGGTCGGGCTCGCCGCAGCGGTTGAGTATCTTGAGGCGCTCGGAATGGATCGGGTGCATACGCATGAGCGAACACTGGTGCGCTACGCCACGGAGCGGCTCGCGGCGGTGGACGATTTGCACGTGCTGGGGCCGGAACCGGAAAAGCGTGGCGGCGTGGTGAGCTTCACCTTTGCCGGGATCCATCCACATGATCTTTCGCAGTTCCTGGACGCGGACGGTGTATGCGTGCGCGCGGGGCATCACTGTGCGCAGCCATTGATGCGGAAGCTGGGCGTCACGGCGACGACGCGGGCGAGCTTCTACGTGTACAACGACTCTGACGATGTCGACGCCCTGGTCGCGGCGCTGGAACGGGCGCGCAGCCGCCTGGTGGTGGGCGCGTCCTAGGGGATCCTAGGTGAATTTCATGCGATCGCGGTCCGTGAGACTCAACTCCGGAAGCAGATCGAAGCGAGAAACGCTGGCGGGATCGTCACCGAGTATCTCGCCGCCGTATTCGACCCAGGCGTGAGCAACCAGGCGGCCATCCTGGAGGCGCACGCCGATCTGCAGGAGGCCGCCGCGCACGCCGCGCGATTCCATCATGCGACAGAGCGCGATCGAGCGCACCAGACAGGCCGGCCGAAAAAACCCGAACGCCGAAGCCCGGGTGATCGCGAGGGCGAGCCGGTGCGCCTCGTCCAAGCGAGAGGGAGCACTTGACGCCTGCCCGGAATCGCCGCGGCTCGCGGCGACCAGACGCCCCCTGCGCCTCGTCCACACGCGAGCCTGGGCGAAGGCCAACGCCGTCTGTGCCGCAAGGAGGTCCCATAGCTCCGGCAACGACACGCCAAGCAGCTTCGGGAGGGCCGCCCTATATCGCCGGATCGTGTCCAACATCGGCGGAGGGGGTTACCACGAGGCCATTGTCGGCCAGTGCGCGGAGAAAAAGTCGAACATCCTCCCGAATCCGGGCCTCGCTCACGTCGGCGTGTTCCGACACCAGAATTGCGCACAGGCCTCCCACCGTCGTGCTCATGGGAGGCAGTAACTCCCAGATCCGCTCACCGAGCTGATTCACGCCGAAGTAGACTTCGGTTTCCGTCGAGAAAAGGACTCCGCCCGCGGACACCGGTTTGTAGACCACAAAGGGTGACCGTGTCGGCAGGGGTTGGTCATCACCGAGTTGCGGACCTTCCCGACTTGCGCGGCCGCGTTGGGAATCCTGAGTCATGCGTGGGCGATCCGTGCTCAGTATTGGGCCAAACTGCCGGTGCGCTTGGCGTATTTCAAGGCGGCACGAAACGCGAGCACACTCGCGACCGTCAGTACCACGGCGAATGCCGCGAGAACCGCCACATCCCGCGCCACGCCGGCAAATGGCAGACCTTCGAGCAGAACGCCTCGCAGCGCCCGCAGCCCATAGGTCATGGGCAACAATCCCGAGACCCCTTCGAGCCACCCGGGGATCACGTGCGTGGGATAGTACGTCCCGCCAAGAAAAACCGATAGCGTCAGGACGATCTGGGACAGGGGTCCAGCCGTGCGAAACGCGAGAATCATGGCGCCGCCTATCAAGCCGATTGGAATGTGAGCGAGGATCAACAAGATAAGGATTGGAAGCGCCGGTCCCATGCGGTCCCAGGCGACATGCGCTCCGAACGCCGCGGCCGCGAGGAGCAGGGCGGTAGCCCGGACGATCGCGAACAACACCTCGTAGCCGGACAGGCCGGCCAACAGCACCCAGACGGGCGTGGGGGTCGTGAAGAGCGCCTCCAATGTTCCGTTCGCAACCCCGGCACTGATCGCGTTCGGGAGTGCGTAGAGAGTAGCCGTCACCACGGTCACGACCATCATGCCCACAATCAGGAACCCGAAGTACTGGTGACCTTCGCCCTGAATGACCCCCGCCATCGTCGGCTGCAACGCATTCGCGACGAAGTAGAAGGGCACGACTGTGAAGAGGAGCGTACTGACCGAGAGGATGAAGCCCAACCGGTAGCTGAGTGCCGCGAGCCACGCGGCGCGAACGAGCGCGCCAATCTTAGCCATCGGCCGACATCCGCTTATGCCGCTCGAGGAGTGCCTCCAGCAGATCGGCCAGCGACATCTCCTGGCGTTCGCAGCGCGCCACCGGCACACCCGCGCGCGCCAGGCCGTCGAGGACGCGCGCGACCGCATCGAGACCGCCGGGAATGTCCAACTCCAATCGGCTCCAGCCGCCCGCCTCGGCAACGAGATGCCCGCAACGGCGCACGACTGCTCCGCCACTGTTTCCAAGCGCGTCAAAGCGCGCCGGATCGGACTCCTTCACCCACAGCACATAGCGCTCGCCGCCCAACTCGCCTGCCAGCTGGGAGGCGGCTCCCACGGCGATGAGCCGGCCCCGATCAAGTACCCCGACTCGATCGCAGAAGTGCAGCGCCTCTTCTGCGTTGTGGGTAGCGAGAAGCACCGTGCACCCTTGCGCCTCTGATATTTCCCGCCGCAGAAACTCGCGAAACCGGCGCGCCGAGAGCGGATCGAGACTGCGCGTCGGCTCGTCGAGCAGGAGCACCCTCGGCCGGGCGAGCAGGGTTCGCCCAAGAAGCAGGCGCTGCTTCATGCCTGAGGAAAATCCGCTGACGGGCCGGTCTGCATCGCCCACGAGCTCGACGAGCTCGAGCAGTTCGTCCACGCGAGATGACCGCGCAGGTCCGCGCAGGCCGTGCAACGTTGCGTAGAGCCGCAGGTTCTCCCGCGCTGACAGACGCCAGTTGAGGCTTCGCTCGTCGGCAACCACAGGTGCCAGCACGTCGCGGACGCGATCCGCGTCGCGCCCCACGTCGAATCCGCACACGATCCCCGTGCCGGCATCGGCACTCACCAGTGTTGAGAGAATCCTGAACAAGGTGCTCTTGCCGGCCCCGTTGGGGCCCAGCAGCCCGAAAAATTCTCCCTCACGAATGTCGACGGACACACCTCGCAGCGCCTGAACATGGTCCCTCCGACGGGGATGTCGCACCAGCTCCCTCCAGCGACGCGGCGCCGGAAACCACTTGCTGATCTCTCGCAGGCGCACGATGGGCGGGGCGGCACCATCGGTTCCGGCGGTGCCGGCGACCGGCAACTGCTGGGCACCCATCTCGCTACGTCGCGTCAGGCAGTGAGTTCTCCCCGGAGTGCCATCCCATCATCTGGTCGACGAGCTGCGGCAGGCGGGAGAACTCGTGAGCGAACGCAAGCTGATAAACGGGTACTTGGCGCACGATCTGCGCGGCCCGGTCCAGAGTCGCCACATCGCGCGCCAGGCTCTCGCTGATCTTCGGGTGCCGCAATAGCGTCATTACGGCCGCCGTGTCAGCAAGGCGCGTGCGCGTGACGCCGCGCTCGCCCGCGCTGGAACTCCGCGGTAGGAGCTCGTAGACGGCCGCGAGAGGCGTTCGCCGCACCTCAACACGGTCTGCAGGAAGATTTGCAACCTTGTACTTGCCACGGAGGGGGTTTTTCACGCGTCCTTCAGGACCGTGCAGCTGATCAGCCGAGTCTTCCAGCAGGTGCAGCGTCGGCGCCGCCGGCCAGACCGTCGGAGGCGGACCCGGGTGCACAGCCAGCATGTCATCCGTCACCAGTTTGGCCCCCGCGGCGCTCAGCGCCATGGCAAGAGTCGATTTGCCGGAACCCTTTCGGGCCAGAAAGCCGATTGCCCTGCCGCCAATCGTCACGCCGCTGCCGTGCAGGCACAACACACCCTGTAGATGCAGCGCAACAGAAAAGACGGCTCCCAGCAGGTCGGCGCGGGCAAGGTCCGGGCGCGCGGAACCGGACGGGCACCATGTAATCGTGGCGCCTTCATGGGTGATGTCGAAGATGCCGGTATCATCAAACTCGAGACGCACACCATCCGGAAGCCGTACGCTCCGGACCTTGATCTGTGAGTCGACGCTGTCTTCGCCAAGCAGCCCATTCCCGTCGCCCTCGGGACGATCAGACACTCGGACAGCCCAGTCGGCGCGATCGCTCTCTATCGCGGGGAGCTCAGGAAGAGGCATTTCCGACTGTAGCACTCCGCCAAACAGAGCGTAGGCCCGCTGGAGTGCGTTCTTCAATGGGGCCGCACCTGGGAGGACCACCGCGGTCCTCCCAGGCTCCGAATAAGGATCAGAGGTTCCCTTCGGCGGCGCCGTACCTATGGAACGGGTTGCCGTCGCCGGGCGACGGGTTAGCGCCGCCCAGTGTCAGCTCCCTGAACGTCCCGAAGTTCTCGAGCTTAGGGGCTTCGTACATGAAACACCTCCACATGTGGAAGAACGGTACTACCTCGCGAACATACGGCCCTTGTGGACGTAATCGCAAGCTGTTGAAGGCGCTAGTTCGCCGGGGATCTGGCGGCCAATTTGGGGATGGCAACCTGACGTCCGTTGGCTAGCAACCGAGATCGCAACCAGAGCTCAACCTGCAAGGTGATGAACAGCCGGAAACCCTTGCTCTGGCCGCCTTTGGAGCAAAATCCATACCACTCCTCCTGCAATCGTCGTTGGTCGACGATTCCAAGCTGGGCCAAGACAGGGTCGCGGAACGCCTCGGTGACCAGTCCTCGTCGATCCGCTCGAAGAGAGCGCTCGAAATAACCGCTCAACACTCCTGTTTTCGACTCCCTCGGTGCCAGGACACTCGGGGGGATCAGTCCGCGCATCGAGTGGCGGAGCAGCCGCTTGAACTCTCCTTGCGAAGCACGATCACTCCGCGGGCGGCCGACGGCGAAGCGCACAACCCGCTCGTCGAGGAGCGGCATGCGAAGCTCGACGTCCGACTGCAGGGCAAACGCCGAGTAGGCCGCGCCCACTTTCGTCGGCATCGGATGGCGGAGGGAGTGTACCGTCTCTGTGGAGGCGCGCGACAACCCTGCCGGCCTCAGACGCAACTCGCCCTCAAGTTCGCGCTCAATCAGGCCGTGGGTCTGGCTGAAGTCTTCGCGAATCCATGGTGGCGGATCGCGCACGATCTCGCTGGCATTGGGGCGACCAAAACGCGCAGCCGACCTCGCCACGGGTGCGACGACATTCTTGAAAAAGGCCCGATACCCCTGAGGTCCGAATCCCCGCCATTCGCGCGCTAGCTCGGTCCACCGGAGCTGGGCGAACAGATCAAGCATGAACACTGGCGATACCGCAAAGAGCTGGTCGCCGCCGTCGCCGTACAAGGCCACGCGGGCACCGATGTTCCGGGCGCCTCCGACAAGAGCGCGGAACCAGGCCTCGAAGGCGTGCACGAACGGCTCATCGGCTCGCGCCGCATAATCCTCCAGGCTATCCAGCATTGGCACGTCGTCGATGCTCAGCCATTGCACGGGGGCGTTCCATTCCTCCGTGATCGTGGTGATGTATTCGTCCTCTCTACCAGGATCGCCTGGCGGAAAACTCATGCATACCGCGCGAAGCCGTTCCTCCTGTCCCATCTCGCGGAGCCGCATTTTTCCGGCCCCGAATAACGCAGTGGAGTCGTAGCCACCGCTCATCAGGAGCGCCGTCGGTCCATCGGGAGCCAGGCGTTCCTGCACGGCGCGGGCGAGGAGGGCTCGCAGCTCCTCGGCGGCTTCGTCGAATCCTCCGGCGGCACGCTCGTTGAACGGCGGAAACGTCCAATAGGGCTCCTCCCGGGGTTGCCGTCCGACCTCACATGTGACGCGCGCCCCCGGCGCCACCGACCTGATGGCTCGATACGGCGTGTCGGACTCCTGGGCAAACAGAAAGCTTGCCATGGAAGCGAGGGATGTGAGGTCGAGTTCGGCGGAACAAGCTGGATGAGCCAGAATGCCCGCCACGCTCGACGCCACAACGACCATGCCGTCGAACTCCGCCAGGTACAAGCTGCGGCGTCCCGTATAATCCCTCGCGCTAAGCATCCGGTTGCGCGACAGATCGCAGAGCACGAAGGTGAAGTCGCCCTCAAGGTGGTGGACGCAGTCGTCCCCCCAGGCGCGATATGCCGCTCCAATCAGCTGTGCGGAAGTCACGCCGGACGCGTCGACTCCGCGGGTCCGGAGGTCGCGGCGCAGGTCGTCGACGTAATACAACGCCGCGTCCGCGGCGACCACAACATCGCCGTCGCGTGCGATCCGATCCGGGTTCCGGGTTGCGAGATCCGTCTCCCACTCGAAATGCGTCGCTCCCAGCAGCGCTCGCCCGGTTTCCACAAGCTGAAGGCGATCGCCACGAACGCGCATGGCGTGCAGGCACGCGTCCGCATCCGTCGTGAGAAGTGGGCGGTCGCCCGACTTGAACATCCCGAGAATCGCGCTCATGGAAAACGCCTCAGCTTGGTGCTGGCTCCGAGTCCGGCACGATTCACAAACGGCACCATTGGGGGAGCTCCGGAATCTGGAACAAAGGCGGGAAGGCTCGGGAAGGAACAAGATCATAATGCGAGTGCGCCCATCGACGCGAACGCGCGCCCTTCGGGACAGGGTGGCCGGCACGCCTCTATGCCGCACGTGTGTGCGGGTTATCGTTGATGTACCGGGGTTCACCCGCGTGGACCGCGGCCAATCTGTTCCGCCATTGCCGCGGGCGACGATACGTGGCAGCGCACATGAATCACCGCAACCGAGGGCCGCTCTCGTGACCGATGATACCGCCCATACCAGTGCTGGCGTGGAGGGCGACGGCGGGATCCTGGTGCTGCGTGGGGGCGGGTCCACCCGAGGCTGGAACGGCATTCGCTACCAGACCGGCCTCTCCGCCCGGAACACCGGTGCCAGGCACCTTTCCATGAACGTCGCGACGATCCCGCCGGGCGGCGTTGCGTACGCGCACATTCACGTCGACTTCGAGGTGATGCTTTACATCCTTCAGGGGCGCGTCCGGCATGAGTACGGCCATGCCCTCGAGAAGAGCGTCGAAAACACGGCGGGCGATTTCATCTTCATCGAGCCGGGCGTACCGCACGAGGTGTGCAACGTCAGTGCGACCGAACCGGTAATGGCCGTCGTGGCGCGATCGGACGCGAGCGAATGGGAACACATCGTGGATCATCCAAGCGCGCGGCGGAAGGCTTGACGTCCCACCGGCCGGAACGAGTCCGGGAGTTACTCGGGGAATCGCCGGACTGAGCGGGGCAGCGCAAGTCAGGCGGTATCCAGCCCGGCGCGCACCCTACTCGTCGAGCGCCGTTACGGAGACTTCTGCGTGGCCCCCGATATCGTAGTTCACGGTCACTTGCCATGGCTGGCAGCACACCTCGCAATCCTGTACGTACTGCTGCGCCTCGCCCCCTCCCGGATCGATCGCGATCTCGATCTCTTCGGCGCAGTAGGGACAGTTGACGGTCGCCTCCGTTTCGGCGGTACCGTCACCGAGCGGGAACTCCTCATCAAGCGAGTCGTCGTCTTCGCGCAGGGGCGTCACAGTAAATCCGGGAATGTGGGACAGGGCGACCAATCTGGACGACAAAGATACTCGGCGGGGCAGTCCCGATGCTGGCCGGGCTCGGGCGAGCGGGTTCAGCTCGAGTAGTACGCGGCGTTCTCCTCGACGTAGCCGGTCGAGAGATCGCATCCGTACGCCGTGGCGCATGCCTCTCCGGCGCCGAGCGCCACTTCCAGATCCACGGATTCGCACGCGAGCGCGGCGCGCACGGCGGCTTCGTCAAAGTCAAGACGCTCGCCGCCCACCACGACAGCGTGCCCGCCGATCCATGCATCAGTCGTCGTTGGCCGGATGACGCATTCGAAGCACTTGCCCACGGCCATGAGCAACCGCCCGACGTTCGGGTCGGCACCGTGGACCATCGTCTTTACGAGAGGTGAGTTCACGAGCGACTTGGCCACTCGGCGCGCGTCGGCGTCGGTGGCGGCACCGCGCACAGTGGCGCGCACCAGATGCTGTGCTCCTTCGCCGTCCCGCGCGAGCATCTCCGCCATGCGAATGCAGCCAGCCGTCAACGCCTGCTGAAACTCGCGGGGGTTCACCACACCCGCGAGCCCGTTCGCCAGGACTGCGCACGTGTCACTCGTGCTGGTATCAGTATCGATCGACAGCATGTTGAACGATACGTCGACGGCCTTGCGCAGCATTCGGTCGAGCGCCGGCGCATCGAACTCCGCATCAGTGAAAATGTACGCAAGCATGGTCGCCATGTTCGGTTCGATCATCCCCGATCCCTTGGCGACCCACGTGATTGTCGCGGCTCCGATGTTCGCAGACAGGGCCTTGGGATGGGTGTCTGTTGTCATGATCCCCTCGGCGCCGACAACCGGATCGCTCTGGAGCTCCCTGCTGATTCCAGACAGCCCGCGCTCAACCTTCTCGATGGGGAGCTGCGCGCCAATCACGCCTGTCGAGCTCACGAGTATCCGGGATGGCGACGTGCCGATCTCTGCGGCTGCCGCGGCTGCCATGCGGCGCGCGTTCTCCAGCCCCCGGGTGCCCGTGGCTACATTGCTGTACTTGCTGTTGGCGGCGATCCCCCGCAGTCGCCCGGCTGCGATCGTCTCGCGACCCAGAATGACGGGTGCCCCGGGAAAGTGATTGCGCGTGAAGACGGCTGCGGCAGCCGCGTCCGTGTCGCTCACGAAGAGCGTCAGATCCTTCGCACTGGGCTTGAGGCCGCAGTTGCGGCTCGCACAGCGGAATCCGCGCGGCAATATCGGACGATCGTGAAAAGTCATGACGGGAACGGCGGATGCATGCGATGAGCCACTCGCGCAGGAAGCACAAGATACGGTGGACGCGACGCGATTCGCCACCGATATTCAGCGCTTCGCAAATCACGTGACAGGTGCCACCATGAGGTCCGGGGTCCGCCCCGCCGCGATTGCCTTCATCTTCGTCACCGTCGTGCTCGACGTGGTGTCGATGGGAATCATCATCCCGGTGCTCCCGAAGCTCGTCGTGACCTTCATGGCCGGTGATACCGCGCGGGCCGCCACCATCTTCGGCGTATTCGGCACGGTCTGGGCGCTGATGCAGTTCATCTTCTCGCCAGTCATCGGGGCGCTCTCCGACCGATACGGCCGGCGCAACGTCATCCTTCTCTCCAACGTCGGGCTCGGCCTTGACTATATGGTCATGGCGCTCGCGCCCACGCTCGGCTGGCTGCTGGCAGGGCGCGTGATTTCAGGCATTACCGGCGCCAGCTGGGCCACGGCGGGTGCGTACATCGCCGATGTATCGCCGCCGGAGAAGCGCGCCTCGGGCTTCGGCCTCCTCGGCGCCGCATTCGGGCTCGGCTTCGTCATCGGTCCGGCGCTAGGCGGGCTGCTCGGCGTAATGAGCTCCAGACTTCCGTTCTGGGTCGCGGCCGGGCTCACACTCCTGAATGCGCTGTACGGATTCTTCGTGTTACCTGAATCGCTTCCACCGTCGAAGCGCACGAACAAGTTCCAGTGGGCGCGCGCCAATCCTGTCGGCTCGCTCAAACTGCTACGCTCGCAACATGAGCTGTTCGGACTCGCCTCGGTGAATGTCATCTACTTCCTCGCGCACAACGTGCTGCCGAGTGTATTCGTGTTGTTCGCGGGCTATCGGTACGGATGGGACGCGCGCGCGGTTGGCCTCACGCTCGCGGCAGTCGGCGTCTGCACGATGATCGTGCAGGCCGGGCTCGTGAAACACGCCGTGGCGAAGCTCGGTGAACGGCGTGCGCTGCTCATCGGCCTGGCGTTCGGCACCATCAGTTTCGCGATCTGGGGACTCGCGCCCACCGGCCTGCTCGGCTGTCTCGCGATTCCATTCGGGGCATTGATGGGACTGTATGGACCGTCGGCGCAGGGGTTGATGACGCGCCGCGTCAGCCCGTCGGAGCAGGGACAGCTCCAGGGCGCGAACAGCAGCATCATGGGCATCACCGGCATGGTCGGGCCCGGACTTTTCACACTGACATTCGCGTACTTCATCGGACCGCGGAGCCCGTGGCACGCCCCTGGTGCTCCGTTCCTCCTTGCCGCATTCCTGACGACGTGCGCGCTTGTGCTCGCGTGGCGCGTGACTCGCGCGCGCTGATTGGGCGGCGAACGCCGGGCGACAATCCCGACGCGGTCCTCACATCCATGCGGCTCCGACATGACTATATTCGGCCTTGCCCTGTGACGCTTTTCTCCTAGTGCGGGTTCGATCCCTTCATGTCGCGGGCCTTACGCTGCTCGTTGCGACGTCCATGTTCGCGCAGAGCCCCGCCTCGCCCGGCGGCTCCGCACGGCGACCTGGGGTGGGCATCGCGATTCGCGCCACGACGCCGCCGGTAATCGACGGCCGCGAGGACGACGCCGTCTGGAAGCTCGCCCCGCCGATGACCGGGTTCCGGCAGTTCGATCCGGGCGAGGACCTCGAGCCCGCGTTCCGCACGGAGGTGCGTGCCGCCTACGACGACCGGTTTCTGTACGTGCTCGTGCGCGCGTTCGACCCGCATCCCGACAGCATCGTCAGCCTTCTCAGCCGGCGCGACGTGAAGACCCCGTCCGACCAGCTCAAGATCATCATCGATGCGTTTCATGACGGCCGCACCGGCGTGGAGATGGCGGTGAATCCTGCCGGCGTCAAGCGCGACTTCTCCATCTATTCCGACGTGATCGAGGATCCAACATGGGATGGAGTGTGGGACGTCAAGACGCGCGTCGACAGCGCAGGATGGGTCGCCGAGTTTCGCGTGCCCTTCAGCCAGCTTCGCTTCGACCGCAAGGACCTGCACGAGTTCGGATTCGGCGTGTGGCGCGATATCGCGCGATTGAACGAGCGCGATTCATGGCCCGTGTTTCGCATGTCGACTCGCACCCTGATTTCGCAGCTCGGCGTGTTGCAGGGAATCCGTGGAATCGCCCCCGCGCGACGCCTCGAGCTGCTGCCCTATGCTGTCACGAAGACCGTCCCCGACGGGGTCGCCCCCGGCCCACCGAACCGGATTGAACTCACCGGCGGCCTCGACGTGAAGGCAGGCCTGGGACCGAACGTCACCGTAGATGCGACCGTCAATCCCGATTTCGGCCAGGTCGAGGCGGACCCGGCGGTGCTCAACCTCACTGCATTCGAAATACAGTTCGCCGAGCAGCGCCCGTTTTTCCAGGAAGGCATAGGCCTGTACAAATGCGGCGGCCCATGCGAGGGACCGTTCTACACACGACGTATTGGCCGCGCCCCGCAGCTCGGCGCGCCGGGCGATCCTGCCTTCACGACCATTCTCGGCGCGGCCAAGCTCACCGGACGGTTCGGCAACGGAGTCTCCGTCGGCGTCATCGACGCCGTTACGCGACGTGAACGGGGGGTGGCCGGCACAACCATTGAACCGCAGTCGAACTACTTCGTGGGTCGTATCGTGCACGAGTCGCCCGGGGGCGCCAGGCAGATCGGCGCCGAGATCACCCGTCTGGACCGACGGCTCGACGCGGCGACGGAACCCTATCTTCGCCGCTCCGCATCGGGGCTCATCGTTCAGGGAATCACGCGTTTTGCACGCGATCGATGGCAGCTGATGGGATACGGCGGACTCAGCGAAGTCGACGGCAGCGCCGCGGCGATCGCCGCCACGCAACGGAGCAGCGTGCATCTCTACCAGCGTCCCGATCACGAGGCGCGCTACGACTCCACCCGCACATCGCTCGGTGGACGGGCGATTGGCGGAGAACTCACCAAGCTCAGTGGCTGGCTTCGCTACGATGCGTTCGTGCGGTACGCAACACCGGGGGTCGAGTTCAACGACATGGGCCTCGTGACGCTGGTCAACGACATGCAAGTGCGCCAGGAACTCGATTTCCAGCAACTGACTCCCAATCGATTTACGCGTGCCTCATTCAGCTTTATCAGCGCGGAGTCGCACTGGACCACTGGCGGCCTTCCGGCGGCTCGCCTGGTCACGGCGCACGCCAGTGCGCAGCTGCCCAGCAGCTGGGGCGGCGCGCTGACCTGGACACTGAGCGAACTGGGCGGCCCCTATTGCGTATCATGCGCGCGCGGCGGGCCGGCACTCCGACAGTCGCTCAAACAGGGGCTTCGCTTCGACCTTGCGCCCGACGTTCGGCCGCCCGTGGTGCCTCACGCCGTCATCCGCGTCGGCAGAAGCGACGACGGGCGATCGTGGTACCGCGGCGCAGAAACAGGGTTGGATCTGCGTGTCGCGAGCCGATTCTCCGCGACGCTCTACGGTTCGTATGACCGCGTCGCCAATGACCAGCAGTGGGTGGCGAACTATGGCGCCCTGCTCAGCGACACTACTCACTACACGTTCGCCCGGCTCGATCAGGACATCCTGGCACTCACCGCGCGAGCCAACTGGACTGCCACGCCGGCACTCTCGCTCCAGCTGTATGCGCAGCCATTCGTCACCAGTGGAACGTTCAGCGACTGGCGGCAGCTCGGCGCGCCCCGTGCACCCCGGTACGAAGACCGCTTCCGTCCTTACGGAGGCGGCACTTCCCCGGCCGGATTCAGTGTCAAACAGTTCAATTCCAATGTGGTGCTGCGCTGGGAGTACCAGCCCGCGAGCGTCCTGTTCCTCGTGTGGCAGCAGGGACGCTTCCGCCGCGGCGCCACCACAGGCAGTTTCGACGCCGGCGACGACGTGCGCGACCTGTTCGCGGCGCATCCGGACAACACGGTGCTGATGAAGCTGTCCTACTGGTTCAATCCCTAGCGTTCGGGGGCCGCCGCCAGCGCCGCGATGAGCCGCGCAAGGGCGTCGAGATCGCGGAGGTCGAGCACCTCACCGGGGGTGTGCGAGTACCGTCCGGGCCACGAGAGTCCGAGATTGGGCGGTCCGAAGGCACCGATCGCCGAGCCATCCGTCGACCCGTGCGTGGTGCCGAGCTGCAACGGAATTCCGGCCGCACGGGCAATGCGCACCACCCGGTCGCGCTCCGCACGCGATGCAACGGAGCCGTCGTCGAGGCCGCGGAGCACGGCACCCTTGCCGAGCGGCGCGAACGCGAACGTCGGTGACTCGAGCGGCGTGTCGCTGGACACGAATGTGTCAATGGCATACGCGCGGCGGAGCGACGCACCGTGCCGAGCGCCGAACGCGCGCGCGCCCAGGAGCCCACCCTCCTCACCAGTGGACCACACGAACAGGACCTTGTGCGTGAGGGCGGCAGGATTCGTTGCGCGCGTTGCCGCCAGGAGGGCGGTGGAGCCCGTCCGGTCGTCCGACGCACGCCCGGTGATGCGGGTGCCACTCAGGCGCTCGGCGTGCTTGTAGCCCAGAACCGCTGAACCAGCATGAACACCGCGCGACGCGAGCGCGGCTGAATCGAGGCCGAACCACGCCGTGTTCGTGCGAGGCGCCTTCACGCGCGCAGTGTCGCGTGGAACGAAGACACCGCGCAACGATTCCGTCACGTGGCCGCTCGCATCCTGATCGAAGTGGAGCAAAGCAGGCTGCCCTTCCCACGCCGAGGGAACGACCCCGCCCTTCCGCGTGAGCGTGACGCTTCCGTCCGCGAGAATGCGCTCGACCTCGAACGAGACTTCGTCGGTGTGCGCAATGAAGACCACGGAGTCCCGGTCCGGCCCCACGGCGACAATGAGGTTGCCGGCAGAGTCCACTGTGGCACGATCGCGGGCCCAGGCGGGAAGCGCCGCGCGAACGGCATTGCGCACGCGCCATTCGTGGCCGGGCACGCCCGGGAGATCGAGCAACGTGATCAGCTCGCGTTCCAGGTTGTCATACGAGCCGGCGCGAGCCGCGCGCACCTGCGGCACAGGGGCGAGTGGCGCGACCCATGGCGGATCCGCGCCAAGCGTGACGGATGCCGCAGAAGCGACCTGCGCGAGCAGCGCGCGGGCCTCGGCCGCGTGGATGGATTCCACGTGCGAGCCCGTAAAGCGTGTCCGGGGCACTATGGAGCGCCCCGGCTGGCTGGCTCCGCCCCGGCCGCTACGCGTCTCACCGACGAGTACCAGCTCGTCATATTTCCCGATCCGCGAGAGCGCTGCCGAGAGCCCCGTCCAGTTGAAGACATGCTGGACAGACAGCACGAAGATCGTCTCGCCGCTCGAGACGGAGCCCTGCGCGGCGGTCGCGACCGCGGCGCACCCCGCACGCACGCCAGCGCCCGGCCCCGCGGCGTATCCTTCGTAGGTCCATGCGGGCCGATCGGCGATGACGGGATCGAGCACCGAGATGCCGAGCCGTTCGACCTCTCCGCGGGCCGAAGCACCCACGTCCACCCAGAGCTGGTCGACGCCGACGATCGTCGTGTCACCCCGGTGCTGTCGCGCGAAATGCCCGTTGGCGATCGCTACCACACCGGGCACTGCGCCGCGGGCCGTGTATATGCGCACTCGCTGAGCTTCCATTGCCTGGTCCCACAATGGATGCGGGGGCGCAGCTCCGGTCCGATGCAGCCGGAGATAGCCGTCGTCCGTGATCTGACTCACGACGTATGCAGAGACGTCGAGTGCACAGGCCACTACGCGGCGCGGAGATCCCTGCCCGACCCGGCGAATGAGGTTGCCGTTGGCATCGCGCGTCCAGCCCGGGAGTGCGGGCGTCAGCAAGGCCGCGCCGAGTTCTTCGCCGCCAGGAGGAGCGGGCAGCGTGATCCACCGGGCGATGGCGTCGGCCACGCGATCATCGGCGCGGGCGACTGACTGCGCCCCGCTGGTGGAAGCCGCAACGGCGGCGAAAGACGCGGCGATCCGGAAAGCGCGAGTGAACGTCATGTGCAGACGATACCGTGCGAAGGGGGATTGCGACAGTTGAGAGTCGGGAGTCGAGTGTCGAGGGCCTGCGGCGATGGTGCGATTGCCTATCACGGGGCGGGGAGTGCCCGGGATGGCGCGCTGAGAGTCTACGGTGGAGCGGTGAGAGTCTACGATGGCCGGCTCAATGCCTACGATACTCCGCTGACAACCTGCGATGGCGCGTGAAGCTTCGACCGGGCTGCAGCAAGTGCGAACAATGCCCCGCAGAGAGCCTTCGCTGGAGCCGCGAGCGCCAATCGAGGCGCGCGAAGTTTCGAGTCCCCGGCACGCATGGGCTTCTCCGCTGTACGCACCGGCTATCGTGGCCCGCTGAGTCCCATCTCAGGTGTGCGCAACGGCCATCGTGCTCCGCGAAAAGTCTTCTTTGCTTTGGTCAAGTTCTTTGTTACTACACGAAACGGGCACCAAGGCACGTGAAACGCGTTTTCCACTCGCAATGTGATAACCCGAGGAACGTGCAGCGCGCACCGAGAAACCGGGAGCTGCCATTGTGGCGCCAAGAGTGGCGGGTATGGCGCCCGCAGCGGAAACCGCGCTCCATGCATCGGCGCTGGCGGAAGACGCATCGACGCACAACCGTGGAAAAAGCTGCGCAGAGGCGCCGCGAATCAAAGCGGCGCATCAATTATTGACGGCCGAGACGGCGCGACCGCAGCCTGAGCGGCCCGGAGCGGGCTCCGCGCCTGGTGAAACGGGCACCGAGGCAGGCGGAGCGGACACAATTGTCGGCGTAGCGCATTTTCTCGTTTGAAAACGGCTTTCGGCGAAGGCCGAAACTATCACATTCCGAGCGCGCCCGTTGGGGGCGCAACATGCGACCTTCGCACCGCACGCCGGAGGACGCTCAACTCTCGCCTTTCGACGCGTGCCTGCCGTTTATCCCCTCGCCCAGCATGTTGAGGCACAGCACGGTCGTGAAGATGAAGGCGCCGGGAAAGATCGCCAGCCACGGTTCGCTGCTCATGGTGGTCTGACCCTGGTACAGCATGTTGCCCCAGCTCGCCGCGGGAGGTTGCACGCCGACACCAAAGAAACTCAGCGCACTCTCCAGGAGAATCGCCCGTCCGATTGCCAGCGTCGTCGCGACCGTCGCCACAGGAATCACGGCCGGAAGGATGTGTCGCACCACGACGCGCAAAGGCGTCGCGCCCAATGCGCGCGCCGCCGTCACGAACTCGCGGGACCTGAGCGACTGCACCTCTGCGCGCACCACACGCGCCGTCTCCATCCAGCCCGCGGCCCCGACCAGCACGATGAGCACCGGCACGCCCGGCTGGAGCACCGCTGCAGCGATCATCAGGAGGGGCAGGCGCGGCACGGACAGCATCGCATCGGTCAGGCGCATCAGCACGTCGTCGATTCCGCGCCCGGCGTATCCTGCGATCGCACCGATCGTGACGCCGATTGCCGCGCACAGCGCGCCCGCGAACAGGCCCACCGCCAGCGAGATGCGCGCGCCGAACAGCACCCGCGAGAGCAGGTCGCGGCCGAGTTCATCGGTGCCAAACCAATGCGCAAGAGAGGGAGCAGCGCGGCGGTGAGCCAGGTCCAGCGCGTCCGCGGCATACGGAGCCAGCGCCGGCGCGAGCACGGCGGCGACAATCAGCGTCCCGAGTGCCGTCACGGCGATTGCCGACCCGCTGTTCCCCTTCCACGAGATCGAGGCGCTCACGCGGCCTCGCGGGTGCGAGGGTCGAGCAGATGCACGGCGACGTCGGCTACGAAGTTGAGCACCACCACGGTGATCGATGCACAGAGCAGGAACGCCATGAGCACCGCGTAGTCACGCCTGGCAAGCGCCTCGGTGAAGAGACTGCCGACGCCAGGCCATGCGAAGACGCTTTCGGTGACCACGGCGCCCGACGCCATGATCGATGCGTCCAGAAGGACGACGGTGGCGAATGGCAGGAGCGCGTTGCGAAGCGCGTGCCGAAGCACAAGGCGACCTTCGCGGGCGCCCCGGGCCCTTGCGGCGCGAATGAACGGGAGGGCAAGTGTTTCGCGCATCCCGGCGCGAAGATATCGCGACCACGCTGCCGTGTGCGCTGCGGCGAGGACAGTCACGGGCAGTATCAGGTGGGACATCCGGTCCGTGGCGCCCACGGGGCCAAATGTGGTCCGCCCCGACGTCGGGAGCCATCCGAGCGCGTTCGCAAACACCAGCTGCAGCAGCAGTCCGAACCAGAATACCGGGAGTGAGATACCGGCAATGGCGGCGGGTGTCGCGATGCGGTCAAAGCCGCGTCGCACGGCCGACAGTATGCCCAGCGGCAGCGCGAGGATGACCGCCGCCAGAGTCGACGCACCCACGAGTTCCAGCGTCGCGGGCACGCGCTCGATCATCCGCTCCAGTACCGGCCTGCCGTCCGCGTAGCTGTAGCCCCAGTCGCCGCGCACAAACGCCCAGAGCCACGCGATGTACTGGACGCCGAGCGGACGGTCGAGACCCATCGCGCGCCGCAGGCGTTCGATGTCCTGCGGACGGACATTCGGGTTGTCGAGGTACATGGCGAGCGGGCCGCCCGGCGCCGCATGAATCAGCGCGAAGACGAGGAGCGAAATCATGAGCAGCAGCGGAATGCTCTGCGCGACGCGACGTACGATGTACCGGTACACGCGCCGCCTCTACCGCCGCGCACGTTGCGGATTCACGGCCGCACGATCTCCCATTCATGCACGTTCCAGAACGGGCCGGTATTCGTCGGGTTTCCCGTGAAGTGCTCGAGCGACGCGGGCACGGCGTCGATCTTCGCCGTGTTGTACAACGTCAGCTCCGGCACCAGCTCGGCAACACGCATCTGTGCCTGCCTGAGCAGCGCGCGGCGTTCCTCACGGTCAACCGTGCGATCGGACGCGTAGAGAAGTTTCGTGAGCACCGCATCGTTGAGGTAGTTGATGTTGCGCCCGGCCGGAGGCGTCCGGTCACTTGCGAAGAAGAGCGTGATCTCCGGATCGGCCGGCTGCTGCCACCAGTGCAACATCGCGTCGAATTCGCCGTTGAACCAGACGGTGCTGATCGACGTCCCGTCGATCAGGCGGATCGCCGCCGCAACGCCCACGTCCTTGAATTGCTTCTGGATGGCCTGGGCGACGTTCTCGCGGATTGCGAAACCGGCCTGCGTGATGAGCGTGAACGCGAGTCGCGTGCCGTTCTTGACACGGATGCCGTCGGCACCGGGTTTCCACCCGGCCTCATCGAGCAGTGTCCTGGCCCTTGCAGGATCGTAACCGTACACGGGAACGCCGGGTTCGTACGCCCACGAGAGTGGCTGGATCGGTCCGTTTACGACGGTGACGAGCCCGTCGAGGATCGTCTTGACGATCAGCTCGCGGTCGATCGCATGCGCGAGCGCGCGGCGCACGCTCAGGTCGGTGAACGGCGCGAAGTGCCTCTCATTCAGCGTGACGTGCTCGTATCCGTTGCCAACCACCTGGTTGAGCCGGATGGAGGGCAGACCACGCAGCTCGCGCACCTTGTCCCACGGCACGAGCGCCACGAGGTGTATCTCTCCCGTCTTGAGAAGCGCTATCCGCGTGGTGGTGTTCGTGACAAAGCGAAAGAGCAGTTTGCTGATCCTTGGGTATTCTCGTCCCCGCCAGTAGTTGGCGACGCGCTCGAGCAGGATGTACTCGCCGGTCTTCCACTCCGCCACGCGGTACGGCCCGGTACCAAGGGGCGCGCGGTTGTAGTCGCCGGCGCGATCGATGTCGCGGCCCTGCAGCACGTGCCGCGGAAGCGTCCCCCGAAAGAACTGCAACTGGTAGGGCGCGTACACCTCCCGGTAGTGCACCACCGCCGTGACCGAGTCGGGAGTGTCTACCGAGCTGATGCGGTCGAAACCATCCGTACTCTCGGGTTTCCAGTCCCCCTTGTTGATGGCGTCTACGGTGAACTTCACGTCGGCGGAAGTGTGTGGCGCGCCGTCGTGCCATCTGACGCCGGCGCGAAGCTTCCAGGTGACGTCCATTCCGCCGTCGCTGCGGAGGCGCACGCCACCATTCGCGACGGTGGGCACCTCGGCGGCAAGCAGCGGAACGACGTTCATGTTCTCGTCGTTCGTGACCAGCCCTTCGACCACGCACGACTCGATATCCTCGAGGATGTGTGTCGCGTAACGATTCATGGTATCGGGTTCACGGTCGTACCCGATGACGAGAAGATCATTCGAGGGGCCGGACCGTGCCGCGCCCCGCGCGCATGCAGCCGCGAGGACGACAAGCGCGAGCAGCCCGCGCCTCACGCGGCACGCTCCAGCATGATGCGTGCGACGAGCGGCACCGGAATCGAGCCATAGCCGAGCAGCTCGTCGTGGAACTGCCTGAGGGAGAAGGTGGGTCCGCGTCTGAGCTCCAGCTCCCGGCGCAGTTCGTGTATCCCCTGGGTGCCCAGCCAGTACATGATGGCTGTACAAGGAAACATCGAGTTCTTCGTCGCCTCGGCAAGCGCAGCGGAGTGGGGCATGCGGGCGTGTTCCTGGTAGAACCGTACGGCGTCCGCGAATGTCATCGAACCCTGGTGCAGACCGATGTCCACCACTGCTCGCGCGAGAAGCCGGACACGGGAGTGCTGCTGGGAGACTTCCTCGAGCGGCGTCAGGAAGCCCAGCTCCTCCATCAGGTCCGTGGCGTAGCACGCCCACCCCTCGGCCATCGTACCACCGCACATCATGCCGATGCGGCTGGCGCAGTCCACGGCGGCCACCCGCCCAATCCTCGATCGTGCCTGATGACAGGCGTACCAGTTCTGCACGTGATGGCCGATCGCGCCGTGGTGGACGACATGGTTGAGCTTGATCACGGAACGATTCCATGCGCGCAGGTGCTGCTCCGTGCCTGTCGCCGGCAGCGGGGTCACAACATAGTCGTGAATCGTATAGTGGTCGCCGGGCGCGGGCGATCGATAGAACAAGTAGTAGAGAAAAGGCGCGGCGTCACGAGTCCAGTCCGGCAACGGCACGTAGTGAATGGGCCACTCGGGCCATGTCACGACCTCGTTCTTCGCCGCGCATTCGTGGCAGCGGTTCCACACGCGACCGAACGTGCTGAGGTAGTCCGCGTGCGACGGATGATCGTCGATGAGCCGGGATTGAACGGCATCCCACGATCCGCACCGTTCGCGCGCCATTTCCTCAAGGCGCGCTACCGCGGCTCGCAAGGCCGCGCGCGCATCTCTCTCGAGTTCGGACCTCGACCGCCGGCATTGATGCCCGCGTTCAAGGAACAGATCGAATACATCCGGTCCAACGGCCATCGCGTTGTCGTCCGCTACGGGGCGCGACCGCAGCCATTGCGCAAAGGCCTCAAATGACGCGAGCGCGACGCCTGACGCGGCCAGGAGGAGCGTTGCGTGAGCACCGGGGAGTGGTGCGGATGCCGTCCACCGCTGCATGCCGCGCGTCAGCAGGATCGCGGCGCCCTCGCACTCGCGCAATGCCCTGGACGTCCATGCCGCGGGGAGCGGATGCGTACTCAGGGTGACCCGGCCCCGCTCGAGGAACTCGGGAATCGCCGCGAGGCGAGCCGCAGCCGCGAGCACGCGACGGTCGAACGGCGCGAACTCGCGCGTCATCAAGGCGATGACGGAAAAGATTGCCTCGCCCGTCCAGAGCGATGGATTGCCGCGCACGCCATGGGCGCTGGCCACTTCCGCAGATTGGGTTTCGAGGAACGCGCGCGCCAGCTCGGCGTCGAGGGCGTCGGGTGCTTCCGCGTAGCCGCTTGCCGACGCCACCGGAGGATGTGCCCGGCCCAGATCCGTGTGGAGGGCTCGCATCTCGGCAACGCATGCGTCGAGGCCATTGCTCGACCAATCGGGCAGCAGGTCATCGAACGCATGCTCGCCGGTGAACGTCGCAGTCACTGGCCGCCGTTGATAGTAGTGTGCGAAGAACCGGTCGAGCGCGACCGTCACGGTGCGAGCGGGATCGAGACCCACCGCCGTTCGCGACATGACCGCTCAACGGCGTTGATCAGCTCCTGGACGTGTGCGCCATCCTCAAAGTTGCCCTCGCTCTCCGGCCCGTCACTCAGGATCTCGGAGATGAACGAGCTCACCAGGTTGGCGTAGAAGAGCGAACGCCAGCTCTCGTGCTTCGTCCCGCCCTGCGGATACAAGCGCTCCGGGATGTCGAGTTCGCGGAACTCCACCTGGTCCTTCTTCGCGCCTTTCAGCGACTCACAAATGCCGTTCTCCTCGACCAGCCGGCAGATGAGCGCCCCCTCGCTCCCGTAGACCCGCGCCTCGAGGCCCGGATAGTTCCCCACAGTCACAAAGCTCGTCTGAACGGATCCGATCGCGCCGCTCTCGAACTCCCCGATGAAGATGTCACCGTCGTCGATGTTCATCGGCATCATCGTTCCGGTGGCACGCACGATGCGCTCGGGAACGAAGTTCTTCATCGTTCCCACCACCTCCTTGAACCGGCTCCGCATGAAGAGATGGCCCAGGTCCATGATCGGCGCGCCGTATCCCTCAAGCGAAGAGACCTGGATCACGGACTGGTCCGCCGTGTGGTCCACCTGGCGCAGCGGAGTCTGCGGGTCGAGCCACTGGGAGTTCTGCTCGTATCCGTTGAAGATGAACGGCGTACCCACCCAGCCCTGCGCGATGAGTTCATTCATGTAGCGCATTGCGGGGCTGTAGCGAAACGTGAAACCGAGCTTCGTCTTCACGCCCTTCTGGCTGGCGAACGCCGCCGCGCGTTGCGTTTGCCTGTAGTCGAACGCGACGGGCTTCTCGCAGAGCACATGCTTGCCCGCCGAAAGCGCGGCCCAGCTCAAGTCGAAATGCGTCGAGCTTGGCGTGCAGACATCAACCACGTCGATATCCGCGCGTGCGATGAGCTCTTCGTGGGAGTCGTAGACCGCAGGAATGCCGAACTCAGCCGCGAACTCGCGCGCCCGCTCACCGACGGGATCGGCAATCGCGACGACCTCGCATCGCTGGTCGCGCTTGTATCCCGGGATGTGGGCAAACTTGGCCCACGCGCCCGCCCCCAGCACGCCGACGCGCACACAACTGTCGCGCCCGGATCGCCGTGCCAGTTGCGGCATCACTTGATGACCTCCGCCGTATCGCCTGGCAGGAGCAGTTGCCGGTGCGCCCAGATCGGGGCGATTCCGTTCCGCATGATCCGCTCGTGAAATGTGCGCAGGTCGAACTGCCTGCCCATCTTTGCTGCATAATCGGCACGCAGCTTGAGAAAACCACGCTTGCCGAGGAAATACCCACCGTAGGTGGGGTCATACGTCCCGCGTTCCGCCTCGCGGCGTGCCGCGGGACCCGCCAGGTGCGCATCGGCCTCGAAGCACCGCTCGGCGTCGTCGAGCGTCCACTGCTTCGTGTGGAGCTTGATGCCGGAAAGAAGCCGGCAGATGCGCGTGAGCGCATCGCTCAACTGGGCCAACCGCAAGCGGGGATCGGCGTTGCCGAAGCCTTCATCGACGATAAGCTGTTCGGCGTAGTGTGCCCAGCCGTCCTGCCCGGAGGACGGCTGGGGAAACGGATTGAGCCCGATCCAGATGCGACGAACCTTGCCCGGAGTCTGGCGCATGTAGATCGAGTGCAGCCAGTGACCGGGAATCGCCTCGTGCGCCGATGTGATCGTGAGTGAGGCATAGTTGAATCGCTCGAGCCAGGCCTCCTGTTCGGCGGGGGTCTGGTCGGCGCGCGCATCCGTGATGTAATAAAAACTCTTTACGGGTGTCTTCTCGAGCGGTGGCGAGGCGTGCATCGAGCCGAAGCCCAGGTCAAACGGTTGCGATGGAGCGACCACCACGCGCTCCCCCTCGGGCAACGCGGCCAGCCGGCGCGAACGGACGAAGGCCGCGAGGCTGTCGACGATTCGCTGTGTGGCGGCGACAACCTCGCCGCGCCTGGGGTGGTCGCGCTGGACGTCGCGCCAGACCTGCAGCGGAACACGGCCCGGCTCGAGCCTGGCGGCGGCCGCCGTGAACTGCGCCTGCGTGCTTGCGAGTTCACGCTCGCCAAGGGCTGTCATCTCATCGAGCGGCGTCGAGATGAGCTCCTCGTCGTGGAACCGGCGCGCCAGGTTGGCGGCGCCGATGGCGAAGTCGCTGCTCGGGGCCGGGACGACTTCGCGCTCGAGGAAGCTGGCATAGGCATCGAGCTGCGGTCGCGCGACACGTGCCGATTGCAGGAGCGAATCCTTCAGCGCTGCGTTGCCCACATTGGAGAATGCGAGCGGGAGGTCGTGCTCCAGCATGCTCGACGCGCCCCTCATCATCTCGGCTCCGCGGGCCGCGAACAATCGCGGAGGCGTCATCACATTTGCGCGTGCTGCGGCCAGCAGGGCCGGTACCTGGGCAAGCTTGCTGATCGCGCGGCGCATCCGGACGGGCGCCGAGTCGCTCTCCATGGTCATGAGGTTGTGCACGCCGTCCGCGAGGGCAGACGCATAAAGCATCGGGTTCCGGCGCCAGTTCTGGAGCGTCTCCTGCTCGAGGAGCCAGCCATCGATGATGCCGTCGAGGATCTGGCGGTCCACTCGTTCATCCGGGGTGAGCGCGGCCGGGTCGAACGCGGCGAGTACTGTTCGCTCGCGTTTGAGCTCCACGATCTCCTGCGCGATTGCGGTGGCGGAGAAATCGTCGAGCAGGTCGTCGTGGTCGTGGATTCCGTTCCCCGCCGCGATGGATGGATGCCGGCGGGCGAACGCGTCGAGATAACCATCGACGAAGCGGGAGAAACTCCCGGGCCCCGTTGAGGGTACCGCACGCCATCGAACTTCAAGCGTGTCGATTCGTTCGCCCACCGGATATCGGTTGGCAAGCCACTGGTACACATCGTGGGGAAGTGGCGGTCCGAACATCGGGCGGCTCTTGATAACGAGCACGTCCGCGGCCGCCGGGTTGAATTCACGCGGGAGCTGTGCCGAATCGGCCACAGGCGCGGAGAACAGGCTGTATGAGTCGGGCCCGGGGCTCCTGGTTGCCGTGAGAAAGTACACTTCCGGGAGTTCGGGCCCTGCGTAGACGGCGCCGCTGGATCGATGTTGTGCGACCAGTTCGACGACTCGTCCGTAGCGAACGCTGTCGTACGTCGTCACAAGCAGGCCGCCGCGCGGCACCGCGAGCCGATGCGCGTAATCCCACCAGATGGGATACCCTCCGACGCTGTGGACGGAGCCGATGCGCAGCACGATGCCTGAGAACCCCGCCAGCATCAGTGTCGCCGCGTACAGGCGAGGCAGCACGTGGAACTGCGCGGCCGCCGCGCCGGCGGTGAGAATCGCGAGAGGCGCCACGTAGGCGTAGTAGTTCGGCGCCGAGAACGGGAACTGATTCAGGGCCTGGAACGCGGTGATTCCCGCGAGCGCGAGCAGCACCGGGTCGAGCATGCGATTCGCGCGCCAGGCACGATACCCGGCGAACACAACAACTCCGACGGCAAGCGGAAGGATCGACGTGCCGAAGTACCACAGTCGCCGATACCCTTCCACGCTGCGGATCGAATACCAGAGGAGGGCGACGCCCAGCACCAGAGCGACAATGCGCAACGCGCGACGCTGGCGCGATATCGCTTCGAGCAACAGCACACCATATACCGGAAGGACGGCTATGAGGAGCGTATTCGCGGGCCGCATTCCCAGATGCAGTACCGACATCCGGTTGATCCCCGCGCCAACCGCGCCCGCAAACCATGAATCGAGCGCACCATGCCGGAGATAGGGCAGCAGGAAAATCAGGACCGGCACCGTTCCCGCCGCAATCACGATCCCTGTTGCACGAATCAGTGTGCGCCAGCGAAAGACCCGGCGGTCGGTCAGGCGCCACTCCCTCAACGCCGCCAGCATCAACACGCCGGTGATGGGGAATAGCAGGTGGAGGACGTCGCCCGACCCGAGGCCGATGGCGAGCAGCTTCACCACGAGCGCGCCGAGCACGGCAAGCAGCAGCAGGATGATGGGGTCGGTGCTTCCCGCGGGCGTGGCTCCCTTCCATCGGAGACGGGTGTCCTCCTGCTCGCGGAACAGAATGCCGAGCAAGGCCCCAGCCAGCAGGTAGAGCCCCGTCTGTTTCACGGTGACGGCCGTGCCGCACGCCATCCCCACAGCCACGAGCCAGCGCGCGTGTCCGGAGACGTGCCATCGCTCGAGCGCGACGACGATCCACGTGGCGATGAAGAGCAGATACCAGGTAGGCATCGCGGCCGGATACACAGGCAAGGACCACCACGCGGCGAGAATCGTGATGGCCACCGCCCAGCGACGTCCGCAGCCGCGCCGTGCGAGCCACCACACCGCCGGCAGCCAGAGCAGGAAGGCGATGAACAGCGCGTAGCGCGGCGCCATCAGCGAGACGCCGAAGACGCGCATGGCCAGCGCGTGCCAGTACGGCAGGCCGCCCGTGTACGGGTCCGTGAAATCGCGGTGGGGAACGTCCCCATGCAGCACGCGTTCGGCGGCCTGCGCAATGGTGCCCTCGTCGAACGGCACCCAGCCCCGATCGAGCACGGTCCAGACGCTCAGGGCGGCAACGCTTATTCCAATGGCAAGTGAGACGAGCGTGCGGCGGCGTTGAGACTCGGCAGCGCTCGTAGACATGCGACGAACTTAGTCGCCACGCGCCTGGGCCAACAGCCGGATGCCTCGACTCGTGCGAACACGAGCGCCATCTTTGAGCATCTCTTCCTCCACGCCGGATGGCTCATGAGCGCGCGATTGATATCGGTGGTCACTCCGTGCTACAACGAGGAGGGGAACGTCCGGGAGATGCACGAGGCCATCCGGCGGATTTTTGCATCGCTGCCGCAGTATCCGTACGAGCATTTGTTCATCGACAACGCGTCAAAGGACAGCACGCCGCGCGTACTGCGCGAGCTCGCGGCCGGTGACCCGCATGTGAAGGTGATTCTTAACGCCCGGAATTTCGGGCAGGTGCGTTCTGGGTATTACGCCCTGCTCCAGACGAGCGGTGATGCCGTCATCGCGCTCGCGTGTGATTTTCAGGATCCTCCGGAGCTGATTCCGGAGCTGCTGCGTCGGTGGGAGACCGGGTCGAAGGTCGTACTGGGCGTGAAGGAGGCGAGCGATGAAAGTGGAGTGGTTTACGCGTTGCGCGAGCGATACTACAGGCTTCTCACGCGCATTGCCGACATCCAGGTTGTCAAGCAGAGCACAGGGTTCGGGTGTTTCGACCGGTCGGTCATCGAAGGTCTTCGGCGGATCAACGATCCCTATCCCTACTTTCGCGGGCTCCTGGCCGAAATCGGCTATGAGCCGTCGTTGGTTCCGTTCCGCCAGCCAGTGCGCAAGAAAGGGATCTCGTCGCAGAACTTCTACACGCTGTACGATCTCGCCTTTCTCGGGATCGTAAACCATTCGAAGGTGCCGCTCCGTCTGGCCACGATGACGGGCTTTGGCCTCGCTACACTGAGTTTGCTGGTGGCGTTAGGCTACCTCATATACAAACTGCTCTTCTGGAACCAGTTCACGGTGGGCATCGCACCGATCCTGATCGGTTTTTTCTTTCTCACCTCGGTGCAGCTCTTCTTCATCGGAATCGTGGGCGAGTACATCGGCTCGATCTACACGCAGGTGAGGCATCATCCGCACGTGTTCGAGAAGGAACGGCTCAACTTTTGAGCCCACTCCGCCGGCTGGCTGCTCTCGCCGCCGATGCGGGGGTACGCGCCACCGCGACGACCAGGATCATTGCCCTCATCGGCGCGCCTGTGTCCATATATCTCGTGGCTACGCACGTCGCACCTCGGATCCAGGGCTACTACTTCGTTGCCGTCAACGTCATCGCGCTGGCGCAGCTGTTCGAGATTGGGCTCGCAACGATCGTCGTGCAGTTCGCCAGCCACGAATGGCCGCGGCTGAGGTGGGGCAAGAGTGGCGGGCTGGACGGTGATCCGGTGGCGGTCGCGGCGGTCCATGCTGTGCTGCGCGCTGCGGTTCGCTGGTATGCGGCGGCGGCGCTGATTCTCCTTGCCATCGCCGGCGTGGGCGGGGGACTGCTGTTGGGATCGTCGTACGCCGATTCGGCGCGTGGATTTACGATGCCCTGGTGCGGCTTCGTCGCCCTGGTGGCGCTGTATCTCCTGATCGTCCCCTTCGTCGCCGTGGCGGAAGGATGTGGCGAGCTGGTAGCGGTGCAGCGGATGCGCTCATGCCAGGGCGTGGCCTTGCTCGCTGCACTCTGGACAGGAATTCTCACGTCTGGTCCGCTCACTGCTGCATTGCTGGGCGCGGCGGCGCAGTTGCTCGTATCCGTGGCCTGGCTGCTCTGGCGCCATGCTGCCCTGCTCCTCTCACCGCGGCCGGTACCTGGGAATATGACGGATGCCGCTCGCGCGCTGGCCACCGGGTTCCGCAAACAGCAACTGCGCAGCGCACAGCTCTGGCTCGCCCTTTGGATCGCCCCGCAACTCCTTACGCCCATCGCCCTCAAATTGCACGGAGGCGATGCAGCGGGCCGGCTCGGGGTGACGTTCGCCATCGCGTTCGCGCCACTGACGCTTGCGGTGGCGTGGCTGCACGGACGCTATCCGTCGTTCGGTGCGCTCGTGTCCGAAGGGCGCACCCCGGAGTTCGACGCACTCGCGCGGCGCGCAGCAGGCGAGGCCGTCGTAGTGTTCGTTGCGGCAGCTGCGATGCTGACGGGCGCCGTACTGCTGCTCCCCCTCCTGCTGCCGTCAGTCGCTGCCCGCGTGCTCCCGTTGCCGTCGTTGCTCGCTCTTCTTGGCGGCGGGCTGGCGGCGCTCCTTCTGCAGGCGATGGCCGGGTGGCTTCGTGCCTTCCGCGATGACAAGATCGCTGGACCGATCGTCGGAGGCGCCGTCATCACCGTGCTTGTCAGCGGCGTGGCGGCAGCGTTTGGCAGTGTATTGCTCATGACGGCAGCCTTTGCGATCGCCAGCCTTGGCATCGCCGTGCCGATCGCCGCTGCGCACTTCATTCGGGTGCGACGCGAGCGGCTGGGCGACTGACCCACCCCTGACTAACGCTCGATTTGCTGGCGGCGAGTATGCGGGGCGGTATTCCCAGGCAACCAGGGCCAATCGGGGCTTGCTCGCCTCAATCGGTCGACATCAGACTGGTCCTCGCTTCAGGCGCGCACGCGGCACGGCGTAGCAAACGAGGTTCCAGCCTTCTTCGTTATGCGGACGGAGAATGAAGGCGTAGTCGTCACACAATTCGCGCAGCATCAGAGGGACGCGCCACAGGTGATCCTGACGATAGTAGACGCAGACGGCGATCGCGGGCACGTGTGAGCGGATCGTCTCGCGCGCACCGAGCAATGCCTCCATTTCGGCGCCCTTTGCGTCCAGCTTGATGAACGTGGGTGCGGCGGTTGCAAGCATGACGCCGAGGGATTCAGCCGACGCAACCTGGCGGCAATCGATTTTCGCGCGGGCGGACGGAGCCAGCGCGGCTACCGTGGCCTCGAGTTTCAGAAAGTTCACAGGATTCGGTTCCAGCGCGAGCACGTGACCGAACCGGTCCCCATGCAGCTGTACCAGCATCCTGATCGAATCGCCGTCGCCGGCGCCGCCATCCACCATCCATTCGTCGTCGCGCCACGCGTACAGGTCGTCCGGGAAATACTGCGGATGCTTCACCGGAGGCGCTAGCCCGTCGAAATCCGCGGTCAGGCGAAAGCGCACCTGCGTCACGTATTCCGCACGCGATACGTCGTCCGACCACAGGTCGAACGCTCGCCGCACCTCCTCCTTCTGTTCGAGTACCTTGTGCGGCAGATCCTGCAGGTAGTGGGGAAGCATCGACTCGGCATATTTCCAGCAGAGCGGCGGGAACACCATCACGGCGCACCCCAGCGCGGCGAGCTGCGCGCGCGAGTGTTCGAACCGGTGCGGGCTGTTCGCGCCCCAGATCGTCACGATGAAAACTGCGCTCTCGCGGAACTCACGCGCGGCATCTTCGGGAGAGAGCACGCGCAGCCCGTCGACCACGGTGCCCTGGCGCGCGGTCGCGTTGTCCGCGAAGGCCAGAGGCTCCACGCCGTTCGCGCGCAGGCCCGCGGCAATCTTGCGGCCGAGTCCACCGGCGCCACAGAGAACGATGTCGCCGGAACGCTCCCGGGCCAATCGGACGTACACATCTCTTTCCTGTTCCCCGATCGCGCGCGCATCCGTGCGCAGCAATCGGTCCAGCGCCTTCCCGACCGCGTCTACCACACGCTCTTCCCGCCGTCCACCACCAAGTTCGCGCCGGTGACGAAGCTTGAGGCCTCGGAACAGAGATATACCAGTGCGCCCTCGCACTCATGCGGCAGCGCCATGCGCCCCAACGGGACGCGTGAAGCGGCACGATCGACAAACTCTCGTGGCTGCCCGCCTTCCACGCCGCCGAGGGTGAGGGTGTTCACGCCCACGCCTGAGGATGCCCGAAGGCACCAGTGAGCCCGACAGCTACGTCGGCATTCCATTGATCGAGCGAAAATTGCGCGAGCTGCGAAAAGGCCCTCCCCGTGCCTTCGACTTTCGAAGTGTTTGCGGCCTTGTTGACCAGAACGTTCACCCGGGCGAAGGTTTCGCGTACCGTCTGGAGCAGCATCGCCACGGACTGCGCGCTCGTGATGTCGAGGCGATCCCCATCGCTGGAACGCCGCAGGCCTTGGCCACGTCGGCGGCCCGCTCGCCGGCCACGTCCTCCCGGATGTCGGCAAAGTATTGGAATGCCGCCCGCCGCCGCGACGGCCTCGGTGTGGCGCACGCCGAGCATGCCCGCGCCACCCGTGATAATCGCCACGCGGCCGCTGAGTGAGAAGTCGGCGCCTGGGGCGCGCCCCGAAAGTTCCGTCATGCCGTGATCCTCACGACATCTCGTCTGCGCGACCTTCGCGTGGTCCGGGCTGCAATCCGTAGGCTACGGCGTCGAATCCGGACGCTGCGTGGACGCGCAAGTGCAGCGTGTAGCCCGCGTCCAGCGACGCGATCCACGACGCCAGACTCCAGAGATGATCAACGCGGTGATAAGCGCAGACGGCGAGACGCGGTCGTGCGCGGAGTATCGTCGCGCGCGCACCTTCGAGTGCGTCAGGCTCGGCTCCCTCGATATCGAGTTTGAGCTCAGTCGGCCAGGCGCCTGCAAGCGAGGAGTCGATGGTGCGGAGCGGCACCGTGATGCTATCGGCAGGTCCGGTCCCGCCGGCCCGGCTCGCTTCGCCGGCGCCTGCAGAGAACTGAATCGTGCCGTTGCCCTTGCCAAGCGCCGCGTGGGTGAGCGTGTGCGCCGGCGCTGCGGCGCCGAGGGACCGCCACCAGCGCTCAAGCGCCGCAAAGTTGGCGGGATCCGGTTCGAAGGCCCAGCACTCCTCGACGAGCACGCCGGCTCTGAGCCAAGCACGCATCGTGTCGCCGTCGAACGAACCGCCATCCACGAAGCGCGCCTTCCCCGTTGGAACAGGAAGATCTGCCGGGCGGTACGGAATGCCCTTGACCGAGCCGGGCAGTTGTGATGGATCTCCCGTAAGCCGGTAGCTCAACAGGCGTGCGAAGAGCTCGCGACTGGGGTCGTCGGCCCAGAGATCAAGACCCGCGCGCATTGCGCTGGCGTGCCGACGGAGTTGGGCCTGTGACACGAGCCAGTATCGGTCGCCGAGCGTATCCGAGAAGCGCGCGTGCAGCGCGAGGAAATCAATGATGTGCGTCGCGCCGCTCCGCCTGAGTCTGTCGTGAATGACACGCGGGTCCGCCCCGCGATTGAACACTCCGATCGCCACAGGGAGCGCGGGGTCCAGCGACACCTCCGGCGCCATGACCGGAATGCCGTCCACCTCTCCAAGTGCGGCCGCGCGTTCGTCAATGAAGCATGCCAGCTCGATTCCATGGCTGGCAAGAAAGCAGGCCATCTCACGTCCAACGTTTCCGGCACCGTACACAGCGATGCGCGCACCGCCCTGGAGCTCCGGCGCGGGGCGATCGACGAGCGTTCGGTCTGCGAGCGCGCGTTCAAGACGTTCGCGCGGCGCAAGTTCCTGCGAAGCGAGGGGAGCGTCGCCGTTCGGCTCGGCCACGTCAGTTCTTCTTGCGATCGGCCGCGTACTCGACCAGCGGAACGAGCATGTTCTCGCGCAGCTCCTCTTCGGAGAGGAACGGAAACATATCTTCGAGCGGTGCGGTTACCATTGTCCCATCCGGCAAACGCTTTGACGCCACGCGCGGACTGAACGACTGAGTGGCGTCGAGCACCACTTCACACACCACCGGCCCCTCTGCCTCGAGCACGTTCCTGATGGACGCATTCAGTTCGGAGTGCGCGGATATCCGCACGAACGGCAAGCCGAATCCGGCGGCGAGCTTGCCGAAGTCCGGAAACGTGACGCCGCTTTCCGGCCCCGCCCCCACAGGGTTGTCAGGAAAGAAGGCAGTCTGCGTGAGCCGGATCGAGAGATATCCGTTGTTGTTGAAGACGAACAGCTTCACCGGCAGGTTGTGTCCGCGAATGGTCTGCAGCTCCTGGATGTTGAGCATCACACTGCCGTCGCCGCCAACGCACGTTACGCGCCTGCGGCCGCGCGCGATGCACGCACCGATCGCAGCGGGAATGTCGAAACCCATCGGCGCACAGCCGGAATCGGAGAACAGCCGTTGCGCGCCTCGCAGCTGCACCGACTGAAACGTGGCAATGCACGCGGTCCCATCGCCAGTAACAATGACATCGTCGTCCGCTAGCGCGCGGGACAGGGCATCGCCAAAGCAGTATGGGTTCACACCGTTCGTACGGGGCCAATACTCGTCGAGAACTACCGGGTATTTCAGTTTTCGCTCGACGCACCACGTGACCCACTTCTTGTGCGCGGCGGTCGGACCGGTCCACGCGGCCGAGAGCAGGCCACGAATGACTCCCGCTGCATCCGCGTGCACCGCGAGTGACGGCTTGATAGTGGGCTTGCTCAGTTCGGCGGCATCCACATCCACAACGATAAGATCAGCGTGGCGCGCGAAGTTCTCCCAGTTGTAGCTGATCTGCCGGATGTTGAGGCGGCTGCCAACCGCGAGCACGCAGTCGGCATTCTGCACGGTGAAATTGCCGGCACGGTCGCCAATCGTACCGGGTCTGCCAGCGTACAGCGCGTGACGGGAGGGAATGAGATCGTGCGCGTTGAAGCTGGAGACGACGGGCACGCCGAGTCGTTCGACGAGCTTCGCGAAGTCAGCGGCCGCGCCCGCCAAACGAATGCCTGCCCCCGCGTAAATCACCGGTCGCTGGGCCCTTGCCAGCCGCGCCGCGATTTCCGTCACGATCGCGTCGAGCGCCGCACCTTCGAGGGGCGCCGGGTGTATCGGTGCGACGATGTATCCCTCAAGTTTGTGTTCGTCAATCATCAGCGCTTGGACGTCCACCGGAATGTCAATCCACACTGGCCCCGGCCGCCCGCGCACTGCCTCGTGAAGTGCGCGTTCGAGGTGGTAGCGTATCGTCGTGGGATCGGTGACGCATGCCGCGTACTTCGTAATCGGCCGTGCCACGGCAATGATGTCCACTTCCTGGTCGCCAAGTTGCCGGAGCGGTAGTGGCGCGGCGGTATACATTGTCTCCCGTTTTACCTGGCCCGACACGACAATCATCGGCAGCGAATCGGCATAGGCGCCGAACACGCCCGTGAGCGCGTTCGTGCCACCGGGGCCGGTGGTCACCTGCACGAGCGCCGGTCTGCTCGTGAGGCGTGCGTACCCCTGCGCAGCCATCGCGCACGCCTGTTCGTGATGGTTGGGCAACCAGCTCATTCCCTCGCAACGTCCCACGGCGTCGTTGAGATGCATTGCGCCGCCGCCGGTGACGATGAAGCAGTCGGTAACACCATTGCGCACCAGCGTGCGCATCACGTAGTCAGCAAGGCGAATCATGGGGCGCTCGGGTCGAGACGAATGACAGGATTGGTCAGCCCGAGTGCCGCAATCGACATCGCGATCTCCGGGCCGTGCAGGAGCGAGCCGATCACGATCGGTACTTCGGGCGTCGCACGCAGCTCTGCCGGCGGCACCACGTGCACGCCGGCAATCGTGCGGCCGTGATGCACCGGGTTGGAGTCGGTAAACGCGCGAATTCGCGCGCGTGCGAGCGGCGTGTCGGCGAGCAGTATCGCCGTAGTCTGCCCGGTGCCCCAGACGAATACTTCCCGTCCGTCGAGCTTCAGCGATTCGCAGCGTTTCACCACGCCTGCAAGAAGTGCTTCGGACATGCGGACATACCGAACGAGCGCAGCACGCAAGGCAACATCAGCGGTCACTGGAGTCGCCTCTCTGGCTTCCCGGGGCAGTTCGGCGAGTACCCACGCGCACGGGTAGCACGACGTCGGGGATGACGCAATGTCCTTGGTGCCGCTCGCCACGACGTCCCAGCGGTGCGCGGAGAACATTCGCTCGAGTGTACGCACCGAGAAATGATTGATGTGCTCGGTGTTGAAATCGAGAAAGGGCGCGACGAGATAGTCGGCATAGCGCGCCGCGTCGGGACACTCGACATACACGCGGCCTCCGGGCCGGACGAGCTGCCGAAGCGCCTCCACGGCGAGACCCACCTCGCGTACGTGTTCCATTACGTGAGAGAGGACAACAAGCGAAGCGGGCGCCACGCGAGCGGGAAGCGCGAACAATGAACCTACGACGCCGCGTACGCCGGGAATCTTCTCCACGGCCTCCGCACAGGCGGGTGCAGGGTCGATGCCCGTGAGGTTGTGATAGTCGAGCGCGGCGAACTGACGCAGCAGTCCGCCCGCGGCGCATCCGAGGTCCACGATATGCGCGTCACGTTCGGAGACGAACAGCGATAGCTCGCGCGCAGTATTGGCGAGGCGCTCGTCGTCCCACAATTGCGCGCCGCTTCCCGTTCCCGTCGCGGCGTCGGCGTACTTGGAGGCGTCGCGGTAGAAGCGCTCAAACGCCTCCTGCGGCGGGAGCGGCGTCGCATACGCCGCACCACAGTTCCGGCATGTTACGACCGTGTAGCCACTCGCGAGCGGATGCCCATCGAAGAGCACGAAGCGCCGACGGTGGACCGCCTCGCCCGCGTGCGCGTCGCACACAGGGCATGGACGTTCGGCGCTGCTGGACACGGGTCTAAAGGCCGCGCTCGTCAATCAGCTGACGTAGTTCCTTGGTGCGCGCGTACGGATTGTCGAACAAATCCACAGTGATCATGGCGTCCTTCACCACCGATTTCACAAGCACATCGCCCTCTATCAGTTCGCGGCTCGAGAGTTGCCCCTTCTGGAGCGGCACCGCGAGATAGTAATCGTCGCGCGTTATTCGCGCGCCCGCGGGAAGGTCGCGCGCCGCATACGCACCGCGCACGAGCGCGTCGAGGTATTCGATCTCCTTCTTCGGGAGCATCCGGCGCTGGTCTCCCGATCCGCCGCAGAGCATTTTGGCGCGCGTGAACGATCCGAACCAGTCGCTCACTTCCTCCGGCGTGGAGCAGTACGGCGAGATCGGTTTGTCGGCCGTGACGATATCGACGTGACGCTCGAACGTGCGTGCACCTTTTGCGTACGCGACACGCATCGTGTCGTGGATGTCCTTCGACCTCTCGTGTCCCGACCAGCCGATAGTGATGTTCGGATACCGGTTACGCAGAAAGTCGATCTGGTTCAGCTCGAGTTCGCTTGCGTCCGAAGGATAGAGCGACACACAGTGATTGATGGCGAACGGAATGCCGCGATTGCCGAAGAAGGTCACCATCGCATCCATATCCTTCACCGCAGCTCCACCGGTCGAAACGATCACGGGCTTCTTGGTTCCGGCGATTGCTTCGAGCAGCCGCCAGTCCGTGATGTCGGAGCTCGCGATCTTGATGATTTCAACACCGAGCTCCACACAGAGTCCCACACTGCGTTCGTCGAACGGCGTGGACATCCGCACACAGTTGTTGCGTCGAATCTCTTCGACAAGCGTGCCAAGCTCGGCATCGCTCAGCTTGGTCTCAACCGTCTTCTTGATGTACCGGATGTCCTGGCGGTCGCGGAAATCCCGATGCACGAATTGATCGACGTCGCGGAACTGCAGCTTGATGGCGCACCGCACGTTGTGGTAGCGGGCGACGGTCGCGAAATCGCGCACAATCTTCAGCCCGCGATCGAGCGAGCCCCAGTGGTTGTTGGCGACCTCGAGCACGAAGAGTTCGTCAAAAATATTGCGCACAATCACGATGGTGCATCCTCCCGTACGGCGGAAATGGCGCGCGGACCGCACGCTGCGGTACCGGTAAACTTAGCGAGAGCTTGCAGATTCCGGTGCCCCGGATCCCAGTGCAAGGCGCTCACGCCACCACGCAGCCGTCCGCACGATCGCCTCGCTGAGTGTTACCGTCTCTTCCAGTCCGAATTCAGTTCTCGCGCGCTGAGTGTTCGGGACGTGCCAGTGTGCGCGCGCACCGAGTGCCGGCGTCCGTACAATCTCGATGGTGCCTCCGACGAGCGCTGCCACCTGGCGTGCAAGATCGCCGATCGAAACTGCGTGTTCGGAACCCACATTATAGGCCCGACCTGGCACGCCCCTGAGGAGGAGCGTCCAGAGCCATGTGACTAGATCGCGCGAATAGAGGTAGCTGCGTTGCGGCGTACCGTCCCCATTCACGCGAATGCTCCGGCCGGCGAGTGCGGCTCCGACGAAGTTGCCGAATGCAAAATCGGAATCGAGCGGAAGCCACGGCCCTGCAAGGGCGAAGCCCCGCGCAAAAACAACCGCCGGCGCTCTGCGGCCCGAGGCGCTTAGCAGCTCGCGCTCGGCAACGGCCTTGGCACGGGCGAGCCGGTCAGCGTCGCTCCCTCCCTCGGGCGTGCCGGGATCGTCTTCATCAATCAGCGGCGCAGGAGTGAAATGCGATCCGCTGACTGAACCAGAACTCAGTTGCAGGAATCGCCGCGCGCCCGCCGCGGCTGCGATATCGTGAACGTGCCGCGAGCCTTCGACGACAACTCGCGCGATACCATCGGGATCGGCGGAGATCTCCGCTGGCGACGCCGTATTCGCGGCGTGCACCACAAGATCGAACGCACCGGAGATCGGTACGAAAGAGCGAACGTCGCCCTCTGCAACCTCGATCCACCTGGCGTCCTTGATCCACGGAAGCCGTTGGTGGAGCCGCCGCGCGTCGCGCGCAAGGGCCGCAACCCGGATGTCGGCGCCCGTGCGCGCGCGCGCGTGCGCCACCGACTCGAGCATCAATGTGCCAACCATGCCGGTGCTGCCAGTAATCAGCAGCCGGGCCCCACTCAGCTCCACAAAGAGGTCACGCGAGCGTTCCAATGCCGCGTCGAGATCCTGCTGGAGAATTCCTGGTATCACGCGGGGTCCCCAGCGCGTTGTATGTCCTCGCGACCGTGCCGGAGATCGCGCCCGGAGAGCCTACCCACGTGCGCGTTCGCCCGCCCCCCCGCAGAAGGCCACCACGCTGTCGACAATCCAGTCGAGCATCTCCGTCGTCAGCCCGGGGTAGGTGCCGACCCATAACGTGCCGCGCATGACCTGTTCCGAGCGCGCGAGATCGCCGACCACGCGGAAGGTAAGGCCGCGATAGGCGGGCTGGCGGACCAGGTTGCCGCCGAAGAGCAGCCGCGTGGCGATGTTGCGTCCCTCGAGGAACGCCACGAACTCGTTGCGGGTGAACGGGGCGTCGTCGCGAACGCGGATCGGAAAGCCGAACCAGCTCGGATTCGCCTTCGGATGCACTGTCGCGAACTCCAGCACGTCGTCGACGCCGGTCAGCCGTTCACGCAGATACGTGAAATTCCTCCGCCGCGCGGCGACGAACTCGTCCAGCCGCGCCAGCTGCGCGACGCCCACCGCCGCCTGCATGTCCGTGAGTTTCAGGTTGTAGCCCACGTGCGAATAGGTGTACTTGTGATCGTAGCCGTGGGGCAGGTCACCCAGCTGCCAGTCGAAGCGCTTGCCGCACGTGTTCGCCTTGCCCGGCTCGCACCAGCAGTCGCGACCCCAGTCGCGGAACGATTCCACAATACGCTTGAACAGAGGCTTGTGGGCGAGTACGCACCCGCCTTCGCCCATCGTGATGTGGTGCGCGGGATAGAAACTCACGGTGGCGAGGTCGCCGAACGTGCCGACTGACCTGCCCGCGAAGGTCGCGCCGACGGCATCGCAGCAATCCTCAATGAGGAAGAGCCCGTGCTTCTTCGCGAACTCGGCTACAGCGCCGATATCGTATGGATTGCCCAGAGTGTGCGCGACGATGATGGCACGCGTGCGCGACGAGAGGGCAGCGTCGAGTTGCGTGATGTCTATGCCATAGCCCGGCAGCTCGACGTCCACGAACACCGGCACCAGCCGATTCTGGAATATCGGGTTGACCGTGGTCGGAAAGCCGGCCGCAACAGTGATGACCTCATCTCCATCATGCAGTTCGCGCCCGTCGAGCATCGGCGAGGTCAGCGCGCTGACCGCACACAGATTGGCCGAGGAGCCCGAGTTCACGAGCATCGCATGCCGCGCTCCCATCACGGCGGCGAAAGCGCGCTCGAACTGTGCCGCAAAGCGGCCCGTGGTAAGCCAGAAGTCCAACCCGGCGTCGACGAGGTGTTGCACCTCGCTGACGCCGAACACCCGCCCCGATACCGGCACCGGGGTCTCACCCCGCACGAACGGCTGCTGCCGCGCGAAGGCCGCAGAATGGTACTCCGCCACCAGTGCCTGGATTTGTGCGCGGATTGCATCCGCGCGCCCCGCGCTCAGCGCCACGTCTTCCACGGCGGGTTGCCGCCGGTCCATAGCGATTCGAGCAACCGCAGGTCGCGCAGGGTGTCCATCGGCTGCCAGAAGCCTTCGTGGCGGAACGCGCGCAACTGCCCCTCGCTCGCCAGACGTTCCAGTGGCTCGTGCTCCCAGAGCGTGCTGTCCCCCGCGATGTAGTCGACCACCGCCGGTTCAAGGACGAAGAAGCCGCCGTTGATCCATCCCTCGCTCGTCTGGTTCTTCTCGGCGAACCTGAGCACTTGATCGCCCTCAAGCTCGAGGCCTCCGAATCGCGCCGGGGGCCGGACTGCCGTGACCGTGGCGAGTTTGCCGTGTTGCCTGTGAAACGTGATCAGCTTGCCGATGTCGATGTCGCTGACACCGTCGCCGTACGTCAGGCAGAAGGGCTCGTTGCCGAGCCACTCCCTGAGTCGCCGGATCCGTCCTCCGGTCTGAGTCTCGAGCCCGGTGTCAATGAGGTGCAGAGTCCAGTCCTCCCGGGGTTCGCCGTGCACCGTGGCGTTGCCGTCGGCCAGCCGTACGGTCGCGTCGCGCGCTACCGCGTGGTAGCTCAGGAAATACGAACGCACGATCTCGGCCTTGTACCCCAGCGCCACCACGAACTCCTTGAGGCCGTGGGTCGCGTACAGGTGCATGATGTGCCACAGTATCGGCCGGCCGCCAACCTCGACCATCGGCTTCGGCCGCGCGGACGTCTCCTCCTGCAGACGCGTGCCGAGCCCGCCCGCAAGAATCACGACTTTCATCGGGGCCGTTCGAGAGGTTGCACCATTTGCCTCATTCCTCCTCCTGAAACCTAAGGTAGTGGTCTCGCGCCGAAGCGAACCATGTGACGCACGGCGATGGTGACACCGCGAGCGGTATAGCGCGACGCACCGCTATCCGCATAGCTCCGGTGCAGCATCGCCCTCGCGAGGGTATCAGCATCGGTTGGCTGTTCCAGCAGCCAGAGGTCCCGCGGTTGCTGGTCGCGCAGCACCGCGATCATCACCTCGTCGGCATACCGCGGCATGACGACGCCAGTCCGGCGCGCCACGCGCGCGAAGCTGCGCGGATCGAGTGGCGACCAGAGACCCCAGCGGTTGGTACGCGGAAAGACGACATACGTGGACTCGGTAGGCCGGATGCCCGCGAACGCCGAATTGAATGCATCGTGAAGCCCGGTAAACTCCAGGTTGTAGCAAAGATGGTCGGTTGCGAGCGCGCGAAAGTCACGCGCGATGCCGGCCACCTGGTACAACGAGCGTTCCCCAACCGGCAGACTCCCGAATACCATTCGCGACACCGGGTCCGACGACGTCCAGTTCGCGGAGAGCAGCACGAGCGCAAGCGCGCCGAGCGCCACGCGTCGCACAGATGGGCCCGCGCCCAGCCGGACGAGAGAGATGAAACCAACGACCAGCAGCAGCGGCGCAAGCACAGCGAAGTAGCGCGGAAAACTCCACGTGCGATACGCCGTCAACAGGTAGGTCAGGACGGCGAACAGCACGACGATGAACCACGACGCCCTCGCATCGAGGCCGGTGAGCGCGCGATCACCGCGGCGGGCGGCGGTCCGCATCGCACCGACGGCGAGATCGGCGACGACGACCGCCGTTGCGACCCACGCAAACCCGAGCACAAAAATGATCGCCGCATAGCTGCGCAGCGTCACGTCTTCGAAATCGAACCAGTGGATCCCCGTCAGCGGACGTTCGTGGATCCCGCCGTTCCAGATGAAGTAGCCCGACTGCGTTGCGGCCCACCACCCGAGGAACGCGGCGTAGGCCACGAGGGGGAGCACGGCCGGTGCCATCTCCCGCGCAATGGCCCGGCAGCGCGTGGTGGCGGGGCCGGTGCCGCCCGCGCACCGGAAGAGTGCATGCAGCGCGAGCATCACGCCGAACGCGAGCGCTCCCGTCTCCTTGGCAAAGCAGAGCATGAGTCCCGACAGCGCCGCCGCGGGATAGCGCTGCCAGAGGAGTAATGCGAGCGTGATCAGAAAGAACGCGTACAGTCCGAAATCGGGATTGAGCTGTACGAGCGTCGCGCCGATCAGGGGGTGCGCCGCCAGCACTGTCACGAGGAGCGCACGTTCGGCCCACCAGTCGTCGCCGGGCGCGAGGCGGCGCAGCAGTGCCGCAAACGCCCCGAGCGCCGCAACGGCGAGGATCAGATTGACGGTGACGATCGCGACCGTGCTTCCTGGTGCCGCGCGTTCAGCCAGTGCGAGCAGTCCCATGTAGAGCTGTGAATGGTGTCCACCGCATCGCAGTGAATGGGCGCTCAGGCCCTGTTGCGCGGCGTCAATCACGCATTGGAGATAGACATTGCCGTCCCACATCGGCACGAAATGCCGTTCCGGCCACACCAGCGCAACGAGCAGCGCCGGCGGCACCAGCCACCACCAGCGGCGCAGCCTGATCACCGCACCCTCGCGTCGAGCAGGTGGGCGACAATCGTATGCCCCTCTGCCGTTGCGCGGACGACCGCTGACTCGCGATAGAGCGTCGCGAGTGACTGCAGCGACGAGTCGGCGTCGGGGCGGAATGAGAAGTCGAGAAACCAGATTTGGCGTGGCCGGAAGGGCACCGATGCCGCGAGGAGGCTCGCCTCGTCCCAGTAACGGGGCATGATGACGGCGTCACGCCGGAGCGTGCGTCGCAAGGTTACGGCATCGAGTGCGCTGAAGATCTCCCGTCGCGCCGGCTGCGCGGTCGCGATCGACGTCGAATCAGCGGGATGCAGCACCCGGTAGAGCGCGTTTTGCACCGCATGGTATCCGGTGAATTCGAGATTGTATACGAGCTCATCGCGGCCCGGACCCTTGTATTCCCCTGAGATGGAAGCCATGCGGTACATCTCACGCTCCCCGATGGAGAACGTGCCGTAGACGGCGCGCGAGACGGGATCGGCCGAACGGAAGGACGCCCACGCGAACAGCAGAACGACACCAGCCAACACCGCGATGCGAAGCGGCGTGCCGGCCCGCAGCCGCAGCAGCGCCGCGAACGCCAGCAGCACCAGCAATGGATAGAGCAGCGCGAAATACCGCAGGTTGCTCCAGGTACGAAACGCGGTCAGGAGGTAGGCGACCAGCGCGGTGAGCACGCTCACGAACGCGAGCGCACGGCGCTCTGCCCCGGGCACGTCGCGGTCGGGTAGCCGGCGGACCATGCGCACGCCGGCGGCGAGCAGGTCGGCGCCGATGATCACCGAAAGCACCCACATGAACCCGAGCAGGAAGATGCCGGCCGCGTAACTCTGGAAGATTGAATCGCTCAGATTGAAGAACCGGAACCCGTCGAGCGGCCCCCGCTGCCACGCGTGCTTCCAGACCGCAGCCTGGGTGTGCGTCGCATTCCACCAGGCCACGTGGACGCCGAACAGGACCAGTGGCGCCACGGTCACCCACATCGGCGTGAGCCGCCGGATGCGGGCAATCGGTGTCCCGCCGCTGCCGCCGGCCACCCGGAACAACGCCCAGAGCCCAATCATGATTGCGTAGGCCAGCACGCCGGTCTCCTTGCTGAAGCAGAGGAAAACACCCGCGAGCGCCGTCCAGGCAAACCGCTCGCGCAGCAGGGCTGCGAGCGTGGCGAAAAAAAACACATACACGCCGAAATCGATGTTCACCTGCAGCAGCGTCGAGAGGAGTACCGGATGCACGGCGCAGGCGAGGGTCACCAGGTCGAGTTCACGCGCCAGCGCTGGGGCGGGAAACACACTCGCGAGGATTGCGCGAATACAGCCGAGCGCGAGCACTCCGAGCAGGGCATTGGTGAGATGCAGCAGGGATACGTCCCCCAGCCGGATGAG